>DATAUN010000140.1:0-3695 GCA_036268235.1 Gaiellaceae bacterium
GGGGTGAGCGTGTGTGCGATGCGCTCGAACGTCGAGGTGGACATGAGGACGAACGCAGGCGGCGGCGGGGAGTTCGGATTCTGCGAGCGGATGTCCTGCACCCAGTTCTGCCAGTACGGATTCCCCTGGTCGGCGTCGAGCTCGCGGTAGATGCCCGCGATGCGGAGGTGCACGACCGGCCGGTGGATCGTGTCGGTGAACTCGGTGAGCGTGAGCGTGCCGCCCGGCCGGAGGTGCAGCCCAGCCGCCGTCGCACTCGAGATCCACACGCCGCTCCCGTCGCCGGGAGTGTCGTGGTGCACGTGTGCGATCGCGCCGTCGCGTGCGAGCGGTCGCACCATGAGGCCGTTGCCGGGGACGCCGGCAACGAGCGCTATGAAGGACGACGAGACGACCGGTGCGCCGAGGTACGGGATCGAGCGCGCGAACCGCGCTGCCGCTGCACGCCGCGCGCGATCGCGTGCAGTGGGCCCGATGGGGACGGTGACGTCGAGCCCTGCGGCGAGCGGCGAGTAGTAGCGAAGCTGCGATTTCAGCGATTCGCTCGCGACGCCGGCCTGCACCAGCGGCGGCGATGACGCGGCAAGCGCGACGAGCGCGGACAGGAGGACGACGGCGGCGAGGATTGCCGGGTGATGGCGCAGAACGAACGGCGCCTTCGCCCAGAGCACCCGCATTCCCCGAGCCTAGTCGCGGTTCGCTGCGTTTGCGCACGCTGAGACGTCAGCGGCGGTGCTGCTCGTCGAGCTCGATCGCGAGCTCCTCGAGCGCCGCGGCGAGGCCGCGGAACCAGCCGGTCATCAGGATCGTGAGCCGCGTGTGCTCGTCGGCGTGCTGCGCTTCCGCGAGCAGCTTCTCCGCCTCGTTGACCGGGTCGCCGATTGCGTCGACGACGCGTTCCCGAACTCCCATGGCCGGTGCGTGCCCGGCTGCTCGGTGCGCTAACCGCGGAGCAGCACTTCGAGCGCGGTGCCCGAGCCCGGGGCGGAGCGCAGCGAGAGTGCGCCGCCGATCGACGCAGCGCGGTCGCGCATGTTGTTCAGCCCCTGGCCGGCGCCGCCTTCGGCAGGCTCGAACCCGGCGCCGTCGTCGCGCACCGAGACGAAGCGCGCACCGGCGCGCTCGCCGATCTGCACCCAGGCATGTGCGGCGCCTGCATGCTTGCGCGCGTTTGCGAGGCCCTCCTGCACGATGCGGAAGAGCTCGATCTGCTCGTCGGGACCGAGCGTGATCGACGCGTCGATCTCGAGCTCGACCTCGAGCCCACCGTCTGCGGTGAGCACGTCGATGTAGCGGCGAAGTGCGGCGTCGAACGGCGCGCGGCCCGACGCGGACGAGAGTGCGAGGATCGCGTAGCGCGCTTCCTGCTGCGCCGAGAGCGCGGCCGCCTTGAGCTGCGGCAGCACGACACTGAGGTCGGCGCCCGACTCGAGCATCGAGGCGTGCGTCGACACCGCAAAGAGATACTGCGCGAGCCCGTCGTGGATCTCGCGCGCGACGCGCGCTCGCTCTTCGGCGACTGCCCGTCCGAACTCGGTGCTGCGAATCGCGCGCCACACGCCGACGAGCAGCACGCCGTACGCGAGCAGCCGGAGATAGTCGCCCTGCGACACGTCGCCCGAGTTGACGAGCGGCGTGAACATGAAGTGCAGCGACGAGAAGAGCATCAGCGTCGAGCCGAGCGCCAGCCAGTAGTCGAGGTCCTCCGCCTTCTGCCGGAAGCGGTTGCCGAAGCCGACGACCGCGAGCAGGTGCAGCAGCCCCTGCGCGGCGAGTGCCCCGGTGAGCGACGCGGGCACGTCGGTGACCTGGTTCGGGTTGAGGTTCGGCAGCGCACCGCCGAGCGAGTGCGACACACCGGCGATCACGATCAGCAGCGCCGCGCAGCCGAAGATCCCGTTCCACAGCGTGATGCGGCGATGGCGTGCGCGGCCGCGCACGAACGGGGCGGATGCGATCAAGGCCCAGCCTGCCATCCGGCCCGCGATCGCCGCCCACAGCTCGGTCCGGTTCGCGGACTCGTGCGCGATCGCCGGCTCGATCGTGAAGAGCGCCCACGACACCGATGTGACGAGGAAGCCGAGACAGAGAAGAAGGTCGTAGCGGCGCCCTTCGACCGCATAGCGCGTCGCCGTCAGCACGGCGACGAGGGCGCCGGCGATCATGAAGATCGTCGTCAGGACGAGCTTCAGCTCGGGCAGCGAGTAGGGCGCCCGCAGCGACGGATAGGTCAGGAAAAGGCCAAGCGACGCCCCGAGCAGGCCGAACAGCAGCACCTGCCCCCAGAGGAACCCTTCCCAGCGATCGTGGTGCATCTCCGCTCCTATCGGCACAATCGGCTGAGCACATGACCGAACGCGTCCTGATCGTCGACGACCACCCGCTCACGAGAGGCGCCCTCGCCGGGCTGCTCGCGCAGCACGGGTTCGACGTCGTCGGCGAGGCGGGGAGTGGTGCGGAGGCGATCACGCAGGCCGGCGAGCTCCAGCCCGACCTCGTGCTGCTCGACCTGTCGATGCCCGAGATGAGCGGCCTCGAGGCGCTGCCGCACGTGCGTCACGCCGCACCGACTGCGGAGGTCGTCGTGCTCACTGCGTCGGAGGAGGAGGACTCGCTGCTCGGCGCGATCCGGGGCGGCGCCGCCGGCTACCTGCTGAAAAGCGAGCCGCCCGAGCGCATCGTGTCCTTCCTGCGCGGCATTGCCCAGGGCGAGGCGGCGCTCTCGGGTGCGGTCGCGCGGCGGCTGCTCGACCAGGTGCGCGAAGCCCCAGCGGCGAAGAGCGTTCCCGATTCGGTCGCCCGCGTGCTGTCCGCACGCGAGCTCGAGGTTCTGCTGCTGCTCGACCGGCATCTCGGAACCGACGAGATCGCGCAGCGGCTCTTCATCTCCGAGCACACCGTGCGCTCGCACGTGAAGAGCCTGCTCTCGAAGCTCGGTGTCTCCTCGCGGCGCGAAGCGCTCGAGCGGCTGAATCACCCAGCCTGAGGGATGCGAATCCCCCACGGCGCGGCTCCGGTCGCGGCCGCGCGTGCCGATGACCCTGTCAGGTACAAGCACCGATGGCGATCTCCCTTTCTGCGGCAATCGGCCGGCCCCCAGGCCGGCCGTTGCGCTTCTAGGAGGAGAAACCGTCGAGCGCCGCGGCGACGAGGTCGGGCAGCGTGCGCAGGTTGTAGCCGCCTTCGAGCACGACGGCGACGCGCGGCGCGAGCTGCGCCGAACGGCGCGCGAGCTCGCGAAACCCGTCCGCGGTGACGCGCATCCCGGCGAGCGGGTCGTCGAGGTGGGCGTCGAAGCCCGCGGAGACGAGCACGAGCTCGGGCTCGAATTGCGTGACCGCGTTCTCGACGATGCGGAACGCGTCGAGGTAGCCGTCGTCGGCGGTGCCCGCCGCCAGCGGGACATTGATGAGCGCCGGCCCTTGATCGTCCGGTCCGCCGGTCCCGGGATAGAACGGCCACTGGTGCATCGATGCGAACAGGATCGAGTCGTCGTCGCGCACGACGTCCTCGGTGCCGTTGCCGTGGTGCACGTCCCAGTCGACGATCGCGATGCGACCGATCCCGAGCTCGGCCTGCGCCCAGCGCGCGGCGATCGCGATCGAGTCGAAGAGGCAGAAGCCCATCGCGCGGCCGCGTTCCGCGTGATGTCCCGGCGGCCGCGCGAGCGCGAAGCCGTTGCGGCGCACGGCTTC
>DATAUN010000141.1:0-2549 GCA_036268235.1 Gaiellaceae bacterium
GACGGACGCTGGCTGCAGCGCGGCGACGTCGTCGAGCTCGAGATCGAAGGCATCGGCGTGCTCCGCAACACGGTCGGATGATCGGGCCGGACGACGTCCGCGCAGCCGCGCGCGTGCTCGACGGCGTTGCGCACCGCACGCCCGTCGTCCGCTCGCGCACGCTCGGCGAGCGCGTCGTCCTGAAGCCCGAGAACCTGCAGCGCGTCTGCGCATTCAAGTTCCGCGGCGCGTACAACAAGATCGCCTCGCTCCCGCACGGCGCGAACGTCGTCGCGTACTCCTCGGGCAACCACGCGCAGGCTGTCGCCCTCGCGTCGAAGCTCCTCGGTGCGAAGGCGACGATCCTGATGCCCGAGGACGCCCCCGCGTCGAAGCTCGCAGCGACGCGCGGCTACGGCGCCGAAGTCGTCATGTACGACCGCTACACCGGCAACCGTGAGGAGATCGCCGCCGAGCTCGCGGGCGACGACGCGCACATCGTGCCGCCCTACGACGACCCGCTGATCATGGCCGGCGCCGGGACGGCCGCGCTCGAGCTGCTCGAGGATGCGGGCGTCGTGCATACGCTCGTCGTGCCGGTCGGGGGCGGCGGGCTGATCTCAGGCTGCGCGACGATCGCCAAGGAGCTGGGCGTGACGCGCGTCGTCGGCGTGGAGCCCGAGGCAGGGGACGACTGGGCGCAGTCGTTTGCGCGCGGTGAGCCTGTCGAGATCGACGTGCCGCGCACGATCGCCGACGGCCTGCAGACGCATGCCCCCGGCGCGCTCACCTGGGAGGTCGCGAGCCGGCTCGTCGACGAGATCGTCACCGTGACCGACGCCCAGATCGTCGAGGCGATGCGCTTCGCGTTCGAGCGCTTGAAGCTCGTCGTCGAGCCGAGTGGCGCCGTCGGCCTCGCCGCGGTGCTCGAGGGAATCGTCGCGGCGCCGTCGACGGGGATCGTCCTGTCGGGCGGCAACGTCGACGCGGCGCGCTTCGCCGAGCTCCTCAACCCGTCACGATAAACGTTGCGAATGGCACAATCCGGGCTCCCAGTGCCGAACGGAAGGAGCGCGCCATGAACACTGTCGCGGACGTCCTCGAGGAGAAGGGCCGCAGCCTGTACCGCATCGACGCGGATGTGTCCGTGCTCGACGCCGTCCGGGAGATGGTCAACGCGAATGTCGGCTCGCTGCTCGTCACGATCGACGGCCAGATCGAGGGGATCGTCACCGAGCGCGACTACCTGCGCCGCGTGACGCTCGAGGGCCGCGACGAGCGCGAGACTCCTGTACGCGAGATCATGTCGAGCCCGCTGATCGTGGTGCGGCCGGAGACGTCGCTCGACGAGTGCCGGTCGCTGATGACCGAGCGGCGCATTCGCCACCTGCCGGTCGTCGAGGGCGCTGAGGTCGTCGCGGTCGTCTCGATCGGCGACATCGTCAAGTTCGCGACCGACCAGCAGAGCTATGAGATCCGCTATCTCCGGGACTACATCGAGGCGCGCTAGCCGCGCGCCTCGTTCACGTTCTGCGCGACGCGCGCCCGCTCGTAGCTGAGCCGGAACAGCTCGACGATCTCCGGCACGTCGTCCTCGCTGCGAATCTGCCGTGACACCCAGCCGGTGTTCGGCAGCACGTGGTGCGCCTGGGCGCGCCCGGTCTCGACGAGCATGTCGCGGATCCCCTTCGGGAAACGGAGGTCCGCCCAGCGCGTTCCGTGCAGGTGCCCGAGCTCGCGCCGGCCGAGCCGGAACTCGCGTCCACCGAACCGGTGAGCGTGGGCGGTGACGCCCTCCCACGACGTGACCTCCTGCTCGATGCGGGCGGCGATATCCTCCATGCGTGCCGTTCTACCAGCGTCTCGGCGAGTTGCCCAGGAAGCGCCACATCGTCGCCCGCGACAACGGCACGCTGCTCACCGAGGAGGTGATGGGCTTCGAGGGCTTCTCCGGCCTCGAATCGATCCTCTACCACCTCCAGTCGCCGTGTCGCGTGATCGCGTGCGGCGAGTTCGAGCCGATCGTGCGCGACGAGTGGGTGCCCGACGCGCACGCGCACCGGCACCTGCGCACGTGGGACGTCCCGGCGGGCGGCGACGCCGTCGACGGCCGCCAGCTCTTGATGTGGAACAGCGACGTCGAGATCTCGCTCTGCCGCCCCACCGAGGAGATGACGTACTTCTTCCGGAACGGCGAGGGCGACGAAGTGATCTTCGTGCACGAAGGATCCGGCACGCTCGAGACGATCTTCGGCGACGTGCCGTACAAGCCCGGCGACTACATCGTCGTCCCGCGTGGCACGACGTACCGCTTCGCGCCGGAAGGCGAGCAGCGCTACCTGGTCTTCGAGACGCCGGGCCTGATCACCATCCCGAAGCGCTACCGCAACGAGCACGGACAGCTGATGGAGCACGCCCCGTTCTATCACCGCGACATCCACGCGCCGTCCGACCTGCGCACGCACCGCGACAAGGGCGAATACGAGGTGAAAGTGCGCGTGCGCGGCGGCTACCAGACCTACGTCATCGACTACCACCCGTTCGACGTCGTCGGTTGGGACGGCTACGTC
>DATAUN010000142.1:0-30416 GCA_036268235.1 Gaiellaceae bacterium
GGTCGGCAAGGGTGTCGTCCGCAAGCACCCGGTCGCGGTCACGCTGGAGGCGCTGAGCGCGAACGGCCTGCAAGAAGACGCGCTGCGCCGCGTCGTGCTCGCGAACTAGCCGAAGTCGACGTTCTCGGTCTCGACCGTCCCTGCAGTTCGTCCGGGTGCGGTGTGGTACGTCCAGTACAGGTTCGTGTGCGCAATCACCTTTTCCGGCGGCGGCGCGCCCCACTCCGACTGGTCCTCGGTCGTGTGCGCGTCCCTGACGAGCGTCGCGTCGTAGCCTCTGACAATCGCGCCGTGGAGCGTCGAGCGGATGCACTCGTCGGTCTGCGCGCCGGCGACGACGAGCCGCCCGACACCAAGGCCCGACAGCACGCTCTCGAGGTCGGTCTCCTCGAACGAGTCGGCGTAGCGCTTCTCGACGAGCGGCTCGGCGTCGTCCGGCGCGAGCTCGGGGACGATCTGCCAGTCGTCGCTCCCCGGCTGGAGCCCTTCACTCGTGTGGCGGACCCAGACGACGGGGATGTCTTCCTGCCGCGCCTTGTCGACGAGGCTGCCGACGTTCGCGACGACCGCGTCGCGTTCGTGCGCGCCGCCGACGACGCCGTTCTGCACGTCGATGACGATGAGCGCGGTGTTGGGGCGGTTCTCGAGTGTGGTCATGACCCCAGAATAGAAAACCCCCGCGTGAACGGGGGTTCTCCGTAGCAGGCCTGTAAGCCGGATTCTGTCGAGGGTGACCATCCATCTCGGCAGCTACCCGGGCCCTCGGCGGGCAGCCTCAGCGGGCCCTGTTCGCCTTGCACCGGACGGGGTTTGGCGAGCCGCCGCGTCACCGCGACGCTGGTGGGCTCTTACCCCACCGTTTCACCCTTACCGCGGACGTCTCCGGAGATCCGTCCGAGGCGGTCTGTTTTCTGTTCCACTTTCCGTCGGCTTTCGCCGCCTCCCTCACGGGAGCGTCCTCGCCCTTCGGTGTCCGGACTTTCCTCGACGCCGTGCCGAAGCTCGGCGCCGCGGTCACCCGGCCTGCACAGTGAATTCTAGCCCGGATTCGAGCGCGCCCTCGTCCGCGAGCTGACAGCCGCACTCCGGGCAGAACACCGCGCCGCCCTGCGCGTGCATCACGAACTCGCCGCAGGCGAGACACTCGAGCGAGGCGCCGCGCAGCAGCGCGACGAGCTCCTGGTCGAGCGTGCGGTTGAACGAGACGATCTCCACTACAGCTCCCGGAAGACCCCCACGACGCGGCCGAGCAGCTGGACGTGCGCCGCGTAGATCGGCTCCATCGTCGAGTTCTCGGGCTGGAGGCGCACGCGGCCGTTCTCGCGGTAGAACGTCTTCACCGTCGCCTCGTCGAACGACTCGTCGTCGCCCGCCAGCGCGACGACGATCTCGCCGTTGCGTGCGTCCTGAGCGCGCTGCACGATCACGAGGTCGCCGTCGAGGATGCCCGCCTCGATCATCGACTCGCCCTTCACGCGGAGCAGGAAGTCGCCCTTCGTGGAGGACGGCATCGCGAGATAGCCCTCGACGTTCTGCTCGGCGAGGAGCGGTCCGCCGGCGGCGATCTCACCGAGGAGCGGCAGCCGCGCGATGTCGGGCGCATCCTGGTGGAGCGGCTCCGGCTCGCGCCGCTCGCGGCCGATCAGCTCCAGCGCGCGAGGCTTCGTCGGGTCGCGCTTCAGCAGGCCCGCGCGCTCGAGGTTCGCGAGGTGCGCGTGGACGGTGGACGGCGACGCGAGCCCGACCTGCTCGCCGATCTCGCGCACCGTGGGCGGGTAGCCGTGCCGGTCGACGTACTCGACGAGGTAGTTCCAGATCTCCTGTTGCCGGGCGGTGAGCACGCGCGCTCCTTGAGGGGTCGCTGACGAGGGTCGAACGTGTGTTCGCTGCCAGGGTAGAGACTCCTGCGGACGCCGTCAACCGCGGCTTGAGAGACTCGGGCCGATGCGCCTGCACCACGTGGCCGCGGTCGATGCCCGGCGGCTCTTCTCCGAGACCTTCGGCACGTTCCTGCTCGTGCTCGCGGGCGCCGGCGCAGGCGTGGTCGGCGCGATCAGTCACGGTGCGATCAGCCGCCCGGCCGCGGTCACGGCGCCCGGGTTGACGGTGATGGCGGTCATCCTCTTCATGGGCGCCGTCTCGGGCGCGCACCTGAACCCGGCCGTCACGCTCGCCTTCGCGCTCCGCGGCGACTTCCACTGGCTCCGGGTCGCCGGCTACATCCTCGCCCAGCTCACCGGCGCGACGCTTGCCTGCCTCTTTCTCTGGGCCGTGCTCGGGAATCACGGGCAGCTCGGCGCCACGCTTCCCGGCGCCGGGGTTGCCGACTGGCAGGCGATGCTGATCGAGCTCGCGCTCACGGTCGGCCTCGTGAGCACGATCCTGGGCACGGCCTCGAAGCAGCAGAACGTCGGCCCGCTGTCGGCAATCGCGGTCGGCGGCTACATCATCCTCGCCGGTCTCTGGTCGAGCCCGGTCAGCGGCGCGTCGATGAACCCCGCGCGCTCGTTCGGCCCCGACCTCGCCCGCTGGGACTTCGCTCACTTCTGGCCCTACCTCGTCGGCCCCCTCGCAGGCGGCGCGATCGCGGTCGGGATCGCCTGGGTGCTCCGCGGACCCGGCGACCGTGGCGGCGTGCTCGCCGCGAGCGGCAGCCTCCGCTGAGACGAAAAAGCCGCCCGGAGAGGCGGCTTCGTCGCGCATGCGCTGGAGAGGACTTGAACCTCCACGCCCCAAGGGGCACAAGGCCCTCAACCTTGCGCGTCTACCAATTCCGCCACCAGCGCGTGGGCGCGCATTGTAGCCATGGCAGACTGCGCATGATGGCTGAGGACTGGCGCGTCACGATCACGCTTCCCGAGGAGGAGAACGCCGGCCGCATCCTGCGCGCACTGCACGAGCGCGAGGTGCGCGACGAGCTGCGTGACGAACTCGGCGGCCGCGTCGCCGTCTCGAGCGACGGGCCGAACCTCTTCCTCTACGCGGACACGCGCCGCGCCGCCGAGGCGGGCGAGCGCGCACTGCGCGAGGTGCTCACCGAGCACAGCCTGAGCGGCGAGCCGAAGCTCGAGCGCTGGCACGCCGGCGAGGAGCGCTGGGAAGATCCCGGCGTCGTCCTCTCGAGCGGGCAGGAGCACGAACGGCTCGAGCAGGAGGAGACCGAAGAGTCGCGCGAGGAGGGCGTCGCCGAATGGGAAGTGCGCGTCGAGCTCCGGTCGCACGACGACGCCGAGGAGCTCGCGAAGCGGCTCGAAGCGGGCGGTACGTCGGTGACGCAGCGATGGAAATACCTCCTCGTGAGCGCGAACGACAAGGACGACGCCGAGGCGCTCGCCCAGCGCATCCAGGCCGAGGCGCCGGACGGTGCGACCGTGCATGTCGAGCCGGGCGCCGGACTCGCGTGGGAGTTCCTGCCGCGGAACCCGTTCGCGATCTTCGGCGGGCTCGGCTACTAGCCCGCCGCTAGGCGATCGGGCGCAGCTCGCGCTCGAGCGTCTCGCGCTCCGACTCGAGCCACGGCGGCAGCGACAGGCCCTGGCCGAGCGACTCGGCCGGCTCGTCCACGAGGAAGCCCGGGCCGTCGGTCGCGATCTCGATCAGCATCCCGTCGGGCATGCGGAAGTAGATCGAGCGGAAGTACTTGCGGTCCTGCACGGGTGTCGGCCGCAGCCCCAGCTCGTTCAGGCGTTCGAACCACAGCTGCTGCTCCGCCTCGGTCGTCACCCGCCACGCGATGTGGTGCGTCGTCCCTGCGCCGATCAGCGCGGCCTCCTCGACCGGCTCCGCGAACACGATCGGCGCGTCCTCGGAAAAGACCCCGGCGTACAGATCCGGGTTGCCGATGACGACGACGTCGTCGAGGCGCGGTGCCTCCCCAGGCGTGAGCCGTAGTCGCAGGCCGTCGGGATCCTGCACCTCGACGGGCTCGCGGACGGCGGGCGACACGAGCCCGACCGACTCGAGCGTGCCACGGCCGAGCCGCCCCGGATCCGCGCGCGGCCACTCGAAGAACGTGATCAGCGTCCCGGGCCGGCCGACCTCGTCGCCGAAGTAGAGGTGGTAGCTGTGCGGGTCGTCGAAGTTGACGGTCTTCTTGACCGGCAAGAAGCCGAGCTGCCGATAGAAGTCGAGCGTCTGCTGGGCATCCGAGCAGACACATGTGACGTGGTGCAGACCCGCCAGCTGCATGGGCCGGTGAGTCTAAGCGTCGCGAGCTATTTGAGGAGGTGGAACAGCAGGATCGTGTTCAGGAAGAACACGATCGCGACGCCGATCGTGAGGCGCGTCAGGTTCCGCTCGACGATATGCGTGCCGCCCGCCGATGCAGGCGTGAACCCCATCCCGCCCAGGCCGGTGTCACGGCCCGAGTGCATCAGGATCAGCCCGACGAGGCCGGCGGCGAGGATGACGTGGATGACCGCGAAGACGGGAAGCATCGCCGGGAGGGTAGCTCAGGTTCTGGCTCAGGCGCCCGCGGCGTCGAGGATCGCGCGGACGAGGTCGCCCGCGATCTGATCCTTCGTCACGTAGCCGGCCGCGCCCGCCGAGCGTGCCCGCGAGACGTCGTGCGGCGCGTCGGAGCCGGTCAGGACGATCACGCGCGTTTCGGGCGTCTCGTCGCGGATCGCCTCGGTGGCCTCGATCCCGTCCATCACCGGCATCGCGATGTCCATCAGGATCACGTCAGGCTGCTCGTCGCGCACCAGCTCGACCGCCGAGCGGCCGTCTGTGGCGCGGCCGACGACCCTGATCCGCGCGTCGGTGGAGAGGATCGCCTCGAGTGCCTCGGCGAACAGGCGCTGGTCGTCCGCGATCACGACGCGTACGCGTTCGGCAGCCATCCGCCACTAAGGTACTTGCCATCGACGAGGCCACCGCACGGGAGAAAGTCCACGACCTGCTGCTGACCGGCGACAACCGCCTGAAACAGGGCGTTTCCGCCGAGAAGATCCGGCAGAGCTACGAGCAGGCGCTCCAGGTCGCGCGCGAGAACGGCCTCGAGGAGAGCATTGGGCCGCTCGTCGCGATCAGGCTTGCGGATCTCGAACGGCTCGCAGGAGGATCGCCTCCACCCGCTCCGCCTGGCGCCTGACGTCGTGCTCGGCCGCGGCGGCGCGCGCGGCCTCGTTCGGGGACGGCATCGCGGCGGCGGTCTGGAGCGCGCGCGTGAGGTCGTCGAGGTCGAGCGGGTCGACGAGCACGCCTGCGTCGGGGGTGACGAACTCCGGCGGACCGCCGACGCGCGTCGCGACGACCGTGCGCGCGCAGGCCATCGCTTCGAGGATCGCCTGGCCGAACGGCTCGATCAGCGCCGGCCCGCACACGACGTCGGCCGCGCAGAGCCACGCCGGCACTTCGTCGTGGGGGACGCGGCCGACGACACGAACCCGGTCGCGCCCCTCGAGCTGCGCGCGTAGCGGTCCGTCGCCGACGAACGTCAGCGAGCCACGGCCGAGACGCGCGAACGCGTCCGCGAGCCGCACGACGTTCTTGCGCTCCGTCAGCGAGCCGACGTGCACGAATGCGGGCGACTCGAGCTCTGCAGCGGGCGCGACGTCGGCGAAGCGCTCGAGATCGACGCCCGAGTCGACGACCTCGACCTTGCCGCGCGCGGCGGGAAGCTTGTCCTCGAGCTCGCGGCGCAGGTACTCGGAGACGGCGATCACGGTCGACGCGCGCTCGACGACGCGTCCCGTGAGCCGTGCGATCCCGGGAACGGCGCCGACGTTGCGCACGTCGCGTCCGTGCGCGGTGACGACGAGCGGACCGTCGGCCTTCGACGCGATCAGCCCGGAGGGAACGAGGAAGTGCGCCCACGTGACGTCGTGCGGGCCGGCGGCGCGCACGCGGCGGCGCAACTCGAAGTAGCGCGACTTGCCGCCGCGGCGGCGGTCGAGGACCGCGAGCTCGATCTCGTGCCCGCGTGCACGGAGCGCGTGCTCGAGCTGGGCGACGAACGCGCCCAGGTCGGGGTCCTCCGGCCCGGGGTACATCTGGGAGACGAGAAGAATCCTCACCGCGTGCTGTCGTACTCGCCCCACTCCGCGCGGAGCACGCCGCAGATCTCGCCGATCGTGCAGTGTGCACGCAGCGCGTCACGCATCGGGTACAGCATGTTCTCGGTGCCGAGCGCGGCTTCACGCACGCGCACAAGTGCGGCCTCCGCCGCCTCCGCGTTGCGCTCGGCGCGCAGCTTCGCGGTGCGCTCGCGCTGACGGCGCTCGGAATCGGGGTCGATCTGCTGGAGCTCGATCGGCTGCTCCGACTCAGACGCGTACTTGTTGACGCCGACGATCGGGCGCTCGCCGCTCTCGACCTGCTGCTGCCAGTGGAACGCGGACGCCTCGATCTCTCCTTGTACCCAGCCCTGCTCGACCGCAGCGACAGCGCCGCCGAGCTCGTCGATCTGCGCCACGAGCTCCCACGCCCGCGCCTCGAGCTCGTCGGTCAGCGCCTCGATGTAGAACGAGCCGCCGAGCGGGTCGGCGGTCGCGGTCGTCCCTGCTTCGTTCTGGAGGATCTGCTGCGTGCGGAGCGCGATCGTCGCCGCGCGCTCGCTCGGCAGCGCGAGCGCCTCGTCGTACGAGTTCGTGTGCAGCGACTGCGCACCGCCCGCGATTGCCGAGAGCGCCTGGATCGCGACGCGCACGATGTTGTTCTCGGGCTGCTGCGCGGTGAGCGTCGAGCCGCCGGTCTGGGCGTGGAAGCGCAGCGCGAGCGCCTTCGGGTTCGTCGCGCCGAACCGCTCACGCATCACGCGCGCCCACAGCCGGCGCGCGGCTCGGAACTTTGCGACCTCCTGGAAGAAGTCGTTGTGCGCGTTGAAGAAGAAGGACAGCCGCGCACCGAAGTCGTCCGGCGAGAGACCTGCGTCGACGGCCGCCGCACAGTAGGCGATGCCGTTCGCGACCGTGAACGCGAGCTCCTGCACCGCGGTCGAGCCGGCCTCGCGGATGTGGTACCCGGAGATCGAGATCGTGTTCCACGACGGGATCCGCTCGGCGCAATACGCGAAGAGATCCGTGGTCAGCCGCATCGACGCGCGCGGCGGGAAGATGTAGTTCCCGCGCGCGATGTACTCCTTGAGGATGTCGTTCTGCACGGTGCCGCGCAATACCGCGCTGTCAACGCCCTGACCTTCGGCGACGAGCTCGTACAGCAGCAGGAGCAGCGACGCCGGCGCGTTGATCGTCATCGACGTCGACACGTCGCCGAGCGGGATGCCGGCGAGCAGGATCTCCATGTCGGCGATCGAGTCGATCGAGACGCCGGTGCGGCCCACCTCGCCGAGCGCGCGCGGATCGTCGGAGTCGTAGCCGAGCTGCGTCGGCAGGTCGAACGCGATCGAGAGGCCGGTCTGCCCGTGATCGAGCAGATAGCGATAGCGCGCGTTCGACTCCTCCGCCGACGCGAAGCCTGCGTACTGCCGGATCGTCCACGGGCGGCCGCGGTACATATCCGGATAGGGCCCGCGCGTGTAGGGGTACTCACCGGGAAGCTCGAGCTCGCCCGGCGCGTCCGCGGCGGTGTAGACGGGTTTGACCATCGCCGGAAGTATGCTCGGGACGTGCGCGTCCTCGCCTGCGTGCTCGCCCTGGCCGCGCTCGCGGCTGCAGGCACGGGCGGCGCGACGCACGCCGCCGCCTGCCCGACTGCGACCTTCCGCGGCGCGACGATCACGGCCCGCTGCACACCTACGGGCGGCGGCCCGCTCCGCTCGGCGCAGGGGCGGATCGCGACGATCCACGCCGTGTCGAGCGAAGAGACGATCGAGGTCGACGGCAAGCCCGTCCTACGCATGCACGAGGACCGCTCGAAGGTCCCCGGCGGCGTCCCCGGCCCCCTCGGCCTCGTGATGTGGTCGCCGGACGGCCGCTGGCTCTTCTACTTCATCGACCCGTTCGGCTCGGACTCATACGCCGCCGACGGCCTCATGCTACGCGCGCTCGACGTCTCGACGGGCAAGGGCATCCCCGTCGGCCGCGGCCTGCTCAGCGACGATTACCGCACGTGGTGCGGCTCGACGCTCGTGCTCACGCTCGGCGGCAACCGGATCGCCACCGACAACAAGCGCCTCGCGGTCGCGCGCGCGCCCGGCTGGGAGCCGCACCTCCTCTGGAAGGCCCCGGCGCGCGCCTTCGGCTCGCTCGACTGCGCGCCCGACGGCAAGAGCGTCGTCGTGCAGGCGCAGCACGAGTCGACCGACGCGCACTTTTTCGCCCCGCGTTGGCAGCTCTGGCGGGTCGGCCTCGACGGCTCGCACACGCTGCTGGATGCGCCGCCGGCCGGCTTCGCGGACGAGTCGCCCGTGTGGTCGCCGGGTGGGACGGCGGTTGCATTCGTCCGTGAGCGCAAGGGCTACGGATCGCTCGAAGTGCTACAGAACGGGCACGTGTTCGGACCGCTCGCAACGCTCGGCTACAGCCTCGGCTACTACGGCCACCACGACTGGGACGTCGCGTGGCGCGCGTGAGCGTCCGCCTCTTCGCCGGCCTGCGCGAGCGGGCCGGCTGGTCGCAGCAGGAGGTCGACGCGGGCTCTGTCGGGGACGTCTGGCGGGAGCTCGCGCTCGGCGACGAGCCCGCCGGGCTGCTGTACGCGGTCAACCGCGCGTACGCCGAGCCTGACCAGCAGCTCGCCGACGGAGACGAGGTGGCCCTGATCCCACCCGTCTCGGGCGGCGCGTTCCTGCTCAGCGATCAGCCGCTGTCGCTCGACCGCGTCGTCGAAGAGGTACGCGCCGACGAAGCGGGCGCAATCGCGACGTTCACCGGCACCACGCGCATCGCCTCGCGCGGGAGAACCGTCACGCACCTCGACTACGAAGCCTACGAGGGAATGGCCGAACGGGTGATGGCGGAGATCGCGGAATCGCTGCAGGCTCGATACGAGTTGACCGCCATCGCCATCCATCACCGTGTCGGCCGCGTCGGGATCGGAGATACGTCGGTCGTGATCGCCGTCTCCGCGCCGCATCGTCAGGACGCGCTCGCCGCGTGCAAGGACGCGATCGACGAGCTCAAGGAACGCGTGCCGCTCTGGAAGAAAGAGGTCTACGAAGGCGGCGAAGAATGGATCGGGCGCGGCTCGTGAACGACGACCCCGGACGCTGGGACGAGCCGCCGCAGTACGACCCGATTCACACCGGCACGAACTGGCGCGGCCGGATCCGCAAGGCGCTCGCGCCGATCGTCGCAGTCGGCTTCACGCTCGCGAAGTTCGCGTTCATCCTCGTCAAGTTCTCGACGATCTTCATCGCGGTCGCCGCCTACGCGCTGCTCTTCGGCTGGAAGTTCGCGGTCGGCGTCGTCGCGCTGATCCTGCTGCACGAAACGGGGCACTGGATCGAGGCGAAGCGCGAGGGACTGCATCCGAAGCTGCCGGTCTTCATCCCGTTCTTCGGGGCGTATGTGCAGTACACGCGCGGCCATCCGTGGCAGACGGTGCGCGTCGCGATCGCCGGCCCGATCCTCGGCGGAGCCGCGGCATTCGTCTTCTACCTGCTCGGCAAGTCGCAGCACTCGCAGCTGCTCGAAGCGCTCGCGTACTTCGGCTTCTTCCTCAACCTGTTCAATCTGCTGCCGTTCGGCTTCTTCGACGGCGGCGCGGTGTGGCGGTCGGCGCGCTACCTCCGGCTGGGCGGCGGCCGCGGGCTCGCACTCGCCGCATACGCGATGTACTTCGGCACGGCGCTGATGCTGATCCTCGGCATGATCGCGTCGCATGTGACGCAGCACCGGCTATGACCGACGACCGTCAGATCCTCGACCATCCGCACGCGTTCGACATCGACGCGTCGGTGGCGAAGATCGCCGCCGAGTTCCGCGAAGGCCTCGAGCAGGTGGCGCTGATCGACCGGCCGGCGGTCGCGCTCTTCGGTTCGGCGCGCGTTCCCGAGGACAGCAAGCCGTACGAGTCCGCGCGCGCGGTCGGCAAGCTCTTCGGCGAGGAGGGTTGGGCAGTCGTCACCGGTGGCGGCGGCGGTGTGATGGAAGGCGCGAACCGCGGCGCGCAGGAAGGCGGCGGGCTTTCGGTCGGCTTCAACATCGAGCTGCCGCACGAGCAGCACTCGAACCCGTACCTCGACATCTCGCACACCTTCGACCACTTCTACGCGCGCAAGGTCTGCTTCGTGCGCCCGTCCGAGGGCTTCGTGATCTTTCCCGGCGGATTCGGCACGCTCGACGAGCTGTACGAGTCGCTGGTGCTGATCCAGACCGGCAAGATCCGCCACTTCCCCGTCGTCCTCTTCGACTCGGGCTACTGGAACGACATGGTCGACTGGATCAAGGGTCGCCTGCTCGACGACGCGATGATCTCACCGGACGACATCGAGCTGCTGCACACCACCGACGACCCCGCGGAAGCCGTGCGGCTCGTGCTCGAGTGCTACGAGCGCCGTTGCGCCGACAACCCATCCGCGGCGTTCAAGGAAGACGCGCAGTAGGCGTACGCTTTCCGGCGTGGAGCTGAGAGACCTCCCGTCGGTGGACGAGCTCGCGCGTGGCGCAGGCGACCCGCTCGCGATCGACGCGGCTCGCGTCGTGCTCGCGCGCGCGCGTGAGGAAGTCCGCGCCGGCGCCGATCCTGGCGACCTCGCCGCGCGCCTGCGCGACGAGCTGACCGCCGTCCGCCGGCCGGTGCTGCGCCGCGTGCTGAACGCGACCGGCGTGATCGTGCATACGAATCTCGGACGCGCGCCGCTGCCCGCGGCTGCGCTCGAGCGCGTGCTCGAGGTGGGCCGCTCGTACTCGAACCTCGAGTACGACCTCGCGTCGGGCACGCGCGGCTCGCGGCAGGACCACGTCGCAGCGATCGTCCGTCGGCTGACCGGCGCCGAGGCGGCTCTGGTCGTGAACAACAACGCGGGCGCTCTGCTGCTCGCGCTCGCCGCGCTCGCGGAAGGTCGCGAGGTGATCGTCTCGCGCGGCGAGCTGATCGAGATCGGCGACGGCTTCCGCATCCCCGATGTGCTCGGCCGCTCGGGCGCGCGGCTCGTCGAGGTCGGCACGACGAACCGCACGCGTGCAACCGACTACGAGCGCGCCGTCACGGAAGCGACCGCGCTGCTGCTGCGCGTGCACCAGTCGAACTTCCGCGTCGTCGGCTTCGCGGAGCAGCCGGCGCTGAAGGAGCTCGCCGCCGTCGCGCGTCGTCACGAGCTGCCGCTGCTCGACGACCTCGGCTCGGGAGCGCTCGTGCCGCTGCCGGACGAGCCGACCGTCCGAGACGCGCTCGCGGGCGGCGCCGACCTCGTGTGCTTCAGCGGCGACAAGCTCCTCGGCGGCCCGCAGGCGGGGATCGTCGCGGGCCGCGCCGACCTGGTCGAGAAGCTGCGGCGGCATCCCCTGCATCGCGCACTGCGCATCGACAAGCTGAGCCTCGCGGCGCTCGAAGGAACGCTGCTCCTCTACCTCGAGCCGGACCGCGCGCTCGCGGAAGTGCCGGTCCTTCGGATGCTGCACGAGGATGCGGCGACGGTGCGCGCGCGCGCCGACCGGCTCGCCGCAGCTGTGGGCGGCGAGGTCGAGGAGACAGTCGCGCGCGTCGGCGGCGGCGCGCTGCCGCTCGCCGAGCTGCCGTCATTCGCGTGTGCCGTGGACGAGGAGATCTCGCCCGCGCTGCGCGACCGCGAGCCGCCGGTGATCGGCGTCATCCGAGATGGGCAGCTGCTGCTCGACTGTCGCACGCTCACGGACGCCGAGGCCGACGAGGTCGCCGCGGCCGTTCGCTCATGCCGCTGACCATCGGCACGGCCGGTCACATCGACCACGGCAAGACCTGGCTCGTGCGCGCGCTCACGGGCAAGGACACGGACCGACTGCCGGAGGAGCAGCAGCGCGGGATCTCGATCGACCTCGGCTACGCGCCGCTCGAACTGCCCGACGGACGTCGTCTGTCGCTCGTCGACGTGCCGGGCCACGAGCGGTTTGTGCGCACGATGATCGCCGGCGCGACCGGGATCGACGTCTTCCTGCTCGTGATCGACGCGCAGGAAGGCGCACGCCCGCAGACGCTCGAGCACCTCGCCGTGCTCCGGCTGCTCGGGGTCGAGCAGGGCGTCGTCGCAGTGACGAAGTCGGACGCGGTCGACGTAGAGACACTCGAGCTCGCGGTCGACGAGGCGCACGAGCTCGTGCCCACGGCGGAAGTCGTTCCCGTGTCCGCGAAGACCGGCGCCGGGCTCGACGAGCTGCGGGCCGCGCTCGCCCGCCTGCCGGTGGAAGAGCGCGATGCGCACGATGCCGCGCGGCTGTACGTCGACCGCGTCTTCACGCTTCAGGGCGTCGGCACGATCGCGACCGGGACGCTCTGGTCGGGATCGGTCGCGGCGGGCGACACGCTCCGCGTCGAGCCGAGCGGCCGCGACGTACGCGTGCGCTCCGTGCAGGTGCACGACACGCCGGTCGAGCGCGCCGAGGCCGGTCAGCGCGTCGCCGTCAACCTGCCGGCCGTCGAGCGCCGCGAGCTCGGACGCGGCGACGTGCTTGTCGCACCGGGCCGCTATCCCGTCTCGTTCCGGCTCGACGTGCGGCTGACCGAGCTCGAGCCCGTGCCGGCTGCGGTCACCGTGCACATCGGGACACAGTCCGTGCCGGCGCGAATCGTCCGCGACGGCGACTACGCGCAGCTCCGGCTCGCGCACGCCGTCGTCGCCGCGCGCGGCGACCGGATCGTGCTGCGCACCGAAACGACGGTCGGCGGCGGGGTCGTGCTCGACCCGGCGCCGCCGCGCGGGCTCGACCGCGCGCGGCTCGAGCTGCTCGAGTCCGGAAGCGCGACGGAGGTCGTCGCAGGCCTCGTCCACGGGCCGGAGCCGCGCGAGCGGCTGCTCCGCCGCGGGATCTTCGACGCGACCGCGCTCGACGCGCTCCCGTCTGCGAACGGCTACGTGTTCTCACAAGCGTGGCTCGACGAGCAGCGCGCGGCCGCACGCGCGAAGCTCGCCGCGCGTGCCGAGGCGAGCCCGCTCGATCCCGGCGTGCCGCTCGCAGAGCTCGGCGAGCCGTGGCTCGTCGAGCTGCTCGACGTCGAGCGCCGCGGCGCGAAGGCCTACCTGCCCGGCGCGACCGCCGAGCTCGGGGCGCGCGCTGACGCAGCGGCCGAGCTCGAGGCGCAGCTCGTCGCGGAGGAGATCGTGCGCGTGAATGATCGCGATCTCGCCGCGTTTCTCGAGGAGCAGGGACGGCTGCGGCGGGTCGGCGACGGCTTTGCCGTCTCGCCGGAGATGTACGACCGCGGCCGCGAGCTGCTCCCGACACTCGACCCGATCACGCTCGCCGCATTCCGCGACGCGCTCGGCGTCGGCCGGCGCACCGCGCAGCTCCTGCTCGAACGCTATGACGCCGACGGGATCACGCTGCGTCGCGGTGACGTGCGCACGCTGCGACGGGGACGAAGCTAGAGTCCGGCGCCTGGAGTGGCACGGGCCCGGTGGCCCAGCTGGTCTTCAAAACCAGTCCGGCGTGGCAGCCCCACGCTTGCTCGGTTCGACTCCGGGGCCGCTCCGCTTAACGCACGGCTCACACCCGCGTCGTAGGTTCGGCGAGTGCGGACGTTGCTGCTCCTGTGCGTGATGCTCGTCGCCGCAGGCTGCGGCGCAGTCGCGAACGTGCGCGTTGCGCCTGATTTGCCGCCGTCGCCCGCGACGTGGGAGGCGTATCCGACGACACTGCCGGCGGCGTGCTGGGGACGCCCCGCCGGGAGCGGTGTGATGCGCGCAGCACCGATCGTCTTCCACGCCGCGACGCACCTGTCGCCCGCGCTGATCGTGAAGCGAGAGCTCGCACGCTTCGGCGACCGGCGCTACGTCCGCGCTGCGCAGGTCGGGCCGCTGCCGCCGATCACGAGGCAGCACGTGCGCGGATACTTCGCGGGCGCGCGCCCGCCGAAGAACGCGGTCTGGGTCTACATGTCGGTTCCGCAGTCGAATAGCAGCGACCTCGCCGAGTGGGAAGCGACGCTGTTCGCGGGCGGCCTGCGCGACACGTTCTGCGCAGCGGGAGGCGCGCCGCTCGTGGGATACACGGCCGGGCGCGGTGGGCGTCAGGTCTTCGACGCGATCGACGCGGTCGAGCAGCAGTTCCCGAATCCGGTGTCCGCGGCATTCCGCGCGCGGGTCGATCTGATCGGGCGGCGATACGGCTTCGCCGTGCAATCGCTGCGTCTGCTGCATCCATTCCAGACGGCCCCGCTGCTCGTCGTCGAGACCCACCGAAGCCGAAAGGCGTTCGTGAAGGACGTGCCCGCGATCATGCAGCTTCTCGATCCGCAGTCGAAGGACGCGCTGACCTTCGAGGGCTTCTTCTTCGAAGCGCGCGACGCGAAGGGTCGCTTCGTCGATGTCTTCGACGTGCACCGCGGCGAGGTGATGGGCGGCCAGTGGTCGGCCGACCGCTGCTCATACCCCTACGCGATCTCGCTGCCGGCCGGCTCCAAGGCCTGCCCTTCCTGAGCGATCGCCTCCTTCGCCCAGTCGCGATGGTTCCGAAGCGCCCAGTCCTCGTCGACCCAGCCGCGCGTGATCCCGGAGAGCGAGTGACGCGTCTTCGGATAGATCACCGCGAGGAACAGGTGCCCGAGGAAGAGGATGAGCGAGACGTACATGAGCCAGTCGTGCACGAGCAGCGCGTTCGGGAGGCGGAAGCGCGTGTCGCGCTCGCCGTACCAGAGGAAGAAGCCTGTGACCGCGAAGAGGATCGCGAACGCCGCGGTGGCGATCGCGTTCACCTTCTGACCGACGTTCATTCGCCCGGGGCGCAGGTCGTCGAGCTCGCGCACGTCGCTCAGCAACTGCCGGCGGTTGCCGAACGTGAAGATGACGACGAGCGCGATCGCCCACGCGACCGCGGTGTAGATGTGGATCGATTTCAAAAGCGGCCGGCGGCCGACCGCTTCGGCGAGGCTCGGCAGGTAGAGGCAGAGGCCGGTGACGAGCAGGATCATGAACGCACTCGCGTGCACCCAGTGCAGCGCGCGCTCGGTGCGCCCGAAGCGCGGCAGCCGGCGCTCAGCTGTTGTAGCCATTCGACCTCCCGACCCACGCGTTCTGGTCGTAGCCGAGGTTCTCCCAGTAGCCGGTCGGCTCCTTCGCGACGAGATTCATCTTCGTCAGCCACTTGACGCCCTTGTAGCCGTACATCTCGGGGATCACCACGCGCGCGGGCGAGCCGTGCGGGCGCGAGAGCGGCGCGCCGTCCATGCCGTACGCAAGCATCACGTTCGGCAACAGCGCCTGGTCGAGCGTGAGTGAATCCGTGTACGGCTCCTCCATCGACACGAACTCGATCGCGGTCGCGGACGGCATCGGCTCCGCAAGCGCGAGCAGGTCTTTGAAGCGCACACCGTGCCAGCGCACGTTCTTCACCGTCCAGCCGGTGACGCAGTGGAACGTCGTCACCTGGCGCGCGGCCGGCAGCGCCGTCAGCTGCTCGTAGGTGAGGCTCACCGGCTTGCGGACGAGACCGCCGATCTCGAGCCGCCAGACGCTTTCATCAAAGAGAGGCATCGAGCCGGAGATCGTGTAGATCCGCCAGCCGCCGATCGGAAGCAGATCGCCCGCGAGCTGGGAGAACTGCGAGGTGAGCGGCGCGAGCACGCGGCTCACCGGGTTCGCCCACCAGAGCGCCGAGACACCGCCCGCGACCAGGCCGAAGAACGCCCGCCTGCCGTACGGACGAGTCTCATGCATGCGTTACAGAGTCAACTCCCTTCGACAGTGTTACGGACGAAGGCGCCGATCAGTTCATTCGGCCGCTAGTTCGCCGCGCCGTTCTCGGACGCACAGTGCTTATCGGCAGTCATCGTCGCATCCCATAGCCGCTGCGAGCTCTCCTGCGTGCTGACCTGGTCGGGCTCGCCCTTCCACGGCAGGACGCCGGGCACCGTCACCTGGATCACCGGCGTCACGCCGGGCCCCATCACGGTGAAGCGGTACTCGTCACCGGGCGCCGCCGGGCGCATCGCCTTCGACGGGTAGCCGGGAAACGGCTTCTGCGGCACGAACGAGTGGCAGAACGTCCCCGTCGGATTGTGCGTCAGGATCCCCGACTCGCGATACCAGCCCTGCCCGTAGACCGAGTTGTGCGTGTCGATGTAGACGTTGCGCTCGTAGCGGCCGAGCGGGTTCCCCGCCGCGGTCGACTTGAAGCCGTAGACGGGCTTGCCCTGGTAGAGGAACTGCCCGAAGACGCCGATCGCCGAATGGTTGTAGGTCCAGTGCACGCCGACGGTCAGTTGCGGCAGTGCGCCCGACCAGTGCGAGATGTGGAGCTCGTAGGCCGTCTGCGCGGGCGTCCACGGCTTGAAGCCGAGGAGCGGCAGGTTGCGCTGCCAGTACTGGAGCAGCCAGAAGCTTCCGTCCGGCGCCGTGCAGCCGGTCGCCGCGAGCGGCAGGGTCGGCCCGCTGTACGCGGTGCAGACGTTCTTGAACGTCTTCCAGTAGCTCGCGTTGTGGTGCGACTTCCAGCCGCCGGAGTAGTCGTACTTGAAGCGGACCTGCGGCAGGCTCGCATTGGGCTGGCGCGCGTTGATCGCGCCCCAGACGAGCACGTGGCGCACGTTGCCGTTCGTCATCGTGTACGTGACGAGCGCGATCCCCTGCGCGTTCACCTCGATCGACGGGTGCGTGACGTTCGTGTTCGAGAACGGCTCGCTCGCAGCCGCGGGCAACGCGCCGACTAGCATCGCGGCGATGCCGAGAACGATCGCCGCCGCGCTGACGCCCCTCCGCCACGACGGAAGCGAGCTGGATCTGGATTCGGTCGAGGCGTATCTCATCTTCTTGAAAGACGCCGGAATCGACGGGATCCTGTCCCTGGGGACGACCGGCGAAGGCCTGTCTCTCTCCATTGAAGAACGGAAAAGCGCGCTGGAGCGGTACGCGGCCGGGCCGTTGCCGGTGATCGCGCACTGCGGCGCGCAGACGACCGCGGCGACGACGGAGCTGGCCGCTCATGCTGCGGAGACGGGTGTCGAAGGGGTCGCGGTGATCGCGCCGCCCTACTTCCGGCTCGACGAGCAGGAGCTCCTCGCGCACTTCGCGGCCGCCGCGCACGCCTGCGCGCCGACACCGTTCTACGTCTACGAGCTCGAGGCCGCCTCCGGCTATGCGATCCCGCCCGTCGTCGTCGAGCGCCTGCGTGAGCTCGTCGACAACGTCGCCGGGATGAAGGTGAGCGACAAGCCGTTCGCCAAGGTGGTGCCGTATCTCTTCGAGGGGCTCGACGTCTACATCGGCGCCGAGGCGTTGATCGGCGAGGGGCTCGCAGCCGGCGCGGCCGGCGCCGTCTCCGGGCTCGCTTCTGCGTTCCCGGAGGTCGTCGTCGCGGCGGTCGCAAGCGGCGACTCGGCCGCGGCGGGCGCCCTGCGCGCGCAGATCGACGGCTTCCCGCGCCACGCCGCGCTGAAGGAGATCGCGCGGGCCCGTGGCGTCCCGATGTCGGCGGACGTCCGGCGGCCGCTGCGCGGGCTCACCGACGACGAGCGTGCCAACCTGCTCACGCTCGTCCCGTGACGTACTAGTCGGGCAAGAGCGGCATCGCGAGGTCGCGGCGCCCGAGCAGAACGGCGCGTGTGACCGCCGCCGAGCCGAACCGCTCGCGAATCTCGTCCAGCGTCGCGTCGAGCGGTGCGCTCTCGTCGGGGACGAACGGCAGCTCGAGCTGAAACGGCCGGTCGTCGACGAGATTCGTGAGCGCCACACCGATCAGCGTCAGCCCGCGCTCCGCGATGAGCGGCTGCGACGCCGCGACAAGCTCACGTGCGACCGCGAGCACCGTCGCGGTGCGCGCAGTCGGACGACGCATCGTGTGCGACCGCGCGGCGCGTGTGTAGTCGGCGAAGCGCAGGCGAAGCATCACCGTGCGTCCCACGCGATGCGCGCCGCGCGCGCGTCGCATGACGCGGTCGACCAGCGCGACGAGGTCGGCATCGAGCTGCGCCGCCGTGCGCGGACGGCGGCCGAGCGCATGCTGTGAGCCGATCGAACGCCGGCGCGGCCGCAGATGCACGACGCGTGCGTCGCGGCAATTCGCGAGCGCATGCAGATGATGAGCCGCGTGCGTGCCGACGAGCGACTCGATCGCCTCGGGCGACGATCGCGCGAGCTTGCCGACCGTGTCGATCCCGATGCTGCGCAGTCGTGTTGCCGTCGCGGGCCCGACGCCCCAGATCCGCTCGACCGGAAGCGGATGCAGGAACGCGCGCTCGCGGTCGGGTGGCACGAGCAGGAGCCCGTCCGGCTTCGCGACGGCGCTCGCGACCTTGGCGAGAAACTTCGTTCGCGCAATCCCGACGGTGACGGCGATGCCCACGCGCTCGCGCACGGCGCCGCGCAGCCGCTTCGCGATCTCGACGGGAGTGCCGGCGAGCCGTTCCATGCCGTGGACGTCGAGGAACGCCTCGTCGATCGACAGGCCCTCGACGAGCGGCGTCGTGTCCTCGAACACCGCGTAGAGCGCCTTGCTCGCCTCGCTGTAGGCGCTCATCCGCGGCGAGACGACGATTGCTCGCGGGCAGAGCCGCAGAGCCTGCCGACCGCCCATCGCCGTGCACACGCCGTAGGCCTTCGCCTCGTAGCTCGCGGCGAGCACCACTCCCGCGCCGACGATCACCGGCCGCCCGCGGAGGGCTGGGTCGTCGCGTTGCTCTACCGATGCGAAGAACGAGTCCGCATCAGCGTGGAGGATCGTCGCTGACACGAACGTATGTTCTCATAGGCGCTCTAGTCGCGCAGCTCGTCGATCGCCTGGCGGGCGCGCGCGTGCACATCGGCGCGGCGGCTGTCGACGTCCGGCTCCGGCTCGGGCTCGGGCGCCGTCGGCTCCTCGACGTCGCGCGTCTCGTCGAGCTTCGCGCGCAGATCCGACGCGGGCGACGGCGAGAGCGCCGGCCGGCCGCGGCGGCGCAGGAGCGCCCGCAGCCCCAGTCCGCCGAGCAAGAGGGCGAGAAGGCGCTTCACTGTGCCGATTCTACTGCGCGCCGCTGCTACACTGCCGCCGCTTCTCGCCTCGTCCGTCGCGCCGCCCACCCCGAAGCGGCGTCCAGGAGACGGGGCCGCCTTTGTCCATGGGAAGGAGAATTCGGGAGCTGTGAACGACTACGAAATCATGCTGCTGCTGGACCCGGAGCTTGCCGAAGAGCGGGCGAACGAGGTCATCCAGCGCATCCGGACGTCCGTCGACGAGGCGGGCGGCAGCTGGGACGGCCACGAACCGTGGGGCCGCCGCCGGCTCGCCTACGAGATCGACCACAAGGGCGAGGCCGTCTACCACCTGCTCCTGTTCTCCGCGCCCGTCGAGACGCTCGACGAGATCACGCGCGTCCTCAAGATCACCGACGGCGTCATGCGCCACGGCGCCTATCGCCGCGTGAAGGGCTCGGCGCACACGAAGGCGCCGGCGCCGCTCCCGATGGGCGCGCCCGCCGCGGCCCCGGCCGATTCCGCCGATGACAGCGACGAGGCCTCGGAGTAGCCTGGAGCCTTCCGTCGGAGAGGAGCGAGAAAACCATGGCAAACATCAACCGCGTCGTGCTCGTCGGCAACCTGACCAAGGATCCGGAACTGCGTAACACGCCGTCCGGCATGGCCGTCTGCAGCCTGCGCCTTGCGGTCAACACGCGGCGCAAGGACAACGCGACCGGCGAGTGGACCGAGAAGCCGAACTACTTCGACGTCACCGTCTGGGGCAACCAGGGCGAGAGCTGCGCCCAGTACCTGTCGAAGGGCCGGCCCGTCGCAGTCGACGGCCGCCTCGAGTGGCGGGAGTGGGACGCACAGGACGGCACGAAGCGCCAGGCCGTCGAGATCATCGCCGACTCCGTGCAGTTCCTCGGCAGCCGCGACGGCGGCGGCGAGGGCGGCGGTGGCGGCGGCAACCAGTTCGTGCCCGCGGGCGCGTCGGGCTCCGACGCCGACTTCCAGGGCGCCGACGACGACATCCCGTTCTAAGGAGAGTTCTTTGGCACAGCAGAAGACCGACCGGCAGGGATCCAGGAAGCGCACCGCTCCGACCGGGGGCGGCCGCCGCAAGTCCTGCTTCTTCTGCAAGTCCAAGGTCGACGAGGTCGACTACAAGAACGTCAACGAGCTTCGGCGCTACGTGTCGGAGAAGGGCAAGATC
Organism: Gaiellaceae bacterium; assembly: GCA_036268235.1. GTDB lineage: Bacteria > Actinomycetota > Thermoleophilia > Gaiellales > Gaiellaceae > PALSA-600. The sequence goes on from DATAUN010000142.1 coordinate 20,124, forward strand.
CGCTCCCGCCGCATCAGCGGTGCGTGCCGGCGCCATCAGCGCCAGGTCGCGGTTGCGGTGAAGCGCGCGCGCGAGCTCGCCCTGCTGCCGTACGTGGGAGACAAGTAGAGCGATGGAAGTCGTTCTCAAGGAAGACGTCGACGCGCTCGGCCTCCGCGGCGAGGTCGTGAACGTTGCGCGCGGCTACGCGCGCAACTTCCTGCTGCCGCGCGGGCTCGCGGAGGTCGCGACCCCCGGGCTCGTCAAGGAGCTCGAGCGGCGCGACGCACAGCGGGCGCGGCACGAGGCGAAGACCGTCGACGAGGCGCGCGCGATCGCCGACCGGCTCGAGAAGCTCGAGCTGCGCTTCGACGTCAACGCCGGCCCGACGGGCGCGCTCTTCGGCTCGGTCACCGCGACGAACGTGGCCGACCGCCTCTGGGAGGAGCAGAAGCTCCGGGTCGACCGGCGCAAGCTCCAGCTCGACACGATCAAGCGGATCGGCCGCTACACGGTGCCGTTCGAGGTCTTCCCGGACGTGGTCGCCGAGCTCAAGCTCGTCGTCGCGCCCGAAGGCGAGGAGCTGCCGCCCGAGGAGGAGCTCGCCGCGCTCGAGGCGCAGGAGCAGGCCGCGGCCGCCGAGGCCGAAGCCGCTCAGGCGGAAGAGGTCGAAGAGGCCGAGCAGGCTGTCGCCGAAGCGGTCGAGGAAGCCGAGGCAGAGCCCGAGCCCGAGACCGACGCCGAGCCGCCTGCCGGCGAGCCCGAGCCCGCCGACTTCCCGGACGCCTAGCTACGTTTCGCGCCGATGGGGCGCGTCTGGATCTGTGAGGAGTGCAGCGGCCTCGGCCTGCACGGGTTCGACCGCGGGCCGGTCGCCGAGCGCTGCCAGCGCTGTCAGGGAGCCGGGCTCCTGTTTGCCGACACCTCGTCGGCGGCCCGGGACTTCTACGGCGTTCTCACCGGGCTCGGCGGGCTCGACATGACCGCGCTCGGCGAAGGCGCGTCCATCCGCGCGCTCGCGTTGCTGCTCGCCCGGATCGAGGAGCGCTGCGAAGCCCTCGAGTCGGCGCTCGAACGCCCGCGTTAGCGCGCGGACCTGGGCTCAGAAGAACGTGCGCAAACTGCGGTGATTTCTCACCGACGTCTGCCGGAGCACTTCTCCCCGCCTCCTGTGGACATGTCCGAGTCGGAGCGTGGACAAGCGGGCAACCCTGTGGAACACTACCCGAACATATGTTCGTAAAGCGTGGAATGGGATGGGGAGAACGCCGTCAGGCTGTGGATTTCCGTGGCGTACCGCGCCTCGGAGCAGCGACTTGTCCACAGTGGCGGTCGGGGCGAAGCCGCGGTTGGATGCGTGCTGCATGAGTGCGCTTCAGGCAGAGAGCGTCACCGGCAACGCTCCGATCCCGCCCCAGGATCTCGATGCCGAGGAATCCATCCTCGGCGCGATGCTGCTGAGCCCGTCCGCAATCGGGACGGTGTCGGAGATCGTCTCCGCGGGCGACTTCTACCGCGAGAGCCACGGAGTCATCTTTCGCGCCGCGGTCGGTCTCTACGCGAAGGGCGAGCCCGTCGACGCGATCACGCTCGCCGACGAGCTCGACAAGCTCCAGGAGCTCGACCGGGTGGGCGGCCGCGACAAGATCCACACGCTCGCCGCGCTGGTCCCGGCCGTGTCCAACGTCGGGCACTACGCACGCATCGTCCACGAGATGGCCACGCTGCGCGGCTTGATCAGAGCGGGCCAGGAGATCGCACAGCTCGGCTTCGAACGTCCCGGCGAGACGATCGAGCTCGTCGACCGGGCCGAGAGCACGATCTTCGCGCTGAGCCAGCAGCGCGTGACCACCCAGTTCGAGCACATCGACGACCTGCTCAAGGATTCGTTCGAGACGATCACCAAGCTCTACGAGGCCGGCAGCGACATCACCGGCACGCCGTCCGGCTTCCGCGACATCGACCGGCTCACCTCGGGCTTCCAGCCGGGGAACCTGATCATCATCGCGGCGCGCCCGTCGATGGGAAAGTCGGCGCTCGCGCTGTGCATGGCGGTGAACGTCGCCGTGCGCCACGAGACGCCGGTCGCGCTGTTCACCCTCGAGATGTCCAAGGCGGAGGTGACGCAGCGCCTGATGTGCGCCGAGGGCAAGGTCGAATCGCAGCGGCTGCGCACGGGCAAGCTCGCAGCCGACGACTGGCCGCGCCTGACGGCGGCGTGCGACAAGCTCGCGAAGGCGCCGATCTACGTCGACGACACCGGCTCGATCACGATGATGGAGATCCGCTCGAAGCTGCGGCGGCTGAAGATGCGCGAGCCGAATCTCGGCCTCGTCGTCGTCGACTACCTGCAGCTGATGACGAGCGGCACCTCGGTCGAGAACCGTGTGCAGGAGGTCTCGCAGATCTCGCGCTCGCTGAAGGTGCTCGCACGCGACCTCGAGGTGCCGATCGTCGCGCTCTCGCAGCTCTCGCGTGCGGTCGAGCAGCGCCACGACAAGCGGCCGATCCTCTCCGACCTGCGCGAGTCGGGCTCGATCGAGCAGGACGCCGACCTCGTGATGTTCGTCTACCGCGACGAGTACTACAACCCGGACGACACCGAGTCGGCCGGCGTCGCGGAGCTGATCCTCTCGAAGCACAGGAACGGCGCAACCGGGCTCGAGAAGCTCGCGTTCCAGAAGCGCTACGCGAAGTTCGCCGACCTGGCGGCGTCCGCATGAGCGAGACGACCGTCTGGGTATCGCCGTCGGCGACGTCGTTCTCGTGCCTCTGCGAGGAATGCCTGGAAGGCGCGCGCACGTCGGGGCTGCTGTTCTCGGACGCGTTGCTGCTCGCGACCGTGCGCGGCTCGATCGCCGCCGACGGCGACGTCTCGACGCGCGCATGCGCCGCCGGGCACCGAATCGTCCTGCGGCGCGTCTCGCGGCCGCCCACCCTGGTGCGGCACGACGAGAGGCAGCTGGCGATCTCATGATCCAGCGCCAGCACGTGTGGGTCGGCCCGGAGGCCACGTCCTTCGATGAGCCGTGCGACGCGTGTCTGGCAGCCCGGGAGTCGTTGCACGTCGACACCTGCGTCGTGCACGGCACGCTCCGCCGCGACGCTGACGTCGGCTTCACCACGTGCCGCCGCGGCCATCGCATCGTCGTGCGCCGCGTCGCCCGCCACCTCGCGCGCGCGGTCTAGCTCCGCCGACTCCCCGACGCGTTACCATTCCGCAAGTGCCCTCGACCGTTGTGGTCGGTGCGCAGTGGGGCGACGAAGGCAAGGGCAAGATCGTCGACCTGCTCGCCCAGGAGTCGGACGTCGTGTGCCGCTATCAAGGCGGCCCCAATGCCGGGCACACGATCGTCGTCGACGGCGAGACGTGGAAGCTGCGCCAGATGCCGAGCGGTGTCGTCTCCGGCACGACCTCGGTGATCGGCGCGGGCTGCGTCGTCGACGCGCAGGTGTTCCTCGACGAGATCGATCTGCTCATCGAGCGCGGCATCGATCCGGCGATCGTCGTGCTCTCCGGGAACGCGCACCTGATCATGCCGTGGCACCTCACGATCGACCAGGCGTCGGAGCGCCGCCTCGGCAGCCTGCAGATCGGGACAACGCGCCGCGGGATCGGGCCGACCTACGCAGACAAGGCGTCGCGGATCGGAATCCGCGTGCAGGACGTGCTCGACGCAAAGATCCTGCGCCAGAAGATCGAGGTGGCGCTCGCCGAGAAGAACCTCTGGCTCGAGAAGATCTACGAGGCCGAGCCGTTCGACCTCGAGGAGGTGTGGTCGCAGTACGCCGCGTTCGCCGAGCGCCTCGCGCCGTTCGTCGGCGACGTGTCGCTGCTCGTCGACCACGCGCTGCGCGACGGCAAGCGCGTCCTGTTCGAGGGCGCCCAGGCAACGATGCTCGACCTCGACCACGGCAGCTATCCGTTCGTCACGTCGTCGAACCCGATCGCGTCCGGCGCGGCAACCGGCATCGGCATCGGCCCGACGCGCATCGACCGCGTGCTCGGCGTGTCGAAGGCCTACGTGACGCGCGTCGGCGAAGGCCCGTTCCCCTCGGAGATCGTCGGCGCCGACCAGGCGCGCCTGCGCGAGCTCGGCGGCGAGTACGGGACGGTCACGGGCCGTGAGCGTCGCTGCGGCTGGCTCGACCTCGTCGCGCTCCGCTACGCGGTGCGTGTGAACGGCATGACGTCGCTCGCGCTCACGAAGCTCGACGTGCTCTCGGCGTTCGACGAGCTGCCGGTGTGCGTGCGCTACCGGCTGCGGGATGGATCGGAGACGCAGGACTTTCCAGCGCACCAGTCCGACTTCCACCACGCAGCGCCCGTCTTCGAGGTCCTGCCGGGCTGGTCGAACGAGCCGCTCGACGGCGCCTCGTCCCTGGACGAGCTACCGGCGCCGGCGCGCGAGTACGTCGAGTACGTGTCGCGCGCGCTCGAGGTGCCGATCGAGCTGGTCGGCGTTGGCGCCGCGCGCGACCGCGTTCTCGCCTAGACATGCTCGCGATGACCGGCTCCTCGTGGGTCGAGGTCGTCCTCGTCGGGTCGATCGTCGTTCCGGTCAGCATCGCCGCCTGGGTGGTCGTCTTCCTCTTCCGCCGCTCTAGGGACGATCCCGACCAGGCGCGGATGAAGCAGGCCCAGGAGGAGTACGCAGCGCGGCAAGGTCGCCGGGAACGTCCACGTCGATGAGCAGCGCCGGCTCGACCTCGAGCGTGACGACGTCGAGCTCGTCGTAGGCGCGGTAGAGCGCGAGCGGGCCCGTTGCGAGCCGCGACGCGAGTAGCGGCAGCGCCGATTTCGCCCAGGCTCCGGGGAGCGGGCCGGTCTGCGGGACCGCGGCGTCGCGACACGCGTCGCCGAGCGCGCGCAGCACCTCGGGCGTGATGCGCGGGCAGTCGACCGGCAGGAAGACGGCGACGTCGTGCGCAGCGGCGCGCAGGCCTGCGACGACCCCGGCGATCGGAGCGCGAACCTCGCTGCCGTCGTCGAGCACATCGAACGGCAGCTCTCCGGCCTTGCCGACGACGATCACCTCGTCGCACGCCTCGGCGAGCACACGCCGGCCGCGCGCCGCGAGGGTCTCGCCGTCCAGCTCAATGAGTGCCTTCGGCGCGCCGTACCGGCTGCTCGCACCGCCGACGAGCAGCACCCCCGTCAGGCTTCTACGCGCCACGGCTCGCTGTACACGTTCACGCGTCCACCGCGGACGAAGCCGCACAGCGTCACGCCTCGGTCCTGCGCCAGCTCGACGGCGAGCGACGACGGCGCTCCGACCGCGACGAGCAGCGGGCAGCCGGCGACAGCCGCCTTCTGGACGAGCTCGAAGGAGAGGCGGCCGCTCACGCACAGAATGTTGCGCGCGAAGGGCAGCCCCCCGGCGCCGAACGCCCAGCCGATCACCTTGTCCATCGCGTTGTGGCGGCCGACGTCTTCGCGCACGCAGAGCAGGTCGCCGTGCTCGTCGAAGAGCCCCGTCGCATGCAGGCCGCCGGTCGCCTCGAACGCGGCCTGCGCCTCGCGCAAACGGTCCGGCAGCGAGGCGACGAGCGTCGCGGCGATGCGCAGGTCGCTCTCGACGCGCGGTGACTCGACGGCAACCGCCTCGAGCGCGCCCTTGCCGCACACCCCACACGAGCTCGTCGTGTAGAAGCTGCGCGCGAGCCGGCCCGCATCGAAGCCGGGTGCGTCGAGCTCGACCGTGTTCGCCGCAAGGTCGTCCGGCAACCGCGCACCTTCCGGCCGCAGGCCCTCCGAGAGGGCGAAGCCGATCGCGAGCTCCTCGTCGTGGCCGGGCGTGCGCATCGTCACAGCGACGGGCGTGCCGCCGATCCGGATCTCGAGCGGCTCCTCGACCGCGACGACGTCGCTCGCCGGTCCGTCCGGGATGCGGACGACCTCGACCTTCGCGGTCGAATACGGCGGCGCGGGCACCGCCCAAGTATCGCCTCAGGCGGGGGCGCCGGCGGTTGGGCCGAGACCGAGCAGGTAGTCGTAGAGGCTGCGGTAGCCGTCGACCGCATTCGCGACGTCGCCCGGGTCGTAGGCGTCGCCGGTCTCGAGCTCACGCGTCACGCGCCGCGCCTCCTCGAACTGACGCACCGTCTCGGGCTCGGTCACCTCTTCGCCCTCCTCCTCCGCGAGCGGCAGGCCACGCGCCTCCATCATCTCGGCCACGAGGTCGTCGAGCTCGGAGAGCGCTTCGGCCGGTGCGTCGCGGACGTCGGGCTCGAGCGCCTCCCAGCGGCTGATCCACGCGTGCTCGTCGATTCCAGGTTCCTGCACGAGGATGCGCTTCCCGCCTTTCGGGCGCCGTCAAACCCTCGAAGTAGACTCGCCGGCGTGCAGGTGGTCGTCGTCGGGTCGGGCGCCCGCGAGCACGCGCTCGCGTGGCGGCTCGCGCGTAGCCCGAGCCTGACTGAGCTCCATGCGGCGCCCGGCAACCCGGGAATCGCCGAGCTCGGTCGCTGCCACCCCGTGCGGGCCGACGACGCCGAAGGGCTGCTCGCCCTCGCGGTGACGCTCGACGCGGACCTCGTCGTCGTCGGCCCTGAGGGCCCGCTCGTCGCGGGCGTCGCGGACGAGCTGCGTCGGAACGGGATCGCGGTGTTCGGGCCGAGCGGGGACGCGGCCCGCATCGAGGGCTCGAAGACCTTTGCCAAGGACGTGCTGCGCGCGGCGGGCGTCCCGATCGCCGAGGCGGTGTCGGTGGCGCGCGCGCCGTGCGTGGTCAAGGCGGACGGGCTCGCCGCGGGCAAGGGCGTGTTCGTCTGCCACACCGCCGAGCAGCTCGACGAGGCGCTGCGCGCCGTGCAGAAGCTCGGCGGCGCGGTCGTGATCGAGGAGCTCCTGGAAGGGCCCGAGGTGTCGCTGTTCGCGCTCTGCGACGGGCGGCGCGCCGTCCCATTCGGAAGCGCACAGGACTACAAGCGCATCGGCGACGGCGACACCGGGCCGAACACCGGCGGCATGGGTGCGTACTCGCCGGTGCCGTGGTTCACCGACGCCGACGCGCTCGTCGAGCAGATCCACCAGCCGGTCGTCGACGAGCTCGCGCGGCGCGGCACGCCGTTCGTCGGCTGCCTCTTCGCGGGGCTGATGCTCACCGACGCAGGCCCGAAGGTGCTCGAGTTCAACGCGCGCTTCGGCGATCCCGAGACCCAGGTGCTCATGCCTCGCCTCGACGGCGACCTGCTCGAGCTCTTGACCGCGGCCGCGCACGGCGACCTGGCCGGCGTCACCTCGCCACTCAACGGGAATGCCGCCGTCACCGTCGTTGTCGCCGGGCCCGACTATCCCGCGCGCAGCGACTACGCCGGCGCCGCCATCGAGGGACTCGACGCCGCGGGAGCGAGCGGCGCGATCGTCTTCCACGGCGGTACCGCAGTGCGCGACGGCAACGTCGTGACGAACGGCGGGCGCATCCTGTCCGTCACGGCGACCGCGGCAACCGTCGCGTCCGCGCGCGAGCGTGCGTACGCTGCCGTCGAGATGATCTCGTTCGACGGCGCGCAGCACCGAAACGACATCGCGGCAGGCGTCGATGCCTGACGTGAAGGTCGGCATCCTCGTCGGCTCCGAGTCGGACCGCGAGCGGATGCAGGCGGCGATGGACGAGCTCGACAAGCGCGAGATCGGCTGGGAGTTCGACGTCCGCTCTGCACATCGCACCCCGGACGCCGTCGCGCAGTACGCGAAGACCGCCGCCGAGCGGGGCCTGAAGGTGCTGATCTGCGGCGCCGGGCTCGCGGCGGCGCTCCCGGGCGTCGTCGCCGCGCACACCGAGCTGCCGGTGATCGGCGTCCCGCTGCGCTCCTCGATGTCGGTGCTCGACGGGCTCGACGCGCTGCTCTCGATCGTCCAGATGCCGCCGGGCGTCCCGGTCGCGACGGTCGGCGTGGACAATGCGAAGAACGCGGCGGTGCTCGCCGCCCGCATCGTCGCGCTGACCTGAACTCGCTCTACACTGGTCGGAGTGATCGCCCGCTACTCCCGTCCGGAGATGAGCCGGATCTGGTCGGAGGAGGGCAAGCTTGCGCGCTGGTTCGAGGTGGAGCTGGCGGCGCTCGACGCGTGGGCCGAGCTCGGCGTCGTGCCGCCGGCTGACGTCGAGGCGATCCGCGCGGCTGCCGTCCCGCCCACACCCGACCGTGTCGCCGAGATCGAGAAGACAACCGACCACGACACCGCCGCGTTCGTCGACGCGGTCGCCGAGCAGCTCGGGCCGGAGGGCCGCTGGGTCCACTACGGCCTCACGTCGTCGGACGTGGTCGACACCGCACTCGCGCTCCAGATCCGCGACGCCGGCGAGCTGATCGTGCGCGGAATCGACCGCGCGCTCGAAGCCGTCGTGCGCCTCGCCGAGGAGCACCGGCGCACGATCTGCATCGGCCGCTCGCACGGCATCCACGCCGAGCCGACCACGTTCGGGTGGAAGCTCGCCGGCTGGGCGTTCGAGCTCGACCGCGCGCGCAACCGGGTCGAGCGCGCGCTCGCCGGCTGCCGCGTCGGCCAGCTCTCGGGCACGGTCGGCACCTACGCGGCAATCGATCCGGACGTCGAGCGCATCGCCTGCGAGCGGCTCGGTCTCGAGCCGGAGCCTGTCTCGACACAGGTGATCGCGCGCGACCGCCATGCCGAGCTGCTCTCGGCACTCGCGCTCTGTGCGACGTCCCTCGACCGGTTCGCAACCGAGATCCGCCACCTCGCCCGCACCGAGGTGCGCGAGGTCGAAGAGCCGTTCGCCACCGGTATGAAGGGCTCTTCGGCGATGCCGCACAAGCGCAACCCGAAGGTCGCCGAGCGCATCTCGGGCCTCGCGCGGCTCCTGCGCGGCAACTCGGTCGTCGGGCTCGAGAACGTGCCGCTCTGGCACGAGCGCGACATCTCACACTCGTCGGCCGAGCGGATCGTCATCCCCGACTCGTTCCTCGCGCTCGACTACATGCTCGACCGCTTCCACTGGATCGTCGATGGGCTCGTCGTCTATCCGGAGCGAATGGAGCGCAACCTGTGGTCGTCGCACGGCCTCTTCTTCTCGCACCGGCTGCTGCTCGCACTGATCGAGCACGGGCTCGAGCGCAACGAGGCGTACCGTCTCGTGCAGCGCAACGCGATGCAGGCGTGGGACGAGGAGCGCGACTTCGGCGAGCTCGTACGCGCCGACCCCGCCGTGCGGGAGCGCCTCGATGCTCCGGCGCTCGATGACGTCTTCGATCTGAACGCCACTGTCGCCAATCTCGAAAGCACGTTCGACCGTCTCCGCCGCCTCGTCCCGAAGGAGGAACCAGTCCATGTCTGAGGCCACGCACCTCGCCAGCGGCAAAGTCCGCGAGATCTACGCGCTCGACGACGAGCGTCTGCTGCTCGTCGCGAGCGATCGCATCTCCACGTTCGACGTGATCCTGCCGACGGAGATTCCCGACAAGGGCCGCGTGCTCACCGGACTGTCGGGCTTCTGGTTCGCGCGGACCGAGGACGTCGTCCCGAACCACCTGCTCGCACTGCGTGACGACGGCCGCTCGACCGAGTGCCGCCGGCTCGAGATGCTCCCGATCGAGTGCGTCGTGCGCGGCTACCTCTCCGGCTCGGGCTGGAAGGACTACCTCGCGACCGGCGAGGTCTGCGGCCACGAGCTCCCGGAGGGCCTCGTCGAGTCGCAGCAGCTTCCGGAGCCGATCTTCACGCCGGCCACGAAGGCGCAGAGCGGCCACGACGAGAACATCGACCGCGCGACCGCGGCCGAGCTCGTCGGGAAGGAGCGCTTCGACGAAGTCGAGGCCGTCGCCCTCGCGCTCTACTCGTTCGTCTCGGACTACGCGCGTGAGCGCGGGATCATCCTCGCCGACACGAAGCTCGAGTTCGGGATCGACGACGGAGGCCGCCTCGTCCTCGGCGACGAGGCCTTCACGCCGGACTCGTCGCGCTTCTGGCCCGCCGACGAGTACACACCCGGCGCGACGCCGCCGTCCTTCGACAAGCAGTTCGTGCGCGACTACGCCCAGTCGCTCGGTTGGGACAAGACCTACCCCGGCCCCGAGTTGCCCGAGAACGTCGTTACCGGCACGCGCGCCCGCTATGTCGAGGCGTTCGAGCAGCTCACCGGGATCGAGTTCGACGCGTACCTGGCCGACCCGACGGTCGTCCTTCGGTGAGAGCGACCGTCCTCGTCCGCCCGAAGCCGGGCATCCTCGATCCTCAGGGACAGGCGGTCGAGAGCTCGCTGCGGCACCTCGGGTTCGACGTCGCCGACGCGCGCGTCGGACGGCTCGTCGACGTCGAGCTGCCGACGGAGGACCGCGACGAGGCACGCG
>DATAUN010000143.1:0-10940 GCA_036268235.1 Gaiellaceae bacterium
GCTACGGCCGCTCGCCGCGCCAGCAGATCGAGCAGGACCGCGTCGACGTGCTCGCAGGACTCAGGCACGGGCAGACGCTCGGCACGCCGCTCGCGCTCGTCGTCTGGAACCGCGACCACAAGAACTGGACGTGGGGGATGAATCCGTGGCCGCCCGAGGGCGAGCCGTCCGGCAAGGGGACGAAGGCGGTGACGCTGCCGCGTCCGGGCCACGCCGATCTCGCGGGTGTGCAGAAGTTCGGGCACGACGACGTGCGCAACTCACTCGAGCGCGCGTCGGCGCGGCACACGGCGGTGCACGTCGCCGCCGGCGCGGTCGCGAAGGCACTGCTCGCGACGATCGGCGTCTCGGTCGCCGGGTCGACGGTGGACGAGGAGGGACTGCGCGCCGCGGTCGACGAAGCGCGCGCCGAGCGCGACACGGTCGGCGGCATCGTCGAGGTGCGCGCGACCGGCGTTCCGCCGGGGCTCGGCTCCTACGCGACGAAGGAGGACCGCCTCGACGCGCGACTCGCGGCGGCGGTGATGGGCATCCAGGCGGTCAAGGGCGTCGAGATTGGCGACGGCTTTTCTCTGGCGGGCCTGCGCGGCTCGCAGGCGCACGACGAGATCGGCACGGACAAGCGGCGTCAGAGCAATCACGCCGGCGGCATCGAGGCCGGCATGTCGAACGGCGAGGAGATCGTCGTCCGCGCGGCGATGAAGCCGCTGCCGACGCTGATGAAGCCACTCGCGTCCGTCGACCTGGAGACGGGCGAGCCCGCGAACGCGCTCGTCGAACGCTCGGACGTCGCCGCCGTCGAGGCGCTCGCCGTCGTCGCCGAAGCGGCCGTCGCGTGGGAGCTCGCTGTGCTGGCGCTCGACAAGTTCGGCGGCGACGCGATTGGCGACTTCGTCGCGGCGCATCGCGCGTACTGCGAGCGCATCGAATGGCACTGAACGCGCTCGACCGGCACATCGCGCTCGTCGGCTTCATGGGCGCGGGAAAGTCCACGATGGCACCGCTCATCGCCGAGCGGCTCGGCCGGGTCGCGATCGACGTCGACGACGAGCTCGGCGTCGACATACCGACGCTGTTCGCCGAAGGCGAGGAGGCGTTCCGGGCGGTCGAGGCGCCGCGCACGTGCGAGCTGCTCGCCGAGCAGCAGCCGGCGGTGCTGGCGCTCGGCGGCGGCTCGATCAAGTCCGAAGCGGTGCGCGAGGCACTCGCTGAGCATGCGTTCACCGTTCTGCTCGACGTCCACGTCGACGAAGCCTGGGAACGCGTCAGGGCGAGCGATCGTCCGCTCGCGCAGGACGAAGCGACGTTCCGGCACCTGAACGACGAGCGGCGACCGCTGTACGGCGGCATCGCCGACGCAACCGCCAAGGACGTCGACGGCGCGATCCTCGCCGCCGCCGGCGTCCACCACGAGCTCGGAGCGCTCGCGCGCCTCGGCGGGCTGGTACCCGGCACCGGCCCGGTGGCGCTCGTCGCCGATTCGACCGTGCTCGGGATCTACGGCGAGCGTGCACGCCGCGCACTCGGTGAAAGACTCCTCTCGACGCACGAGCTGCCGTCGGGCGAGCCTGCGAAGCAGCTCGCGATCGTCGAGCGACTGTGGTCGGAGCTGACGCTCGATCGAGGGGGCACGGTCGTCGCGCTCGGCGGCGGCGCGCTCACCGACGCGGCCGGCTTCGCGGCGGCGACGTATCTTCGCGGCGTCCCGTGGGTGTCGGTGCCGACGACGCTCGTCGGCCAGGTCGATGCGGGCATCGGCGGCAAGACGGCGATCGACATCCCGCAGGGCAAGAATCTCGTCGGCGCGTTCCACTGGCCGGCGCGCGTCGTGATCGACGAGGCGCTGCTCGAGACGCTGCCGGAGCGCGAGCGGCGGCAGGGGCTCGCTGAGCTGATCAAGACGCAGCTGCTCGCAGGCGAAGAGCTCGACGTTCGCGGCGCCGCCGCCTACAAGGCGGCGCTGTGCCTGCGCGACCCGCACGACCGCGGCGTGCGCAACTGGCTGAACCTCGGCCACACCTTCGCGCACGGGCTCGAAGCCGCTGCCGACTTCGATCTGCCCCACGGCGAGGCAGTCGCGCTGGGGCTGCTCGCCGCGCTGCGGCTCTCCGGCCGCGACGACGCGCCGGTGCGGGAAGCGCTCGACCCGCAGCCCGTCCAGGTCGACCGCGAGCGCGCCTGGCAGGCACTGCTCCGGGACAAGAAACGCACGGGGGATGACATCAACCTCGTCCTGCTCGGCGAGGGCGGTCCCTACGTCGAAGCGCGTCCCGCGGCGGAGGTCCGGGCCGCACTGGATACGCTCATCCGGTAATGCAGATCCTGATCCTCAACGGCCCGAACATGGACGTGCTCGCCCGGCGTGACCCGAAGCTCTACGGCGGCATCAGCCTGAACGAGCTCGAGAGCCGCATCTACGCGTGGGCGCACGACCTCGACATCACCGCGCGCTGCCGCCAGTCGAACAACGAGGGCGAGTACATCGAATGGATTCACGACGCGTACGACAACGTCGACGGCGTGATCGTGAACGCCGGCGCGTGGAGCCACTACAGCTGGGCGATCCGCGATGCGCTCGAGCTGCTGACGGTGCCGTTCGTCGAGGTCCACCTCTCCGACATCGAGCACCGCGAGGAGTGGCGGCGCTTCAGCGTCGTCTCCGAGCTTGCCTCGCACCGCGTGATCGGCAAGGGCCCGGACGGCTATCGCGAGGCACTCGAGTACCTCGCCGGAAAGGTGGAGTGATGACGCGCCTCGAAGCGCTCGCAGAGCGGCTCGAGGAGCCGTTGCTCGTCACCAACCTGACGAACGTCTTCTACCTCACGGGCTTCGACAGCTCGAACGCGGCTCTGCTCGTGCGGCCGGGCGGCGAGGCGACGCTCTTCACCGACTTCCGCTACGTCGAATCGGCGCAGGCGGTTGCCGGCGTCGAGGTGCAGATGACGAAGCGGGCGCTGATGGGTGACGTTGGCGGCCGTGTCGACGGCCGCCTGCAGTTCGAGGCGGACGTGCTGCCGTATCTCGAGTGGGAGCGCCTCGCCTCGGGCGGCGCCAAGCTCGTCGCGACGAGCGGCATCGTCGACGGCCTGCGCGCGGTGAAGGACGAGGAGGAGGTAGGCAAGCTCGCGAAGGCGGCGCGCATCGCCGACCGCGCGCTCGAGGCGCTGACCGCCGAGACGTGGGTGGGCCGCACCGAGCGCGACATCGGGTGGCGGCTCCAAGAGCTCGCGCACGCGCACGGCGCCGATGCAATGTCGTTCGAGTCGATCGTCGCTTCGGGACCGCACGGTGCGCTGCCGCACGGCCGTCCGACCGACACGATCGTCGAGAAGGGAACGCTCGTGACCGTCGACTGGGGCGTCGTCGCAGACGGGTACTGCAGCGACTGCACGCGCACATTCTCGACCGGCGGTCACCTGCCCGACCGGCTGCGCGAGGCATACGACGTGTGCCTTGCAGCGCAGCAGCGCGCCGTCGCCGGGATCAAGGCGGGAGTGACGGGCGTGGAAGCCGATGCGCTTGCGCGCGAGCCGATCGCCGCGGCGGGCTTCGGCGAGAACTTCGGCCACGGTCTCGGCCACGGCGTCGGCCTGATGGTCCACGAGGCGCCGCGGCTCTCCATGGAGTCGACCGACACGCTCGCCACCGGGAACTGCGTCACGGTCGAGCCGGGCATCTACCTGCCGGGCCTCGGCGGCGTGCGCATCGAAGACTTGGCGATCGTCCGCGAGAACGGCCTCGACGTCTTGACGTCGTTCCCCAAGGACCTGATCGAAGTCTCCTAGGTTCGGTACCCTGCGCCGCCGATGGCCGAGGTCGTTTCCACGAACCAGTTCCGCAACGGGATGCACATCGAGCTCGATGGGCAGACGTGGCGGATCGTCGAGTTCCAGCACGTGAAGCCGGGCAAGGGCGGTGCGTTCGTACGCACCAAGCTCAAGTCCCTCGGCGCCGGCTCGGTTGTCGACAAGACGTTCCGCGCCGGTGAGAAGTTCCCGCGCGTGCGCACCGAGCAGAAGAACATGCAGTACCTCTACGACTCCGGTGACGAGGTCGTCTTCATGGACGAGGCGACGTACGAGCAGCTGAGCATCCCGCACGCGGACATCGAAGATGAGCTGCCGTTCATGCAGCCGTCGTCGGTCGTGCAGGTGATGTTCGTCGGCGGCAACCCATCCGGTGTCGACCTGCCGTCATCGGTCGTGCTCGAGGTGACGGAGACCGAGCCCGGGATCAAGGGCGACACGGTGTCGAACGTGACGAAGCCGGCGACGCTCGAGACCGGCGCGGTCGTTCAGGTGCCGCTGTTCGTGAACGTGGGCGACAAGATCAAGGTCGACCCGCGCGAGAAGCGCTATATCCAGCGGGCATATTCACCGGCTGTCCGGCCGGGATGCGCGTCGAGACCCAGGAGACGCTGCCGCACTCCGGACAGCCCATCTCCTCGCCGAGCGGCGGCAGCTCGTACTCGTGCCTGCACTCGACGCACCTCACCAGATCCTTCGAGACCCCCATAGGACTGCAGGATAAGGTCCTGAGCCGTGCCGCGCCTCGTTGACACGACCATCCGCGTTCTGAGCCAGGAGCCGCTCGCCGGCTTGATGCCGACCGCCGAGCTGCTGCGGCTCGCCGAGCTGCTCGACGGCGCCGGCTTCGCATACCTCGAGGTCTCGGGCGGCGGCGTCTTCGACAACGCGGTCAGCCGCGGCGTCGAGAGCCCATGGGAGCGGATCCGCGCGCTGAAGGCGCGCACGCAGACGCCGCTCGCGCTGGCGCTGCGCGGCCGGTTCCTCGTCGGCTCCCGTCCCGTTGGTGGTGACTTCGCGCGCCGCTTCGTCGCAAGCGCCGCTGCGAGCGGCATCGATGTCTTCCGCCTGCACGACCCGCTGAACGACGTCGACAACCTTCGCGAGGCGGCCGAGGCGATCGTCGGCTCCGGCGCCGAGTTCGAAGCGGGCCTTCTGTACGGCAGCGGCCGCCACGAGGCGCTCGTCGAGGCCGGGAAGCGCCTGCCGGAGATGGGCGCCGCCCGCCTGCTGTTGAACGACCCGGCCGCGCTGCTGCAGCCTCATCGCGCGAGCGAGCTCGTCGCCGAGCTGCGGGACGTGTCGGGCCTGCCCGTCGGGCTCTACTCGCAGGGCGCCGCCGGCAATGCGCTCGCGACCGCGATCGAAGCCGCGCGTGCCGGCGCCGACGTGATTGCGGCCGCCGTCTATCCCGTCGCGCTGACGATGCACCGCGTGTCGGCCGAGGCAGCCGCGCAGGCGCTCGCCGGCCTCGGCCTCGGGACCGGAATCGACATGGACCTCCTCTGGGCGGCGGCCGATCTCGTCGACGAGCACATTGGCGACGAGCCCGTCTCGCCGGTCGCGCCGCGCATCGCGGTCCGCGCAGCGCAGCAGAAGCTTCCCGTCGGCCTCGTCGGCGCACTCGACCAGCAGCTGCGCGCGCAGGCGGCGGGCGACAGGCTCGACGAGGTGCTCGACGAGGTCGTGAAGGTACGCGACGAGGTCGGCTCGCCGCCGCTCGCGGCGCCGATCGGCCAGATCGTCGCCTCACAGGCGCTCCTGAACGTGCTCACGGCGAGCCGGTACTCGACAATGGTCGATGAGCTGCGCGATCTCGTGCTCGGGCGCTTCGGGCGCACGCCCGCCGAGGTCGATCCGGCGTTGAAGCGTGCCGTTGAGCTTCGCGGCGACGTCGAGGAGGACGAGCCCATCGACCTCGACAGTCTGCGCGAGGACGCCGCCGGCCTCGCGGCGAGTGAGGAGGAGCTGCTGCTGCTCGCGCTTTTCGGCGAGGAGGCGGAGCCGCTGCTTCGCTCGATCCGCGAGCGCTCGACCGGCGACGAGTCGCTGGCGGCGCGCGGCGTCGACCAGCAGCGCGCCGAGCGGATCCGCGAGCTCGTCACGATCGTGCAGGAGACGGGCGTGGGCGAGATCACGGTCGAGGAGGATGGCATGCGCGTCAGCGTGCGCCGCACCGCCGAGCCGACATACGTCCCGGCGGCTGCCGTCCCCGTGGCCGCCAACAACGACGAGTCGCCGCTGACGCCGCGCGACGACACGCTCGTGCGCGTCGAGAGCCCGATGGTCGGCACGTTCTACCGTGCGCCTGCGCCCGGATCGGCGGCGTTCGTCGAGGAGGGCGACGCGGTCGCGCCCGGGCAGACGCTCTGCATCCTCGAGGCGATGAAGCTGATGAACGAGGTGAAGGCGGAGATCGAAGGCGTCGTGCGCGGCATCCACGTCGGCAACGCCGAGCCGGTCGAGTACGGCCAGCTCCTCTTCGAGCTCGAACCGCTCCTCACACCTCAGGTCGACTGATGTTCAAGCGGGTTCTGGTCGCGAACCGGGGCGAGATCGCGGTCCGGGTGATCCGCGCGCTCCACGAGCTCGGCATCGAGGCGGTCGCGATCTACTCGACGGCCGACGCCGACGCCCTGCATGTCCGCATGGCCGATCACGCAGTGCGTGTCGGGCCGCCGACGGCGTCGGAGAGCTACCTGAACATCCCGAGCGTGATCGCCGCTGCGGTGACAACGGGTTGCGAGGCCGTGCATCCCGGCTACGGCTTTCTCGCCGAGAATCCGTCGTTCGTCCAAGCGTGCGTCGAGAACGACCTCGTCTTCGTCGGCCCGCCGGCGGACGTGATGGCACTGATGGGCGACAAGATCTCCGCGAAGCAGGCGATGCGCGCCGCCGACGTGCCGACGGTGCCGGGCACCGAGGGAGCGACGAGCGTTGCGGACGTGCAGGCGGTCGCGGCCGAGGTCGGCTTTCCATTGCTCCTGAAAGCAACGGCGGGCGGTGGCGGCAAGGGGATGCGGCGCGTGGAGTCGGCGGGCGAGCTGGAGGACGCGTACCGCATGGCGTCCGGTGAGGCCGAGGCGGCGTTCGGCGACGGGACGATGTACGTCGAGAAGGCGCTCGTGCCCGCGCGGCACGTCGAGATCCAGGTGCTGTGCGACGCGTACGGCAACGTCCTGACGCTCGGCGAGCGCGAGTGCTCGATCCAGCGTCGTCATCAGAAACTGATCGAGGAGTCGCCGAGCGCCGCGCTCACGCCCGCCGCGCGCGAGGCGATGGAGGCGGCGGCCGAGCGCGCGTGCCGCGCCGTCTCCTACCGGAACGCGGGCACCTTCGAGTTCCTGCTCGGGCCCGACGGGAGCTTCTACTTCATCGAGCTGAACGCGCGCCTGCAGGTCGAGCATCCGGTGACCGAGCTCTGCACGGGGATCGATCTCGTGCGCGAGCAGCTCCTCGTCGCGGCCGGCGAGCAGCTCTCGGTGACCGGCCGCGCGCCGCGGCGCGGCCACGCGATCGAGGTTCGCCTGAATGCCGAGGATCCCGAGCACGACTTCCGACCGTCGCCCGGACGCATCGCCAAGTTCTCTCCGGCACTCGGGCCGGGGGTTCGCGTCGACACGTTCGTCGAGTCCGGCTCGCTGGTGCCGCCGTACTACGACTCGATGATCGCGAAGCTGATCGTCTGGGACACAGACCGTCCGGCCGCGATCGAACGAGCGGTGCGGGCCCTGCGCGAGACCGAGATCGTCGGTGTGCCGACGACCCGCGACCTCGCGCTCGAAGTGCTCGGAAGCGAGCCGTTCCGCAGCGGCGACTACTCGACGTCCACGCTCGACGAGCTCCGGGGAACGTGATGGCGATTTCGCGCAGACAGGCGCGCCGGCAGGCGCTGTTCCTGCTCTACCAGTGGGACCTCTCCGGGCAGGCGATCGGCTCGCAGTACGCGGGCGAGATCGACCCGTGGGCGCGCGACGTCGCCGAGAAGGTCGCCGCCCGCGCGCCCGAGCTCGACGAGCGGATCACCGCCGCCTCCGAAGGCTGGACCGCCGACCGGCTCGGCGCGGTCGAACGGAGTGCGCTTCGGGTCGCGATCGAGGAGCTGAAGAGCGGGGAGGTGCCGCCCGAGGTCGCGATCAACGAGGCGGTCGCGTTCACGAAGCGGTACGCATCCGACGACGGTGCGAGGCTCGTGAACGGCATTCTGGGACGCATCCAACGAGAGGAAGCTGCTTAACGATGAGTACGGCGGACGAATCGCTGAACAAGGCCGAAGATCTGCTCGCGCGGCTCGAGTCGGCACGCACGAAGCTCGAGGAAACGCAGGACCCCGATCTGGCGATCGAGATCCTGCAGGAGCTCGCCGAGCTCGCGAAGGAGGTCGAGGCGGAGCTCCAGCGCGCGAAGCGCGCCGCGGAGACCGAAGCCGTCGCGCCGCCGAGCCCGAACCCGGATGCCCCAGCCGACTGAGCGCCTGCGCGCGCTCGTCGAGGCGTACCTCGCGGAGCTGGCGCTCGCGCCCGACCTCGGCTCGCTCGAGCCGCCGATGCGCCACGCGCTCGGCGGGAAGCGGGTGCGGCCGGTGCTCTGCCTCGCGACGGGCGACGCGATCGGCGCGAACGTCGAGGACCTGCTGCCCGCCGCTGCGGCGGTCGAGCTCGTTCACTCGTTCTCGCTCGTGCACGACGACCTGCCGTCGCTCGACGACGACCGTGAGCGACGGGGCGCGCCGTCGGTGTGGGCGCAGTACGGCGAGGCGACCGCGATCCTGGCGGGCGACGCGCTGCTCGTCGAGGCGATGCGGCTCGCGCTGATGTATCCGACGGGCGCGGTCGCGCGTGAGCTCGTGGACGCGACGCTCAAGATGATCGGCGGCCAGCAACTGGACCTCGAGGGCGGCGCCGACCTCGACCATCTGCATGCGCTGAAGACGGGCGCGCTCTTTTCGGCGTCGGTGATGTGCGCGCTGTGGGCCGCTGACATTCCGATCGACGAGCATCCGCCGTGGCGGGCGTTCGCCGGCGAGCTCGGCCTGCTCTTCCAGATCATCGACGACCTGCTCGACGGCGACGGCTACGCGCTCGAGGTCGGAGAGGACGGCGCCCGCCGCCTCGCGGAGGAGGCGGCGGAGCGCGCACACGCGAAGCTCACCGAGATCGACGCGGACACCGACGTGCTCGCGGCGATCGTCGGCGGCCTCGCCGTCAGGACGTCGTAGGCGCAGCGGCGTAGCTCGCGCGCATCTCCGCGAGCGACAGCGGCTCGTAGTCGCCGGCGTGGCCCGCCTGGCCGAACTGCTCCATCCGCTGCTTGTAGACCGCCTTCATCGCCTCGCGCGCCGGCTTCAGGTAGCTGCGCGGGTCGAACTCCTCCGGGTGCTCGACGAAGACCTCCCGAATCGCGGAGGTCATCGCGAGGCGCGCGTCCGTGTCGACGTTGATCTTGCGGACGCCGTGGCGGATGCCGAGCTGGATCTCCTCGACCGGCACGCCCCAGGTCGGCGAGATCTTGCCCCCGAAGCGGTTGATCTTCGCGACGAGGTCCTGCGGCACCGACGACGAGCCGTGCATCACCAGATGGGTGCTGGGGAGGCGCTCGTGGATCTGCTCGATCAGGTGCATCGCGAGCACCTCGCCGTCCGGCGGCTTGGTGAACTTGTAGGCGCCGTGGCTGGTGCCGATGGCGACGGCGAGCGCGTCGATCCCGGTGCGCTCGACGAACTCGACCGCCTGGTCGGGATCCGTGAGGTGCACTTCGCCGGAGCCGACACCGTCCTCGATGCCGCCGAGCGTCCCCAGCTCGCCCTCGACCGTGACGCCCTTCGCGTGCGCCTTCTCGACGACCTCGCGCGTGACGGCGACGTTGTACTCGAAGTCCGACGGCGTCTTGCCGTCGTCCATGAGCGAGCCGTCCATCATCACGCTCGTGAAGCCCTGGTCGACCGCCGAGAGACAGGTCTCGGGGGAGTTGCCGTGGTCCTGGTGGAGCGAGACCGGGACCTCCGGGTAGAGCTCGACGGCGGCCATCATCAGGTGGATCAGGAAGCGGTCGTTCGTGTACGAGCGGGCGCCGCGGGAGGCCTGTACGATCACGGGGGAGCGCGTCTCCTGGGCGGCCTCCATGACCGCCTGGATCTGCTCCATGTTGTTCACGTTGAAGGCGCCCACCCCATAGCCGCCCGCGGCGGCCTCGTCGAGGAGCTGGCGCATCGAGACGAGTGGCATGCCTCCGAGCGTACCGTTCGGCGGATGAAGAAGCGCCTCGACGTGCTGCTCGTGGAACGTGGGCTGGCGGAGACGCGGTCGCAGGCCCAGGCGCTCGTCATGGCCGGACGGGTTCCTGGACACGCGAAGCCCGGCGAGCAGGTCGACGAGACGGCCCCGCTCGAGGTCGAGGCGCCGCCGCCGTACGTCTCCCGGGCGGGGCACAAGCTCGCGCATGCGCTCGACGTGTTCGAGCTCGATCCGGCCGGGCTCGACTGCCTCGACGTGGGCGCCTCGACCGGGGGTTTCACCGACGTGCTGCTGCAGCGCGGCGCGGCGCGGGTGATCGCGCTCGACGTCGGCTACGGCCAGCTGCACGGAAAGCTGCGCGGCGATCCGCGTGTGACCGTCCTGGAGCGCGTGAACGCGCGTTCGCTCGAGGAGCTTCCGTTCGCACCGCAGCTCGTCACGTGCGACGTGTCGTTCATCTCCGTCCGCCTGGCGCTCCCGCCGGCGCTGTGTCTCGCCGCGCCCGCCTGGCAGGCGCTCGTCCTCGTCAAGCCGCAGTTCGAGGCGGGCCGCGCCGAGGCGCCGAAAGGCGTCGTCCGGGATGCGGACGTGCGCCGGCGCGTCGTCCGCGAGGTCGCGGACGCGCTCGTCGGGGTTGGTGCAGAGCCGGTCGGCGTCGTAGACTCCGGCCTCCCCGGGCCCAAGGGCAACCATGAGTACGTCCTCCACCTCGTCCAGCGGGAGCACGCCGGTCTCCCCGCCGCCTTCGACCAATGGGTCGCCGATGCCGTCGGTTGACGCCGTGGCGCTGGTCACGCACGGCCGCCCCGAGGTGGTCGCCGACGCGATCGCCCGCCTCCAGCGCGTGGCGGCCGCGAAGGGCGTGACGCTGCTTCTCGACGAGGACGAGGCGCACAAGCAC
>DATAUN010000144.1:0-1949 GCA_036268235.1 Gaiellaceae bacterium
CGATGTAGCCGATCGCGGCCGCGAAGCGAACCGCCGCGTCCGCCAACTCTCCGCGCAGCGCCTCGTCGACCGCGGGCGACGGCGATTCCTCGAGCACCTTCTGGTGGCGCCGCTGAACCGAGCAGTCGCGCTCGCCGAGAGCGACCACTCCGCCGGTATCCGCGAGGAGCTGCACCTCCACGTGTCGCGCGCGCTCGACGTAACGCTCGCAGAAAACGGTGCCGTCACCGAACGCCGCTTTCGCCTCCCGTCCCGCCGCCTCGAGCGCCGCGTCGAGCTCGCCTGCCGAACGCACGACCCGCATCCCACGCCCGCCGCCCCCTGCGGCGGCCTTGACGAGCACCGGGAAGCCGAGCGTGCCCGGCTCGCCCTCCTCGACGACCGGCACGCCCGCCTCACGGGCGATGCGCTTCGCCGCGAGCTTGTCCCCGCCCGCCCGCAGAGCCGCCGGCGGGGGTCCGACCCACACAAGCCCGGCCGCGAGGACCGCCTCGGCGAACTCGGCGCTCTCCGAGAGGAACCCGTACCCCGGATGCACGGCATCCGCCCCCGACTCGCGCGCCGCGCGGACATGCTCGGCGGCATCGAGGTAGCTCGCGATGGCCAACGTCTCCGCCGCACTGCGCGCGTGGAGCGAGCGGGCATCGGCGGCCTCGGCGACGGCGACCGTCTCGATCCCGAGCTCCCGGCAGGTGCGGAAGATGCGCACCGCGATCTCGCCGCGATTCGCGACGAGCAGCTTCCGGATCTTCTCGCTCACATCCGGAAGACGCCGAACTGCGTCTCGGGGATTGGAGCCTGCAGCGCCGCCGAGATCCCGAGCGCGAGTACCCGTCGCGTGTCGAGCGGGTCGATGATCCCGTCGTCCCACAAGCGAGCCGTCGAGTAGTACGGGCTGCCCTCGAGCTCGTACTTGGCGCGAATCGCGTCGGGGTCGTCGTCGCCGATCATCGAGAGGACCGTGGCAGCCTGCTCGCCGCCCATCACGGAGATGCGCGCGTTCGGCCACATCCAGAGCTGCCGCGGCGAGTAGGCCCGCCCGCACATCGCATAGTTCCCGGCGCCGAACGACCCGCCGACGACCACCGTGAACTTCGGCACCTCGGCGCACGCGACCGCCATCACGAGCTTCGCGCCGTCGCGCGCGATCCCACCCGCTTCGTACTCCTTGCCGACCATGAAGCCGGTGATGTTCTGCAGGAAGACGAGCGGCACCTTTCGCTTGCACGCGAGCTCGATGAAGTGCGCGCCCTTCTGCGACGACTCGGCGAAGAGCACGCCGTTGTTCGCGAGGATCGCGACCGGATAACCCTCGATCGCCGCCCAGCCGCACACGAGCGTCTCCGCATATCGCTCCTTGAACTCGTCGAGTCGCGAGCCGTCGACGATGCGTGCGATCAGCTCGCGCGGGTCGACCTGCGTGCGGTGGTCGTCAGGCACGAGCCCGTAGAGCCCGGCCGGATCGGCTGAGGGCGGTTCCGGCTCGGACGCGATCCACGGCGGCTCGGGCGTCCTTCCCTGCAGGTTCCGGACGATGCGGCGCGCGATCGCGAGCGCGTGCTCGTCGGAGGTCGCATAGTGATCCGCGACCCCGGAGTGGAGAGCGTGCACCTCGGCGCCGCCGAGCTCCTCGACCGTGACGTCCTCTCCGGTGGCCGCCTTCACGAGCGCCGGGCCGCCGATGAAGATCGAGCCGGTGCCGCGCACGATCACGGTCTCGTCCGCCATGGCAGGCACGTATGCACCGCCCGCGGCGCAGAAGCCCATCACGACCGCGATCTGCGCGATCCCCTTCGCCGACATGCGCGCCTGGTTGTAGAAAAGCCGCCCGAAGTGCTCGCGGTCCGGGAACACGTCGTCCTGGAGCGGCAGGAACGCGCCGCCGGAGTCGACGAGGTAGAGGCACGGCAGGTGGTTCTGCTCCGCCACCTCCTGCAAGCGCAGATGCT
>DATAUN010000145.1:0-2895 GCA_036268235.1 Gaiellaceae bacterium
GTCGTGATGTGTAGCGACGCAGTGCAGAAGCTCCGCGAGCTGCGCGTCGTTCAGTCCCTCGGCGCGCTCCTCGATCAACCGCAGCCCGAGGTGCACGTGACCGAGCAGCCGCCCCTCCGTCGTCACCGCGAACGCCGGCCCGCGCCCGAGCTCGAGCGTGCGTCCAACGTCGTGCACGAGCGCCGCGGCGAGCAGCAGGTCGGCCCGCAGCCGCGGATGGAGCTGTGCCGTCTCGCGGGCGAGTGTCGCAACTCCGACCGTGTGCTCGAGCAGCCCGCCCGCATACGAGTGGTGATCCTCGGGCGTCGCCGGGAACGCCACCAGGTCGCGATCTACGAGCACCGCCGAGACGGTCGCGCGTAGCCCGGGATGCGCGATCTCGGCGACGAGAAAGTCGAGGAAGCCTGCAAGCTCGT
Source organism: Gaiellaceae bacterium (assembly GCA_036268235.1). Taxonomy (GTDB): domain Bacteria; phylum Actinomycetota; class Thermoleophilia; order Gaiellales; family Gaiellaceae; genus PALSA-600. The sequence continues at coordinate 417 of DATAUN010000145.1, forward strand.
CCTTGTCGCGCCGGATCGCCGGCGTCAGCGTCTCCGGGTCGACGTCCGTCGCCTCGAGCGACCGCACGTCGAGCTGGAGCCGGTCACGGAACTTCTCGACGCGCGCGAGCACGCGCACCGCGTCGCCCTCGTCGAAGCGCCCGTCGAGCAGCTCGACGTCGTTCCACACGCGCGCCTCGATCCGCCCGGTTGCGTCGACGAGCTCGAGAGCGAGATACGCCGCGCCGGACTTCGTGCGCAGCTTGCGCTTCATCCGGACGGCGTAGACGGCCTCGACGACCCGGTCCTCCTGCAGCTCCGCGATCGTCACCGCGCCAGCCTATCGCCGCGCCCAGATGCGGAAGCCGGCCGGATCGTCGTGCCCGTCGGCGATCTCGTCGAGCACCGCGCCCGACTCCTTGCGCCGCCAGCCGAGTGCGCCGGCGAGGTCGGCCGCCGTGAGCTCGCCCGCGAGCCCGAGGACAATCGACGCGAGCTCGCGTCGCGCTACCTCGCGTGCGGGCAGCCGCTTCGGCAGCTTCCATTTCCGAGCGAGCAGGTCGTGCGCGAGCGTGCCCCACGTACTGCCCTCGGGATCGAGATGCGCGTTCGTCAGCACGAGGCGGTGGTGCAGCGCCACGATCGAGCGGTCGATCTCCTTCTTGGGCAGCCCGGTGAGCTCGCGCAGCTGCGGCCCGGTCAGCGGTCCGAGTGAGCGGATCGCGTCCACGACCGGGTCGCCGTCATCTGGCGCATCGCCGTTTGCGGCGACGAGCGTCGGCAGCAGGCGCGGCGCGACACAGGACGCGGAGCGCGCCAGGTGCTTGCCGACGCAGGCGAGCCCTCGGTCCGGCAGTTCGTCCTTCGCCCACCAGAGGAAGTTGATCTCCTCCGCGTCCCAGTCGGTCACCTGGAGCCCCGAGACCTGCTCCCAGAGCGACGGCAGCACGACGTCCGCCTTCGGAAAGAGCAGCGCCAGGCCGACCTTGTCGATCCAGCGCGCTGCCTGCGGCACGGTTCTGATCACCCTGTCTAGTCTGCAGGAGTGCCCACGATTCGGCCGTTCCGTGCGCTCCGCTACGACCCGCAAGCCGCCGGGCCGCTCGACGCGCTCGTCGCGCCGCCCTACGACGTCATCTCGCCGGACGAGCGCCGCGCGTACCTCGGCCGTAGCCCGTACAACGTCGTTCACCTGACGCTGCCCGACTCGGAGGAGCAGGCCGCCGCGGACCTCGCCGCATGGCGCGAGTCGGGCGTTCTCGCCGAGGACGAGCTGCGTGCCTGGTGGATCGCGCAGGACTACACCGGTCCCGACGGCGTGCCGCGCACCCGTGAAGGGCTCGCCGCGTCGATTCCCGTGACGCCGTACGAGGCCGGTGAGGTGCTGCCGCACGAGCGGACGCACGCCGGTCCCAAGGAAGGGCGGCTTCGCCTGTTGCGCGCGACGCGCACCCAGCTCGAGCCGATCTTCGTGCTCTATGACGCCGACCCGATCGCGGAGCGCCCAACCGGTCAGCCGGCGATGGACGTCGAGGAGAGCGGCGTGCGCACGCGCGCGTGGCCGGTCGAGGGCGGCGAGATCGAGCTCGACACGCCGCTGCTGATCGCGGACGGCCACCATCGCTACGAGACCGCGGTTGCCTACCGCGAGGAGAACCCGGAGGCGACGCACACGTTCGCGATCCTCGTCTCCGCGCGCGCGCCGGGACTCGAGATCTTCCCGACGCACCGGCTCGTGCAGTCGGTCGGCGAGGTTCCGGGGGAGACCGTCGACGCGCCCGGCGACGGCGTGACGCTGTATCGCGACGGGACGTTCACGCACGTCGCGACGGACGACGACTTCGGCCCGCGCGTCGTCGAGTCGTTCGCGCCCGAAGGCGTGAGCTACACCGCCTACGCCGACGAGGCGATCGCGGCCGTCGACCGAGGTGACGCTGCGGCGGCGTTCCTGCTCCAGCCGGTCACGGTCGAGCAGGTGTCGCGCTTCGCGCACGCCGGCGAGACGATGCCGCAGAAGTCGACATTCTTCTTCCCCAAGCTGACATCGGGGCTGCTGTTTCATCCGATTGGCTAGCCGCGTGCCGCGACGCGCGCGACGACGTCGCGCGCGTGCTCGCCGAGCTGCCGGCGCGCGCCGACCGCGAGCCGGTCGTCGGTGCGGGCAAGGGCGGCGACGACACGACCGCGATCGACGCGGCCGCCGAGCGCGCGATCCTGCCGCACTTCGCGGGCCGGCGGATCGTCAGCGAGGAGGTCGGCATCTCCGGCGACGGGCCGATCACCGTCGTCGTCGACCCGATCGACGGCTCGTTGAACGCGAAGCGCGGCATCCCGTTCTTCTCGATCTCGATCGCCGTCTCCGACGGCGAGACGATGGACGACGTCTTCTTCGGCTACGTACATGACTTCGGCACGGGCGAGGAGTGGACCGCGACGCGCGGCGAAGGCGCGCTCCTGAACGGCACGCCGCTGACCGAGCGGCCGAAGGACGAGCTCGAGA
>DATAUN010000146.1:0-4985 GCA_036268235.1 Gaiellaceae bacterium
GCCCACCGCGTCAGCACGATCACCCGGTTCTGGAAGCCGACCAGGTACGTGATGTGGATGCCGAGCCACATCGCCCACGCAACGAAGCCCGTGAACGGGACGCCCTTCACCTCGCCGACGGCGCGCGCGCGACCGATCGTCGCGAGGTTGCCCTTGTCGCGGTAGCGGAAGGCGGTCCGCTGCTCACTCCGGATCGAGCGCGCGACGTGGCGGCCCTGCTGCATCGCCACCGGCGCGAGTCCCGGCAACGGTGTGTCGCGGACGACCGCCATGTCGCCGAACGCGAAGACCTCCGGGTGCCCCGCGAGCGTCAGATCGGGCTCGACGGTCACGCGGCCCGCGCGGTCGACCTCGGCGCCCGCGGCCTCCGCGATCAGGCGCGCAACCGATGCGGCAGCGACTCCCGCCGCCCACACCTTCGTCCGCGAGGGGATGCGCTCGCCCGAGTCGACTTCGATCGAGGTCGCGTCGATCCCGACGACCGTCGTCTTCAGCAGCGGCGTGACGCCGAGCGAGCGCAGCTGGCGCTCCGCGCTCGCGGACAGCCGCGGCGAGAATGCCCCGAGGACATGCTCGCCCGCCTCGACGAGCAGGACACGCGCACGGCGCGTGTCCGCGTGGCGGTACTCGCGCGGCAGCACGTCGTGCGCGAGCTCCGCGATCTGCCCGGCCATCTCGACGCCCGTCGGCCCGGCGCCGACGACGACGAACGTCAGCCACGCCTGGCGCGCGTCTTCGTCGGTCTCGAGCTCCGCTGCTTCGAACGCGAGCAGGATGCGGTCGCGCAGGGCGAGCGCGCCGTCGAGCGACTTCAGCTCCGGCGCGTGCTCGGCCCAGTCGTCGTGGCCGAAGTACGAGTACCGCGACCCGCCCGCCACCGCGAGCACGTCGTAGGGGAGCTCGAGCGTGCCGCTCTCGGGCAAGTCGGAGACGGTGACCGTGCGCGCGGCGAGGTCGAACGCCGTCGCCTCGCCGAGCACGACGCGCGCGTTCTCCTGGCCGCGCAGCGCGCGCCGGAGCGGCAGCGCGACCTCCGCCGACGAGAGCGAGCCGGTTGCCACCTGGTAGGCGAGCGGCTGGAAGAGGAAGAAGTTCTGGCGGTCGACGAGCGTGAGCTCGACGTCGGCACGGCGAAGGCCGCGGGCCGCGAGCAGCCCGCCGAAGCCTCCGCCGACGATCACGACACGCTGACGCACTACCCCAGGATTGCACCCTCGAGCTCCAAGAGCGCACGCTTCGCGTCGAGCCCGCCGGCGTAGCCGGTCAGCGATCCGTTCGCGCCGACGATGCGATGGCACGGCAGCACGATCGGAATCGGGTTGCGGTTCATCACCGTGCCGACCGCGCGGGCCGCGCCCGGGCGACCTGCCTTTGCGGCGAGCGTGCCGTAAGTCTCCGTGCGGCCGTACGGCACGAGCGCGAGCTCGCGGAGCACGTCTGCAGGGAACGGGGCGACGCGAAGGTCGATCGGCAGGTCGAACGCGCGGCGGTTGCCGGCGAAGTACTCGTCGAGCTCGCGCCGCACGTCGTCGAGCGGCGAGCGCAGGACGCGCACACCGAACTGGCGCGCAAGCGCGTCCTCCCAGCCGTCGGCGAAGTAGGAGATGCGGCAGAGGCCGCGCTCGGTGGTCGCGACGTGCAGCTCGCCGACCGGCGAGTCGACGACGTCGAAGCGCACGTCGACGAGGCCCTCGCCGACGGCGGCCGCACGGAAGCGTGCGTCGAGGTCAGGCGTTACGTACATGTGTCCTCCTCAATCTGCGGACGCCGGACGACGCCGCGGCGCGCGCGGCCTCCTCGGACGAGCCAAGAGCGTCGGCGATCTGGGCGTAGGGGAGGTCGTAGCCGTACCGCAGCACGACCGCCGCGCGCTCGGTCGGCGGCAGCTCGTCGGTGAGGTGCTCGAGCTCGCGAAACGCGTCGCGGTGCAGCTCGACGACAGGCTCACCGTCGGCGACCGGCTGCGGCTTGCCGCGCAGCTCGTCCAGCGCGACGTTGGTTGCGATCGTGAACACCCACGCGCGCAGATGGCGTCCGTGCTGCAGCCGGTCGTACGCGCGAAGGGCACGCAGGAAGGTCTCCTGCCATGCGTCCTCCGCGCGCTGGCCAAGCAGCCGCCGCAGGTACCCGAGCACCTCGTCGCGGTGGGCGAGGTAGAAACGCTCGAACGGCGGGATCGCTTCGGTCATCGTCCCCATCATTGTTGTAACGAGAGGAGCTGCGAAACCGTGAGATGCGCCGTCGTCGGCCACGTCGAATGGGTGGAGTTCGCGCGTGTCTCGGAGCTGCCGCGGTCCGGCACGATCGTGCATGCGAGCGAGGTCTACGACGAGCCTGGAGGGGGCGGCGCCATCGTGGCGCGGCAGCTCGCGCTCCTCGCGGGCCGATGCGAGCTCTTCACGGCGCTCGGCGACGACGCGCTGGGCCACGCGGCACAGCGCCGGCTCGCGGAGCTCGGAATCGACGTGCATGCCCGCTTCGCCGGCTCGACGCGACGCGCGTGGACGCATGTCGACGAGCAGGGCGAGCGGACGATCACCGTGCTCGGCGCGAAGCTCCTGCCGGACGCCCCGCTGCCGCTCGAGGGCTACGACCTCGTCTTCTTCATCTCGGGAACCGAGGCCGCGCTGCGCGCAGCCCGCGCAGCGCGGTTCCTGGCGGCGACCGTTCGCGAGCTGCCGACGCTGCAGGCCGCCGGCGTGCCGATCGACCTGCTCGTCGCGAGCGCGAACGACCCACGCGAGCGCTACGACGGGTCGCTCGACGTCGCGACGGTGATCGTCACCGACGGGGAGCGAGGCGGGACCGCAAACGGCGAGCGCTACGACGCGATCCCGCCGGTGCGGGTCGTCGACACGTACGGCGCGGGCGACTCGTTCGCCGCTGCGGTTGCGTTCGCACTCGCGCGCCGCGACTCCCTTCGCAACGCGCTCGAGCTCGGCGCGCGCGCGGGAAGCGCGGTGGTCGAGGGACGCGGCCCGTATTCGACCCAGCTAGCTTTCGTGGGGTGACTGCGCGCGTCGCCTGGATCTCGCTGACTCCCGTGAAGGCGACGAAGCTCCACCTCGTCGACGAGATCGACCTGCTGGAGTCGGGGCTGCGCGGCGACCGGCGCTTCTACATGGTCACCGAGTCGGGCCGGCTCGTCAGCAACAAGCAGTTCGGCCTGCTGCAGCTCGTGCGGGCCGACTACGACGAGCACGGCGACACGCTGACGATGCGGTTCGACGACGGTCAGGTCCTGTCGGCGCCGGTCGAGCGGGGCGAGGACGTGCCGACGACGTTTCACTCGGCACCGCGCGCCGCGCGGCTCGTGCACGGGCCGTGGACAGAGGCGCTTTCGTTCCTGATCGGCGAGCCGGTGCGGCTCGTCGAGCCGGCGCAGCCCGCGACCGATCGAGGCCGTGGCGGGGCTGTGTCGCTACTCGCCACGAGCTCACTCGAGGCGCTCTCGGCCCAGCTCGCGGTCGGGGCGGTCGACCACCGCCGCTTCCGGATGAACTTCGGCATCGACGGCGTCGACGCGCACGCCGAGGATGCGTGGCACGGACGGCGCGTCCAGGTCGGCGACGCCGTCGTGATCCCGCAGGGCCACGTCGGCCGCTGCGTGATCACGACCCAGAACCCGGAGACGGGGCGGACCGACCTCGACACGCTCAAGGCCCTCGCCGCCTACCGCGGCGACCTCGAGTCGACCGAGCCCCTGCCGTTCGGGATCCATGCCGCCGTCGCGGAGCCCGGGCGGGTCCGGGTCGGCGACGCCGTCGAGCTGGTCTAGCGCCCGCTGCCCGAAAGGGGGATTCGGCCGCCGCATGGTCCCGCAGGGGTTTACATGTGGGAGAAAGTGGGGTAAAGTGGGCCGCAGTGGACCATGCTGCTCGGTGAGCACGAACACACCCTCGATGACAAGAACCGCCTCACACTCCCGTCGAAGCTCCGTGGAGACTTCGAGGAAGGCGTGGTCGTGACACGCGGTCTCGACGGCTGTCTCTATGCCTATCCGCGCCCAGCCTGGGAGGGCATGGCCGAGCGGATCAATGCCCTCGACCCGCTCGCGACCGACTCGCGCCGGATGCGCCGTCACTTCTTCTCGGGCGCCGCGCACGGCGAGCTCGACAAACAGGGCCGCCTCGTCGTTCCCGCCGCGCTGCTCGAGAGCGCCGGGATCACGCGCGAGGTGACGGTGGCCGGGGTCTTCGACCACCTGGAGATCTGGGACCGCGCCAAATGGCGCGATCAGCTGCACGAGGTGGAAGGGAGCGCGGAAGATGTTGCCGAGCGTCTTGCCAACTGAGACAGATCACGTCCCCGTTCTCGCCGAGGAGGTCGTCGCGACCCTCGATCCCCGCCCCGGCGAGACGATCGTCGACGGCACCTTCGGCGCCGGCGGCCACGCGACGCTGCTCGCCTCGCGGCTGCGCGGCGACGGCAAGCTGATCGCGATCGACCGCGACCCGACGGTCGCGCCGTTCTTCGAGCGCTTCCGCCGCGACACCGGCATCAAGGCACGGCTGCACCACGGCGAGTTCTCGACCGTCCTGCGGCAGCTCGCCGACAACGGCGTGCGCGCCGACGTCGTCCTGCTCGACCTCGGCGTCTCGTCGATGCAGATCGACCGGCCCGACCGCGGTTTCTCGTACGCGGTCGACGCGCCGCTCGACATGCGCATGGATCCGAGCGCCGAGTACTCCGCGCGCGAGCTCGTCAACGATGCAGAGGAGCGCGACCTCGCGGACATCTTCCGCCGCTACGGCGAGGAGCGCTATGCGCGGCCGATCGCACGCGCAATCGCGAAGCGCCGCAGCACCGAGCCGTTCGAGCGCACCGGCGATCTCGTCGAGGTGATCAAGGAGGCGATTCCCGCGCCGGCGCGCTTCGGAGAGGGGCATCCCGCGAAGCGCGTCTTCCAGGCGCTCCGCATCGAGGTCAACGACGAGCTCGGTGCGCTCGAGCGCGCACTGCCCGCAGCACTCGAGATGCTGCGC
>DATAUN010000147.1:0-17224 GCA_036268235.1 Gaiellaceae bacterium
GTGCGGGTCGGCTCGGACGGGCGCGCGACCGTCGTCACGGCGATGCAGGACATCGGCACCGGGACGAAGACGGCGATGGCCATGATCGCCGCCGAAGAGCTCGGCATTCCCCTGGAGCACGTCACCGTCTCGGTCGGAGACTCGGCGCGTGGGCCGTATGCGTCGATCAGCGCGGGCTCGTCGACGACACCGTCGATGGGGCCCGCCGTGCGCGCAGCCGCTGCGGACGCACGCGAGCAGATCGAGGAGATCGCCGAGCAGCGCGGCCTGAAGGGCGCACCGATCGCGGAGGTCGTCGACGTGCTCGAGGATGCGCAGATCCTCGGCAAGGGCGGTCGCGGCCCGAACCCGACGGGGATGCAGGTGCTCACGTTCGGCGTGCAGGTCGCGGAGGTCGCAGTCGACGTCGAGACAGGCGAGGTGTGGGTCGAGCGAATCGCAGCCGTCCACGACATCGGCCGCGTCATCAACCCGCTCGGCGCGTCGTCGCAGGTCGAGGGCGGGATCATCCAGGGCATCGGCCACACGCTCTCGGAGGAGCGGCTGCACGATCCGAAGACGGGCCGGCTGCTGACGACGACGCTCGACGCGTACAAGCTGCCGACGATCGCCGACGTGCCCGAGATCGTGAGCGAGCTGATCGACGAGCCGGACGAGCACCTGACGAACCTCGGCTCGAAGGGCCTCGGTGAGCCGCCGATCATCCCGACCGCGGCAGCGATCGCGAACGCGATCCGCGACGCGACCGGTGCGGACGTGCGCCAGCTGCCGATCACGCGCGAGGAGATGCTGCGCGCGCTGCGCGAAGCGAAGGAGAGGCATGCAGCTCCTGCGGGCGTCGTCTAGCTCCAGCGTCGAAGGGACGCCAATCGCCGGCGGCACCGAGGTCGTGCCGCTCATCCGTGCGGGGCTGCTGCACGCCGAGACGCTCGTCGACATCCGCGGCGTCGTGCCGCGCGGGATCGACGGCGAGCGGATCGGCGCCGGTGCGCCGCTCGCGGAGCTCGAGTGCGACCCGACGATCCCGGATGCGCTGCGCGAGGCATGCCGCCTGGCGGCGAGCCCGCAACTCCGCAACATGGGCACACTCGGCGGCAACCTGCTCCAGTCGACCCGCTGCTGGTACTGGCGGCTCGACTGGCCGTGCCGGCTCCATGGCGGCGACGAGTGCTTCGCGCACGAAGGCGAGCACCGCGAGCACGCGATCTTCGAGAACGAGTTCTGCGCGTCCGCGCACCCCTCCGACGTCGCCGCGGCGCTGCTCGCGCTGGACGCGACTCTGCGCACGAACCAGCGCGAGCTCGGGATCGCGGAGCTCTACCGGCTACCGACCGAGGACGACCGGCGCACGACGACGCTCGAGCCGGGCGAGCTGATCCTCGAGGTGGTCGTGCCGCAGCCGGAGGCGAGCGTCTACCTGAAGGCGATGGACCGGAAGCGCTGGTCGTTCCCGATCGTCGGAGTCGCGGCCGCCCGCCGCGACGGCGCGACGCGGGTCGCCCTGGCGGGCGTCGCGCCGGTTCCGTGGCTGCTCGAAGGCGGCTTCGAGGCCGCGACGCCGCTCCCCCGCAATGTCTTCAAGCTAGAGATCGCGAAAGCCCTCGTGGCGCGGGCTGTCGCCGGCGTGGAACTGCTCTAGAATCCCGGCCTCGTGGGTCGGGAGACACAACGGCGGCTTGCCCTGCTCGCGATCGTCGGCGGTGTGGCCGCAGCGTGCGCGATCGCGGTGCGCGGGCCTTCGGTGACCGTCGCGAGCGCGGCGGCCGCGGCCGGACCACGGCCGTCCGTCGCGCGGTTCACGCCCTGCCCGTTCCCGCACGGTCTGCGCAACATCTTCGAGTCCGCCGCCTCCGCCACCCAGGTGCCGCCCGCAATGCTCTTCGCCGTCGCAAAGGTGGAGTCGAACCTCAACCAGGCGGCGACGTCCTCCGCCGGTGCGCGCGGCCTGCTGCAGCTGATGCCGGCAACCGCCCGCTCGCTCAACTTGAACCCGGACGAGGCGCGCTCGAACGTGCTCGCCGGCGCCCGCTACCTGCGTCAGCTGCTCGATCGGTTCGACTCGGCCGATCTGGCGCTCGCCGCCTACAACGCCGGGCCGACGGCCGTCACCGTCGCCGGCGGCGCGCCGTCGAACGACGTCGTTCGGTACGTCGACAACGTGGACGAGGTATGGCGCTCCATCGCCGGCTGCAGCTAGCCGGGCTCGTCCTGGCGCTCGCCGTCGCGGCCGCCGGGTGCGGTGGCGGCGGCTCGAAGAAGAGCGCGCTCGACTGCAAGGTCTTCAGCGCGAGCCCGAGCGGCGGCCGCAAGCAGAGCCCGCCGACGCAGGCGCTCGTGGCCGGCAAGACCTACACGGTCGCGCTGAAGACGAACTACGGCAGCTTCACGATCAAGCTCGCGACGAAGGAGTCGCCGTCCACGACCGCGTCCTTCGTCTATCTCGTGAACAAGGGCTTCTTCAACGGGCTGATCTTCCACCGCATCGTCCCCGGCTTCGTGATCCAGGGCGGCGACCCGACCGGCACCGGCGAAGGCGGCCCCGGCTACGAGTGCGTGGACGCGCCGCCCGCCTCGACGCAGTACACGCACGGCGTGGTCGCGATGGCGAAGACGGGAAGCGACCCGTTCGGCACGAGCGGCAGCCAGTTCTTCGTCGTCACCGCGCAGAACGCGCAGCTGCCGGCGCAGTACGCCGTGCTCGGCACCGTCGTCTCCGGGCTGCCCGTCGTCGACAAGATCGGCAAGTTCGGAAACGCGAGCGAGGTGCCGACCAAGCACGTCGTGATCGAGAAGGCGACGGTTCACGTCAGTTAGCGCGGTCGTGCTCGCGGCCGGCGCGTCGACGCGCTACGGCGGCGTGAAGCAGCGCGAGTTTCTCCCCGCCGTCGTCGAAGCGCTGAAGGCTGCGTCCTTCGGCGAGATCGTCGTCGTCGCGGGTGCGCACGCGCTCGAGGCGCCGGGTGCCCGCGTCGTCCACTGCGCGGACTGGGAGTCCGGCCCCGGCGCGTCGCTCCGCTGCGGGCTCGCGGCGCTCGGGCCGGAGGCCGAGCGCGCCGTGATCGTGCTTGCCGACGGCCCGGAGCTCGACCCGCGCGCCGTCGAGCGCCTCGCCGCCCACCCCGCCCCGGTCGCGGCCGCCTCCTACGACGGCAGCCGCAGCCACCCGGTCGCGCTCGCCCGCAGCGCCTGGGGCTCGATCCCCGACGAGGGCGGCCGGGCACTCGACCCGGTGCTCGTCGATTGTTCGGATCTTCGCCCTCCAGGGGACAGGGATGTACGCCGATACGACGAAGGATGAACGTCGCCATGCTCGAGCTCGCCCACCCGCTCGACGCAATACCCGAGCCTTCTCCGCTCAAGCACGCCCGCGAGCGGCGTGAGCTGACGACGCGCGCAATCGCGCTGCGCACCGGTCTCACCGAACAGGAAGTCGAGTGGCTCGAGGAGGGCCGTATCTACCGCTTCCCCTCGCAGAACGACGCGATCATGGCGGCTGTCGTCTACGCGACTGCGCTCGGCATCGACAAGGCCGAGGCGCGGAAGCTCGCCGGCCTGCCGGTCGGTCGCACGATCGGCGTCAACGCGAAGGCGCGGCTGATCGCCGTCGGCTTGGTCGCCGCGCTGCTCTCGGCGCTCGCGGTGATGGTCGTCGCGCCGAACATGCAGCTGACGCGCACGCGGATCCGCACGGTCGAGGCGATCCCGAACGCGAACCTGCCCGCGCCGTGGAAGCTGCAGATCAACGTCGAGAACGGCAACGGCGACATCGCGTGGACGCGCTCGGTCGCGAGCCGCGTCGGTGCGATGGGCTACACGATCTCCAAGGTCGGCCGCGCCGACCGCTTCAACTACCAGCAGACGACGGTCTTCTACGGGCCGGGTGCGCAGGCCGTCGGCCTCCGCCTCGCGCGCCAGCTCGACGTGGGGACGGCGCCGACGCCCGGCCTGAAGCGCAACCAGCTGCTCGTGATCGTCGGCCCGAAGACCGTGGCCGCGCAGCAGTGAGCTAGGTCAGGAGCGCTTCAGACAGACAACTTGGTTCCGCCTTCGGCGGCAACCAAGTTACAGCGGGGTTCGCAACGCGGCGAGCTTCGCCTTCAGCTCGGCCGGCATGGGCTCGCTGACGGCCACGCGCACGTAGTGGCGAAGCCGCTCTTCGAACTGATAGCGCTTCGCGCACCAGCGGCACTTCTCGAGGTGCTCCTCCGCCTCGGCGACCTCGGCCTCGGAGAGCGCGCCGTCGAGGAACGGCTGCATCATCTCCTCGCACTTGTCACACCAGTCGATCACGAGACGACTCCGTCCGCGAGATTCTTCTTCAGGATACGCCTGCCGCGGTGCAAGCGGGACATCACGGTCCCGATCGGAATGTCGAGGATCTGAGCCGCGTCCGCGTACGAGAACTCGCCGATGTCGACGAGCACGATTGCGTCCCGAAAGTCGTGCGGAACCTCGGCGAGCGCATCGACGATCGAGTCCTGGCTGAGCCGCTCGAGCACGCGCTCCTCGTCGGGGTTCTCCTCCGGCAGCTGCGACTCGAGCTTGTTGTAGAGGAAGTAGTCGCCCGCCTCGTTCGTGTCGAGCGGCGTCGTCTGCGGCGAGCGCTGCTGCCGCCGCCCGCGATCGATATTGAGGTTCGTCAGGATCCGCAGCAGCCACGCGCGCAGGTTCGTGCCGGGCGTGTACTGCCGCCAGGAGCGGAAGGCGCGCTCGTACGTCTGCTGGACCAGGTCGTCGGCCTCCTCACGGGAGCCGGCGAGCCTGCGAGCCACGCGGTACACCTGATCGCTCAACTCGAGCGCCTCCTCCTCGAAGCGGACGCGGTCTCTCGCCTCCTTGGCGAGCTTCCGGGAATCGGCGGCCGTCGGTGCGCTGTCGCTCATCGAAGGGCCACCCTAGCAACGGGTCCAACGCGCATCCGGCTCGGCTGATTCCCCGTTGTAGGAGGGAATCCCGAGAGCGGAGGAGGCCCCATGGAAGGCCAAGAGGTCATCGGCCAGGACGACCACAAGATCGGCACGATCGTCGCCGAGCGCGACGGAATCGCGATCGTCGAGGTCGGGCACGTGTTCAAGTCGAAGTACGCGATCCCGCAGGAGTTCCTGCACGAGCACGACGACGTCATGCGTGCGACGGTCGCCAAGGAGATCGTCACCGACTCGCCGAAGCTCGACGACGACAGCCTGGACGTGAACGCGGTCAGGCTGCACTACGGCCTGATCGACATCACGGTGGTCGACCCCGATCCGGAGGAGCACAACGCCGAGACGGAAGGCGTGCAGCTCGGACTCGAGCCGGCGCCGCACAAGCGCCTCCGCTCGACCGACGAGCCGGCGCTCGACCGGCCGCTCGGCTTCGACCGCACCACGAACTCGGCCGACCCGGGCTGGCAGCCGGCGGGCACGTCGGGCGACTCCCAGCGAGACGACGCGATCGACCGCGACGAGCACCTCGGCGACCCGCCGAAGCGGTAGCGGCCTAGACGAACTGCTGCTCGCGGAAGCCGCCGCGAGCGAGCTGCTCGACGAGCGCATCCCGCGTGGTGCGCTCGTCGTCGTAGGCAAGCATCACCTGGCCCATCAGGTTCGCGTTCGCCGACTCGAGCCCGTCGAATCCCTCGAGCGTCTTCGCGAGCCGCATGACGCAGCGCTCGCAGCGGACGCCACTCACCTGAATCGTCTCGGAGACGACAGTCACGCGTCGAAGGCTAGCGTGCGCGCAGCGATCCCCGCCGCGGCGGCGCGGGCATCCTCGGCGTCGAGCTGGAGATCGGCCTCGCAGCCGGAGGGATCGATGCGCGCGAGCGCGGCCGCGCCGCCGAGTCGCTCGGCCGCGGGGCGCACGAGCTCGAGCAGCTCCGTCCCGAGCTCGGACGCGGAGCGGTACGACGCACCGTCCGGATGAAGCAGCTCGGCGCGCACGCCGAAGCGCGCCGCCGACCAGCGGTTCTGCACGTAGTCGCCCCGGCCGCGGTCGGAGAGCTGCGCTCCCGGCTCCGGCAGCACGCCGTCCAGTGCCGCAGCGCACAGCGCCTGCAGGAGCACCGCGAGCGCCACCGACAGGCCCACGTCGGTCGGCTGGTCCGCAATGCGCACCTCGAGCGTCCCGAGCTTCGGGTGCGGGCGCGCGTCCCACCAGATGCGCGTGTACTCCTCGGTGACGCCGAGCCGGACGAGGCGCTCGACCCACGCCTCCCACTCCGAGTACGACGCGAACGCGGGCGGAGCGCCTGCGCGCGGCAGCTCGGCGAGCACCGGTGCACGGTTCGACGCCATCCCGGTGAGCTCGCCCGCGAACCACGGCGAGTTCGCCGAGAGCGCGAGAACGACGGGAAGCCACGGGACAATCGCGTCGAGGCACCGCCAGCAGTCGTCGGCCGACGGCATCCCGACGTGCACGTGCAGCCCCTGGACGCCCTGGCGGCGTACCGAGATGCCGCCGTACCCGACGAACGTGACGTAGCGCTCTTCCTTGACGATCGGCTGCGCTTCCGGCAGAGCGAACGGGTGCGTCGCCGCTGCGCCGATCGCGAGCCCCTCGGCCGCCGCCGCCGTCGCCGCAGCGCGCCGCAGTGCCGGCAGCGCAGCATCTGCCTCCGCGGCCGTCGAGCAGATGCCGGTGTTGGTCTCGAAGACGGATGCGAAGAGCTCGGTCTTGATCTGGCCCGGCAGCTCGAGCCCCTCGACGCCGCGCAGGATGCGATCGACGGCCGCCACCTGCTCGTACGTCTCCGCGTCGAGGATCATGAGCTCCTCCTCGACGCCGAGCGAGAACGGCGGGCTCTCGCCGAAGTGCTGCTCGATCACTGGATGGGTTGCTTGACGCCGTGCACCGGCCGGCCGGCGGCGATCCACGCGTAGTACGACGCGCTCGGGCCGTACTCGGAGCGGTAGCCGGTGACGCGGGGATTGCGGCCGACGTCGCGGGCGCGGGCGGCGTGACGCAGAAGGTTCGGGTCGTCGTTCGCCTGCCAGACGAGGATCAGATGCGCGGCCGTCATGAACTCAGCGACGAACGTGCAGCCGGCCGCCGGGCACGGAAACGGATCCGTGCGAACGCAGAACCACCCATCGCGGTCCGCGTCGTCTTCACTCCACAGCTCTGCTGCTTCCTCGACAACGGTGTGCTCGAGGACGATCTGCCCCTGCTCCATCGCGGGACAAGGTAGCGACGTGACGCCGCCCTCCCAACGAAAAAAGGAAGACCGGCCGTGCCCGGGCAGGCAGTCGGGCTCCGGCCGATCTTCCTCATCGGCTCTACAACGAGAGCCGAAGCCTTGCGGTCACTAACCCGGCCTCACGCCGAGCTTCACCGTGACCGTCTTCTGCGCGCCCTTGCGCCAGAGCTCGATCGTCATCTTGTCGCCGGGCTTCTTCGCAAGCACTGCGGTCACGATCTGCTGGTACGACGAGACGGGCTGCCCGTCGAGCTTCGTGATGATGTCGCCGCCGACGACGTAGCTCTCGCCCGAGACGACGACCGAGGTCGTGCCGCCCTTGATCCCCGCCTTGTCGGCCGCGCTGCCCTTCGTCACCTGCTCGACGAGCAGCCCGTGCGTCGTGGGCAGGTTGAAGAGGCGCGCGACCTGTGCCGTGAGCACGACCGTGCTCACACCGAGCTCGGGATGTTGTGCCTTGCCGTTCGCGATGATCTGCGCGGCGACGTCGCGCACGGTGTCGATCGGGATCGCGAACCCGATGCCGACGCTGCCCGAGTTGGCGTCGGTGCTGCCGGTCTGGATCTGCGACGTGACACCGATCACGCGGCCCTCGTCGTCGATCAGCGGGCCTCCGGAATTGCCGTGGTTGATCGCGGCGTCGGTCTGGATCGCGTTTTCGACCGGCTGGTTGTTCGGCGCGAAGATCTGGCGGCCGACCGCGCTGACGAGGCCTGCGGTCAGCGTCCGCGAGAGACCGAACGGGTTGCCGATCGCGTACACCGGGTCGCCGACGCGGACCGCGTCGGAGTCGCCGAGCGGGAGCGGCGTCAGAGCGCGCGAGTGCGTGTCGATCTTCAACACGGCGACATCGGTCGACTTGTCGCTACCGACCACGGTCGCTGCGAGCTCGTCTTGGCTCGAGAACGAGACCTGCACCTTCTGCGCGCCGGCGATCACGTGGTAGTTCGTGACGATGTGGCCGGCCCGGTCGATGACGAAGCCGGAGCCGAGCGACTGCGTCGTCTGCGGCGTGGACGGCAGGAAGCCGAACGGGTCACTCTGCACCCGCGTCACGCTCGTCGCGGTGATCTGCACGACGCCGGGAGCGTCCTCCTGGTAGACGCGCTCAGGGGTCAGCCCGCGCACCGGCGCCGGCGCCGCCGAGGTGTTCGTCACGCTGGGACGCGCGATCTGCTGGATCGTCGTGTGGCTACCGAGCTTTCCGAGAAAAGCCGCGCCGCCGAGCGCCAAGGCACCGCCCACGACGGCGACGACGAGGAGCTCGGCGGCACGAAGGGAGAACATGCGGGTTGAACCCACACGGCCCCTTATAACGGGGCGACGTTGAACGAGTGTGAGCGGCCATTAATCGCTGGTTAAGCGTGCGAGCCTCGGGGGCTGGGCGAGCGCGTTCCACTGAGGCACAATCCGAAGCATGGCGAACCGATATTCCGCGGCTGCTGAGTTCCGGGCCGAGCTTCGCCGCTTCCTGCGCCGGAGCGAAGACGCAGCGCGCGCGGCCGGGATCACGCCGCGGCAGCATCTCCTGCTGCTCCAGATCGCGGGCGCGCCGGGGGCGTCGACCACCGTGTCCGAACTGGTGACGACACTCGCGCTCACGCAGAGCGCGGTGACGGAGCTCGTGCAGCGTGCCGAGGCGGCGGGTCTCGTCAGGCGCGCGACCTCGAAGGAGGACGGTCGCATCGTCGACCTGACGCTCACGCCGGCGGGCGAGGAGCGGCTCGACGCGGTGCACACCGCGCTCGGGCCGGAACGCGCACACCTCCGCAGCGTGATCGACGCTCTCGACGAGAGATAGATCGCAACACGATATGTTTCATGGCGTTCGGGGCCAGAAACAACGTATGCCGTGGGCTTCACGAAGCTGCTCGAGACGTGGCCTGTCGTGCGCCAGCTGCGCGAGGGCGATCCACTCGGCCTCGGCAAGGCCGCGCAGAGCGCGCGCTCGCGGACGCTCGAGCCGCGGATCGCGAAGGCCGACCACGTCGCGCAGTCGATCTGCCCGTACTGCGCCGTCGGCTGCGCTCAGCTTGCCTATGTGAAGGACGGCGAGGTCATCCAGGTCGAGGGCGATCCCGCGAGCCCGATCTCACGCGGCCGCCTGTGCCCGAAGGGCGCCGCATCGAAGAGCCTGCACAGCGGCCCGCTGCGCGAGTACAAGGTCAAGTACCGCCGCCCGTACGGAACGCACTGGGAAGAGCTGCCGCTCGAGCAGGCGATGGAGATGATCGCCGACCGGTTCGTGCGGACGCGCGAGGAGACGTGGCAGGAGGAGACGCCAGACGGCAATCCCGCCAGGCGCACGCTCGGCATCGCGAATCTCGGCGGCGCGACGCTCGACAACGAGGAGAACTACCTGATGAAGAAGCTCCTCACCGCGCTCGGGGTCGTGCAGGTCGAGAACCAGGCCCGCATATGACACAGCTCCACGGTGCCCGGTCTGGGCACCTCGTTCGGTCGCGGCGGCGCCACCGACTATCAGCAGGACCTCATGAACTCGGACTGCATCGTGATCATGGGGTCGAACATGGCGGAGAACCATCCCGTCGGCTTCCAGTGGGTGATGGAGGCGCGGGAACGGGGCGCGCACGTGATCCACATCGACCCCCGCTTCACGCGCACGAGCGCGATGGCGACGAAGCACGTCGGCATCCGCGCCGGCAGCGACATCGCCTTCCTCGGCGGCATCGTCAACTACATCCTCGAGAACGAGCGCTGGTTCGACGAGTACGTGAAGCGCTACACGAATGCGCCGGTGATCATCAACGAGGACTTCTCCGACACGGAGGACAACGACGGCCTCTTCTCCGGTTGGGATCCCGAGGCGGGCAAGTACGACGTGTCGACGTGGCAGTACGCCGGCACCAACGTGCACGGCGCCGCGGGCAATCGAGAGGCGGGCTTCCAGGACTCCCAGGTCACCGGGCACGCGGCGGGCCACGGCGGCCACGGCGGCGGCATGTCGCACGGCACACCGCCCGAGACCGACGACACGCTGCAGCACGAGCGCTGCGTCTTCCAGATCCTGAAGCGGCACTTTGCGCGCTACACGCCGGAGCTCGTCGCCGACGCGTGCGGTTGCAGCATCGAAGAGTTCCTCTACGTCGCGAAAACGCTTTGCGATTCCTCGGGACGCGAGAAGACCGGCGCGTTCGCCTACGCCGTCGGCTGGACGCAGCACACGAAGGGCGTGCAGCTCATCCGCACGGCGGCGATCATCCAGCTGCTGCTCGGGAACATCGGGCGGCCGGGTGGCGGGATCATGGCGCTGCGCGGCCATGCGTCGATCCAGGGGTCGACCGACATCCCGACGCTCTTCGACACGCTGCCGGGGTACCTCGAGATGCCGCACGTCGAGCATTACGGGGGACTCGACAACTACATCGAGCGCTCGACGGCGCCCGGCGGCTGGTGGGGCAACGCGGGCTCCTACATGGTCTCGCTGTTGAAGGCGTGGTGGGGCGCCGCCGCCACGAAGGAGAACGACTTCTGCTTCGACTACCTGCCGCGCATCGACGACGACAACTCGAACTACTGGACGGTCCGCCAGATGCTCGAAGGCAACGTCAAGGGTTACGTCGTCGCCGGCCAGAACCCCGCCGTCGGCTCCGCGAACGGCAAAGCCAACCGGCTCGCGCTCGCGCAGCTCGACTGGCTCGTCGTACGCGACCTCGTCGAGATCGAGACAGCGGCGTTCTGGTACGACAGCCCGGAGATCGAGTCCGGCGAGCTGACGACGGAAGAGATCCCGACCGAGGTCTTCTTCCTACCTGCCGCGAGCCACCTCGAGAAGGACGGCTCCTTCACGAACACGCAGCGGCTCCTGCAGTGGCACTTCAAGGCGGTCGAGCCGAAGGAGGACTGCCGCTCGGAGCTCTGGTTCTACTACCACCTCGGACTGAAGATCCGCGAGAGGCTTGCGGACTCGCAGGACCCGCGCGACCTGCCGGTGCGGAACCTCACGTGGGCGTACCCGACGAGCGGCCAGATCGAAGACCCGAACGCGGAGGCGGTCCTTGCCGAGGTCAACGGCTGGGACGACATCGGCCAGGCGCTCGCGGGCTACAAGCTGCTGAAGGACGACGGTTCGACCGCGTGCGGGTGCTGGATCTACTGCGGTGTCTTCGCCGACGACACGAACATGGCGGCGCGCAAGAAGCCGCATTGGGAGCAGAGCTACACGGCGCTCGAATGGGCGTGGTCGTGGCCCGCGAACCGGCGGCTGCTCTACAACCGCGCATCCGCAGACCCCGACGGCAAGCCGTGGTCGAAGCGCAAGCAGCTCGTCTGGTGGGACAAGCGAAAGAAGAAGTGGACGGGCACCGACACGCCCGACTTCGACGAGGAGAAGACGCCGGACTACGTGCCGCCGAAGGACGCGCGCGGGCCCGACGCGATCCGCGGCGACCAACCGTTCATCATGCAGGCCGACGGGCTCGGCTGGATCTACGTCCCGCAGGGCCTGAACGACGGTCCGCTGCCGACGCACTACGAGCCGCACGAGTCGCCGTTCGCGAACCCGCTCTACAGCCAGCGCGCAAATCCCGCACGCCAGCAGAACAAGGACCTTCCGGAGGACCCGTACAACCCCGTCGACGACGAGCCGGGCGCGGAGACCTATCCGTACGTCGTCACGACGTACCGCCTGACCGAGCACCACACCGCCGGCGGCATGTCGCGCTTCGTGCCGTACCTGTCGGAGCTCCAGCCGCAGATGTTCGTCGAGGTCCATCCCGAGCTCGCGGCGGAACGCGGCCTCGAGCACCGCGGGTGGGCGACGATCGTCACGGCGCGCTCGGCGATCGAAGCGCGCGTGCTCGTCACCGACCGCATGCGGCCCGTGCGGATCAACGGCGAGAGGCGGCACCAGGTCGGCCTCCCGTACCACTGGGGCAGCCGCGGCCTGACGACCGGCGGCGCGGCGAACGACCTCGCGCACATGGCGCTCGATCCGAACGTGCACATCCAGGAGGTCAAGGCGTTCACGTGCGACATCCGCCCCGGCCGCCGGCCGCGGGGCCGGCGCCTGCCCGAGTTCGTCGCCGAGCTACGCGAGCAGGCGCAGGCGCGACGCGAGCAGGACCCGCACGTCGAGCCGGAGGAGACGCGACGGACACGCTGACGACATACGGCGCGGAGACGAAGCCGCGCGTGGGCTTCTTTACCGACACGACGATCTGCATCGGCTGCAAGGCCTGCGAGGTCGCGTGCAAGGAGTGGAACCTCGTTCCCGAGGACGGCCTCGTCTGGACCGGGGAGAGCTACGACAACACGTCGCAGCTCGGCGCGAACTCATGGAGACACGTTGCGTTCGTCGAGCAGGCGAAGCCGCTGAAGCTCGACGGCGAGACGGCGACGGCCGACGGCTCGCCGGAACCGCTGCGCTGGTTGATGGAGTCCGACGTGTGCAAGCACTGCACGCACGCAGGTTGTCTCGACGTCTGCCCGACGGGCGCGCTCTTCCGGACCGAGTTCGGCACGGTCGTCGTGCAGGAGGACATCTGCAACGGCTGCGGCTACTGCGTGCCCGCCTGCCCCTTTGGCGTGATCGACAAGCGCGACCTGCCGCGCAGCCCGGACGACGCACCGCTCGCGCTGCCGCTGCTCGGGAAGAAGGAGGACGGCCGCGTCTGGAAGTGCACGCTCTGCTACGACCGCTTGAAGGGCGGCCATGAGCCGGCGTGCGCAAAGGCGTGCCCGACGAACTCGATCCAGTTCGGCGAGCTCGACGAGCTGCGCGAGCGCGCCGAGCAGCGGCTCGCGAAGCTCGAGGCGGAAGGCTGGAACGGCCCGCGGCTCTACGGCCAGGACCCGGACGACGGCGTCGGCGGCTTCGGCGCGTTCTTCCTGCTCCTCGACGAGCCGGAGGTCTACGGCCTGCCGCCCGACCCGGTCGTTCCGACGAAGCACCTGCCGCGCCTCTGGCGCTCGACCGCGCTCGCCGCCGCGGCGATCGTCGTCGGCGTCGCCGCGGCGTTCATCGGGGGAAGCGAATGACCACCGACTCGTACTACGGCCGCAACATCGTCAAGGAGCCGGTGTGGACGCCGGAGATTCCTCTCTACTTCTTCACGGGCGGGATCGCCGGCGCCTCGTCGGTGCTGCACGGGATCGCGCGCCTGAGCGGCAACGATCGGCTTGCGAAGTCGGCGCTGTACGTCGGCGCCGTGGCGGACGTCGTCTCCCCGGCGCTGCTCATCTCCGACCTCGGCCGGCCCGAGCGGTTCCTGAACATGCTCCGGATGTTCAAGGTGACCTCGCCGATGAGCGTCGGCAGCTGGATCCTGGTCGTCTCCGGCGGCGCGTCGAACACGGCCGCCGCGCTCGAGCTGCTCGGGATCATGCGCCCGGTGAAGTGGGCAGCCGAGGTCCTCTCGTTCCTGAGCGGACCGCCGCTCGCCACGTACACCGGCGCGCTGATCGCGAACACGGCGATCCCGGTGTGGAGTGAGGCGCGCGACGAGCTCCCGTGGCTCTTCGGCGCGAGCGCGGCAGCGAGCGCGGGTGCGGCGGCCGCGATCGCGACGCCGCTCGAGGCAGCCGGGCCGGCGCGTCGCGCGGCGATCGCCGGCGTCGCGGTCGAGCTCGGGCTGATGCAGGCGATGGAGAAGAAGCTCGGCTTTGTCGGCGAGGTCTACAAGCAGGGCGAGGCCGGGCGGCTCAACAGGATGACGAAGGCGTGCACGCTCGCAGGCGCTGCCCTGCTCGCGTGGCGCGGGAAGCGCAGTCGGCCCGCCGCCGTCACCGGCGGTGCGCTCGTCCTGGCAGGCGAGCTCGCACTGCGGTTCTCGGTGTTCAAGGCGGGGTTCCAATCGGCGCGGGACCCCCGCTACACCGTGCTCCCGCAGAAGGAGCGCCTCGAGAAACGGAACGGAGAGGCACGATCACGGCAACAACTGAAGCGCGCCGGGTCGTAACGGTCGAGAGAGGCACCGAGCGCGAAGACGGGTTTCGCGCGGCCGCGCGTCGTGCCGCTCAGCTCCGAGCGGCGGCCTGGCGCTTCTGCCGCTCGGAGGCCTGCTCGATCGCCTTCTCGGGCGGGTTCGCCGGCGGCGCGTCGCGCCGAACCTGGCCGGTGTCGGACGGGAACGGCTTCACGTAGTCGTCGCCTCCGGGCGGCTTGCCGCTCTCGGCGAGCGGTGGGCGCTCGGCCGGCGCGGGTGCGGTCGGCCCGGGCGTGAGCAGCTCACCGACCGCGTCGAGGCGGTCGAACTGCTCGTCCGGAAGCCCCTCGAGGTCCGCGACGTACGACGGGCTCTGCGCCCGCGCGTACGCGATCAGCTCCGCCTTGGTCGCAGGGAGGTCGACTCCCTCCAACACGGCTTGCACCTCGGCTGCGCGCTGCGTGTTCACGTGAGCTCCCTTGCGTCGAGCGGCTCCTCGCCGGCCCGCGTCACCCGGTACGCCGTCGCGCCCGGGCGGCAGGTGACGACCTCCACCAGCTCGGTACCCACGTAGTGCAGCGCTACACCGTCGTCGGCGGCAATGCCTTCCGGAAAGCCGCCGTCGACGAGCTCGCGGTAGCGAGGGCGGCGCAGCTCCTCACCGTCGTAGTGCGGGCAGGCGCTCCCGGGCAGGAAGCCGAGGCAGTCCATCCCTTCGAGCTGCGGGCCGAACGAGTCGGTCACGCCCGCGTCGAACCAGCAGATCATCCCGGCGCTTGCGCCGAAGAACACGGTGCCGTTCTCCCACGCTTCGCGGAAGAGCTCGTCGATGCCGTGGACCCGCCAGATCGCGAGCATGTTCGCGGTGTTGCCGCCGCTCACGCAGATCGCGTCCTGCGCGAGGACGAGCTCGCGCAGGTCGTCCGGCGGCCACGGGAACGTGCGGAGGTTCGTCAGGTCGGCGCGCGTCCTGAAGCGGTCGTGGAAGCGCACGAAGCCCTCCGGATCCTCGGCGATCGCCGTCGGCACCCACATCAGCTTCGGCCGTTCCTTGCCGACGACGCCGAGCACGTACTCCCAGAGGCGATCGGTCTGTGCGGGGACGTCCCCGCCCCCGCCGAGCCCGACGATGTGCCGCTCCACCGTCACAGTTCCGGAGTTTTACAACGTCACGACCTCGGTACGCCGCACGAATGAAGATCGGATACTGGCTTTCGTCGGAAGAGCAAGGCCCCGCGGATCTCGTCAAGAACGCGGTGCGCGCAGAAGAGGCGGGCTTCGACCACGTCCTCATCTCGGATCACATCCATCCCTGGGTCGACGCGCAGGGTCACAGTCCCTTCGTCTGGGGCGTGATCGGCGCGATCGCACAGGCGACCGACCGGATCGAGCTCGGTACTGCCGTGACCTGCCCGCTGATCCGCGTCCACCCGGCGATCGTCGCCCACGCCGCGGCGACCGCGCAGGCGCTCATGGACGGGCGCTTCTTCCTCGGCGTCGGCACCGGCGAGCGGCTGAACGAGCACGTGCTCGGAGATCGCTGGCCGCGCGCAGACGAGCGCCTCGAGATGCTCGAGGAAGCGATCGAGATCATCCGCAAGCTGTTCGGCGGCGACTACGAGACGTACCGCGGCAAGCACTACACGGTGGAGCAAACAAAGCTGTATGACGCGCCCGGAAAGCCGGCGCCGATCGTCGTCGGCGCAAAGGCGCCGAACGCCGCCGAGCTCGCCGCGAAGAAAGGCGACGGGACGATCAACACGACGCCCGACGCGGACATCGTCAAGCACTACAAGAACGCCGGCGGCAGCGGGCCGATCTACGGCAAGGTCACGGGCTCCTTCGCAGCGAGCGCCGAGGAGGCCATGAAGATCGCCCTGAAGCGTCAGCCGAACCCGGCGATGGGCGGCGAGATCGCGACGGAGCTCGCGCTCCCGCGCGACTTCGAAGCGGTCGCCGAGCTCGTCGGCCCGGACGACCTGAAGGACCTCCTGGCGCTCGGCGACGACCCGGGCGTCTGGCGGGAGAAGATCGCAGAGTACGAACAGGCGGGATTCACGCATGTCGCGCTCCACAACGTGGGCGAGAACCAGGAGGAGTTCATCGAGTTCGCGCGGCAGCTGGTCTAGCGTGTCTGCTTGAATCGAAGGGTGGCCTCGCCGTCCAAGCTGACCGTCGGCGACCGGTCGTACGAGATCTTCCGCCTGGCAGAGCTGCAGGCCTCCTACGACGTCGCCCGGCTTCCGTACACGCTCCGCGTGCTGCTCGAGAACGTCCTGCGGAACGGCGGCGAAGCCGACGTCGAGGCGGTCGCGCGCTGGGACGCGAAGGCCGAGCCGTCGAACGAGATCTCGTTCGCGCCGTCGCGCGTCCTGCTCCAGGATCTGACCGGCGTGCCCGCGGTCGTCGACCTTGCCGCGATGCGGGACGCGATGGCCGACCTCGGCGGCGACCCGTCGCGCATCAACCCGTTGATCCCGGCCGAGCTCGTGATCGACCACTCGGTGCAGGTGGACGCATTCGCCTCGCGCGGCGCGTTCGAGCGGAACGTCGAGCTGGAGTTCGAGCGCAACCGCGAGCGCTATCTCTTCCTGCGCTGGGGGCAGACGGCGTTCAGCGGCTTCAAGGTCGTGCCGCCCGGCACCGGGATCTGCCATCAGGTGAACCTCGAGTACCTCGCGCGCGTCGTCGAGGACCGCGACGGCGTCGCGTTCCCCGACACGCTCGTCGGCACCGACTCGCACACGACGATGATCAACGGGCTCGGCGTGCTCGGCTGGGGCGTCGGCGGCATCGAAGCGGAGGCGGCGATGCTCGGCCAGCCGCTCTCGATGCTCGTCCCGCAGGTCGTCGGCTTCCAGCTGAGCGGTGCGCTGCCCGAAGGCGCGACCGCGACCGACCTCGTCCTGACCGTGACGGAGATGCTGCGCAAAACCGGAGTCGTCGGAAAGCTCGTCGAGTACTTCGGCGACGGCGTCTCCTCGCTGCCGCTGGCCGACCGCGCGACGCTCGGGAACATGTCGCCCGAATACGGCGCGACCTGCGGGTTCTTCCCCGTCGACGAGGTGACGCTCGACTACCTGCGCCTGACCGGCCGCAGCGCGGAGCGCATCTCGCTCGTCGAGGCGTACTGCAAGGAGAACATGCTGTGGCACGACGC
>DATAUN010000148.1:0-1864 GCA_036268235.1 Gaiellaceae bacterium
GCTCGCGAACGCGACCGCCCCCACTCCGCCTTCGAGCGCCGCGACGCGCTCCTCGAACGTCGCGGTGGTCGGGTTCATGATCCGCGCGTAGGTGTTGCCGTACTCCTGCAGGTTGAAGTACGCGGCCGCCGACTCCGCGTCGTCGAAGACGTAGCTCGCCGTCTGGAAGATCGGGACGGCGCGCGCGCCGGTGTACGGGTCGGGACGCTGCCCCGAATGCACCTGACGGGTCTCGAAGCCCCATTCGCGAGCGTCGCTCATGCCAGGAAGGAGCGTATGTGCGGCGCCTGGGTCTCCGCCTCGAGCAGGAACGCGTCGTGGCCGTAGCCCGTCTCGAGCGTGACGTGGGTCGCGTCCAGGCCGGCAGCTTGGAGCGTCGCGAGCAGCGCGTCGCTGTCGGAGGGCGGATAGATCCAGTCGGAGCTGAAGCTGAGGAGCAGAAAGCGGGCCCGCGCATCCGCGAGGCGCGCCTCGTCGAGCTCGAAACGCGTGAGCGCGGTCGAGAAGAGCAGGTACGTGTTCGGGTCGAAGCGCTGCACGAACTTGTCGGCCTGGTAGTCGAGGTAGGTCTCGACGCCGAAGCGATCGCCGGCGGACTTGTCGCGGATCGATTCGCGCGAGAGGTAGGTGATGTGCCCGATCTGGCGCGCGATGCGCATCCCTTCGCGCGGGTCGGGGTGGTTCTCGATCGCGTTGCGCGCGACGGCGTTGAGTGCAACGCCCTGCGTGTCGAGCGCCTTCGTGGACGCGATCGCGACGACGTTGCGCACGAAGTCCGGGTAGTCGATCGCGAACTGCAGCGCCTGCATCCCACCGAGGCTCGCGCCGGCGACGGCCACGAGGTGCGGAATGCCGAGCTCGTCGAGGAACGCCTTCTGCGCGCAGACGAGGTCGGCGACGGTGAGCGGCGGGAAGCTCGCGCCGTACGGCTCGCCGGTGTCGGGGTCGATGCTCCCGGGTCCGGTCGTGCCGCGACAGCCGCCGATCAGGTTCGTCGAGATGACGTGGAAGCGGTCGGTGTCGAACGCGCGCCCGGGGCCGATCATCGCGTCCCACCAGCCGAGCGCGGTCGTCTCGAGCTCGCCGGCGGAGAGGACGCCGGGCGTCTCCCCGGCCGCGTGCGCGTCGCCAGAGAGCGCGTGGCAGACGAGCAGAACGTTGTCCCGGTTCGCGTTCAGCTCGCCGTAGGTCTCGTAGGCGATGCGAACCTCGCGCAGCGTGCGCCCGCAGTCGAGCGGCAGCGGCGCGGGCAAGTCCAGGAACTGCGTCTCGACGGTCAAGCGGCTAACACTGCCTGACGCCGGGGCTGACTACCTCGAACGAGTGATGTGTCGGCAGTCACAGCCCCCCGATACCACTGAGAAGTGGCCTACAACGCCGAACACGAGGCTGGCGCCTACCTGCTCGAACATGCGGGTCGGCGCAGCCAGGGCTTCTGGCTCCTCCTCCTCGCCGCCTACGGGATCGGTTCCGCGGGCGCGGTGTGGGCAGTGATGTCCGCACAGCTCTTCCCTGCGGTCGTCTTGCTCTGCGCGGCCGTGTGCTCAGCCGCGGCGGCGCGCGACATGACGTTCGCGGCCGTTCCGCTGCTCAAAGCTCAGAGCTCCGAGACGACCGTGCGCGGCGAGCTCGATGCGCTTCGCCTCGACGACTACGTCGTCATGCACGACTTCGTGTACGGCGGCGACGAGAAGGTCGATCATCTCGTGTCCGGCGCGAACGGCGTGTTCCTGATCGAGGCGAGCTTCGACCGCTACGAGCCGAGCCACCTGGAGAAGGCGCGACGCCAGGCGAGGGAGCTGAGCTCCGAGTTGGGCTGCTGGGTGACGCCCGTCATCTGCGCGGGCGAGCGTGAGAAGCCGTA
>DATAUN010000149.1:0-12279 GCA_036268235.1 Gaiellaceae bacterium
TGGAGGTGGACAACCGGAGCGGGGCGGAGGTCGATGAAGGGGGCGCCGTCGAGCTCGCCGGCCAGGCGCTGCGCGCCGAGGGGATCGACGACGGCGAGCTCGGGATCGCGTTCGTCGACGAGGACGAGATGCGCGCGCTGATGCGCGACCATCTGGGGCTCGACGAGCCGACGGACGTGCTCTCGTTCCCGATCGACGGCCGCGACGAGCTGCCCGAAGGAATGCCGCGCGCGCTCGGCGACATCGTGCTCTGCCCGCAGGTCGTCGGGGACGAGTGGCGCTGGCCGCTCGTCCACGGGCTCTTGCATCTGCTCGGTTGGGATCACGGCGAGGAGATGAGCGCGCGCGAGCAGGAGCTGCTCGCATGAGCGCGCGGCGCACGCCCGGCGTCCTCGATTCGTTCAACTTCGCGGTCGAGGGTGTCATCCACGTGCTGCGGACGCAGCGCAACATGCGCATCCACTTCGCCGTCGCGTTCATCGTGCTCGTCGTCGCGCTGCTCATCAACGTGACCAAGTTCGACCTGATCGCGCTGCTGATCTCGATCACGTTCGTGCTGATCGCCGAGATGCTGAACACCGCGGTCGAGGCGGCGATCGACATCGCCACGACCTCGTTCGACCCGATGGCCAAGCTCGCGAAGGACATTGCCGCCGGCGCGGTGCTGATCGCGTCGGTCAACGCACTCGCGGTCGGGTACATCGTCTTCGCCGGGAAGCTCGCTGACCGCTCCTCGCAGCTGCTCGACCGGCTGCGCGAGGCGCCCGCCGAGATCACGCTCGTCGCGCTCGTGCTGACGATCATCCTCGTGATCGCGACGAAGGCCTACACAGGGCGCGGTACTCCGCTGCGCGGCGGCATTCCCTCCGGCCACGCGGCGCTCGCCTTTGCCGCGTGGGTCGCCGCGACGTACGTCGCCGGTTCGGACCACCGCTTTCTCGTCTCGTCGCTCGCGCTGATCATGGCGATCCTGGTCGCGCAGACGCGCGTCGAGTCGGGCGTGCACTCGGCGCTCGAAGTCACCTACGGCGCGCTCGTCGGCGCGCTCGCCACGCTCGTCGTCTTCCAGGTGTTCCAGTGAGCGATCTGGTCGAGAAGGCGGAGGCCGCTGCGGCGAACGCGTATGCCCCGTACTCCGACTACGCGGTCGGGGCGGTCGTCCGCACGACCGACGGGCACGAGTTCGCCGGCGTGAACGTCGAGAACGCGGCCTATCCGCTCGGCGTCTGCGCGGAGAAGATCGCGATCGCGGCGGCGGCGACCGCCGGCTACCGGCCCGGCGATCTCGAGGCGATCGGGATCACCGCGTCGCCGTGCGGTGGCTGCCGGCAGTGGCTCTTCGAATGGCGGATCCCATCGGTCGCGTTCCGCCGGGCGGACGGCACGATCGCGACCTTCACTCCCGACGAGCTGCTGCCGGACACGTGGGACCTGCCCGGATGAAGTCGGGCTTCGTCGCCGTCGCCGGGCGGCCGAACGTGGGCAAGTCGACGCTCGTGAACGCGCTCACGGGCGCGAAGGTCGCGATCGTCTCCGACAAGCCGCACACGACGCGCCATCAGATCCGCGGGATCTACACCGAAGACGAGGCGCAGCTCGTGCTCGTCGACCTGCCCGGGTGGCAGAAGCCGATCGACCCGCTCACCGAGCGCATGCAGGACCGTGTCGACGAGACGATGGCGAGCGACGTCGACGTCGTGCTGCTCGTCGTGAACGCGCGCGAGCGCATCGGGGCCGGTGACCGCTACGTCGGGCGCCACGTCTTCGCACTCAACGTGCCGGTGATCATCGTGGTGAACCAGGTCGACCGGCTGAAGGCCGGCCACATCGCGACGCAGATGAAAGTTGCGGCGACGCTCGGCGACTTCTACGCGCTCCATCCGGTGAGCGCTCTGACCGGCGACGGCATCGACGAGCTTCGCAGCGATCTCATCTCACTGCTCCCGGAAGGGCCGATGTACTACCCGCCGGAGACCGACACCGACATGCCGCTCGAGGCGCGCATCGCCGAGCTCGTGCGCGAACAGGCGCTGCGACTCACGAAAGAGGAAGTGCCGCACGCCGTCACCGCCGAGGTCGTCGAGATCGACGACAAGCGCGTGCACGTGCGGCTCTACACGGAGACGGAGAGCCAGAAGCAGATCCTGATCGGCAAGGGCGGCACGATGGTGCGCGAGATCGGCCGCGGCGCGCGCCCGCACGTCGAGGCGCTGCTCGGCCATCCCATCTACCTGCAACTGCAGGTGAAGTCGTCGCCGAAGTGGCGGCGGAACGAGACGATGCTCGAGCGGCTCGGGCTCTAGACGGGACGCACGGTCGCGAGCAGCCGCGCGAGCTGCTTGCGCTCGTCCGCATCCCACAGCCCGCGCAGTGCGCTTTCCGCGGCCTCGTTCGCGGTGAGTGCCGCCTCCTCTGCCACGCGGCGGCCGGCGTCGGTCAACGTGACGAGCGCGAGGCGCGCGTCGCGCGGGTTCGATTCGCGGCCGACGAGGCCGATGCGCTCGAGCGGCGCCACTTGGCGGGCGATCCCCGAAGGAGTGACGCCGAGGCGTTGTGCGAGCTCGGCGCGGCGGAGCTTCTCGCCCGGGGCGTCGCGGAGCTCGAGGAGCAGCGCGAGGTCGGACAAGCTCACCCCATGGTGGTGACCCAGCGGCACGTCGACGTGCCGGAGGATGAGCGTCCGCGCGAGCGCGAGGTCGAGGACCGTCGAGAGGTGATTCTGAGCGGGCATGTTCGTGACTATATCATCAACCACTCAACGACTGTTCAAACAGATGCTCGCGGCGAGAAGTAGCGCTTCAGCCAGGTCGCGAGCCCGTCGAGGCCGGGGAAGAGGACGCGCTCGGTGATGTTCGCCTGGTCGAGTTTGTCGCGCACCTCCCACTTGAGCTCCGTCGGAAGGACGATCCGCCGCGCGAGCTCCGGGCGTTCGTCGAGCCACTCGTCCATCCGCGCATGCGGCGACGGCATCAGCGAGAACAGTGCGTACTGGTTGACGATCCGCTCGTCCAGCGCCGGCGGCTCGAAGAACACGACGAAGTCGTCACCCAGCTTGTCGAAGTCCGCCAGGCTCGGCGTCTCGTCGCGGAGCAGCTCCGCCGACAGCGCGTTCATCCCCTGTTCGTCGACCGCGTTTCGCAGGCGCTTCGGCAGCAGCTGGTTCGTCTTGACGAAGTCGACCATCCAGATCGCGCCGTCGTGCTCGTAGTCCGCCGGGTACGCGGTCGCGAAATGCAGCGCGACGTACGGCGAGTACGTCCAGTCGAGGAGCCGCGTCGCGAGGCCGTGGTGCTTCGCGAGCGCGAGCCAGTGCCAGATCGAGTCGCCGGGAGCGTCGGCCGCGCGGGTGTACTTGCGGAAGTTGCGAAGGAGATGCCGCTCGACGCTCGCGTAGTCGCCGCCGAGCCGCTGGAGGCTCGTGACGAGCTTCCCGTCGCGTGACGCCTCGCCGCGGAACGCGAAGTCCGACCGGTGGCGTGCGAGGCCTCCGTGCCACGAGTCGGCGAAGAGGAGCTCGTGCAGGTGCGTCCAGGATTCGGCGCGGATCTCGTCCATCGGGCCGCTCATTCCTCGGGACTACACTGCGCACACATGGCGCAGGCGCCCGTCCTCCCGCGGGGTTTCGAGCTGCCGCTCAAGCAGCGGCTGCCGCGCATCGGCTCGATCGACCAGGTCGCCGTCGAGCAGCGCGCCGCCGAGCTCGCGAAGCGATCGATCAAGAAGGAAGCGAAGGTCTGGGCGCTCGAGCTCGCGCTCCGCTGCTGCGACCTGACGACGCTCGAGGGGCAGGACACGCCCGGCAAGGTCGCCGCCTTGTGCTCGAAGGCGATCCGGCCCGATCCAAGCGACGCGAACGTCCCGTCGGTCGCCGCTGTCTGCGTCTACCCGAACCTCGTGGCGACCGCGAAGCAGCGCCTGGCCGGCAGCGGCGTCAAGGTCGCGAGCGTCGCGACAGCGTTTCCGTCGGGGCAGAGCCCGCTCGACGTGAAGCTCCGCGACGTCCGGGACGCGGTCGCCTTCGGCGCCGACGAGATCGACATGGTGATCGACCGCGGCGCATTCCTCTCCGGCCGCTATGCGTCGGTCTTCGACGAGATTGTTCAGGTCAAGGCGGCGTGCGGCGACGCGCACCTGAAGGTGATCCTCGAGGTGGCGGAGCTCGGCACCTATGACAACGTGCGCCGCGCATCGCTGCTTGCGATGGCCGCGGGTGCCGACTTCATCAAGACTTCGACCGGCAAGCTGCCCGGCGCGGCGACGCTGCCGGTGCAGCTCGTGATGCTCGAGGCGATTCGCGACGTGCACGACGAGACCGGCCGCAAGGTCGGCATGAAGCCCGCCGGCGGCATTCGCACCTCGAAGAACGCAATCCAGTACCTGGTGCAGGTGCACGAGACGCTCGGTCCCGACTGGCTGACGCCCGACCTCTACCGCATCGGCGCCTCGAGCCTCGTCAACGACATCCTCATGCAGCTGCGCAAGGAGAAGACGGGCGTCTACCAGAGCAAGGACTACTTCACGAATGACTGACGTCGCGCGCAAAGGCGACCGGAGCCCGGTCCCGTCCGGCTGGACCTACGCGCCCGCGCCCGAGTCGACCGACGCCGTGCGGCTCCGGGAGCGCTACGGCATCTACGTCGGGGGCGAGTGGGTCGACACGAAGGACCACTTCACGACGATCTCGCCGCGCGACGAAGCGCCGCTCGCCGAGATCGGCCAGGCGTCCGAGCAGAACGTGCACGACGCGGTCGCCGCGGCGCGCGAGGCATTCCCGGCCTGGTCGAAGCTCGCACCCGCAGAGCGCGCGAAGTACCTGTTCCGGATCGCGCGCATCCTGGCCGAGCGCTCGCGCGAGTTCGCCGTGCTCGAGAGCCTGAACGGCGGCAAGCCGATCAAGGAGTCGCGCGACGTCGACGTGCCGCTCGCTGCGGCGCATTTCTTCTACTACGCGGGCTGGGCCGACAAGCTCGAATACGCGTTCCCGAATCGTGCGCCGATGCCGCTCGGCGTCGCGGGGCAGATCATCCCGTGGAACTTCCCGCTGTTGATGCTCGCGTGGAAGATCGCGCCGGCGCTCGCTGCCGGTAACACCGTCGTGCTGAAGCCGGCCGAGACGACGCCGCTGACGGCGCTGCTCTTCTGCGACGTGGTTCGCCAGGCCGAGCTGCCCCCCGGAGTCGTCAACATCGTCACCGGCGACGGCTCGACCGGTGCGGCGCTCGTCGATGCAGACGTCGACAAGATCGCGTTCACCGGCTCCACCGACGTCGGCAAGGCGATCCAGCGCCGGCTTGCCGGGACCGGCAAGAAGGTCACGCTCGAACTGGGCGGCAAGGCGGCGAACATCGTGTTCGACGACTGCGCGCTCGACCAGGCAGTCGAGGGGATCGTCAACGGCATCTACTTCAACCAGGGCCACGTCTGCTGCGCCGGATCGCGCCTCTTCGTACAGGAGTCGATCTACGAGCCGGTCGTCGAGAAGCTGAAGCAGCGCATGCAGACGCTGCGCGTCGGCGACCCGCTCGACAAGAACACCGACGTCGGCGCGATCAACTCCCGCATGCAGCTCGAGAAGATCCAGGAGCTCGTCGCCGCGGGCGAAGCCGAAGGTGCGGAGATCTACCAGCCGCCGTGCCAGCTCCCGGAGAAGGGCTACTGGTTCGCGCCGACTGTCTTCACGAACGTCGCGCAGAGCTACCGCATCGCGCAGGAGGAGATCTTCGGCCCGGTGCTGAGCGTGCTCACGTTCCGTACGCCCGAGGAGGCGGTCGAGAAGGCGAACAACACGCCGTACGGCTTGAGCGCCGGCGTGTGGACCGAGAAGGGCTCGCGCATCCTCTGGATGGCCGAGCGCCTGCGCGCCGGCGTCGTGTGGGCGAACACGTTCAACCGCTTCGACCCGACGAGCCCGTTCGGCGGCTACAAGGAATCGGGCTTCGGCCGCGAAGGCGGCCTGCACGGGCTCGAGCCCTACCTCCGCTTCGAGACCGAGGTCTCCGGCGGCTGATGGCGCGCCTCCCGGTCAAGAAGACCTACAAGCTCTTCATCGGCGGTGCGTTCCCGCGCAGCGAATCGGGCCGCACCTACGAGGCGGAGGGGCAGAACGTCGCGCGCGCGTCGCGCAAGGATGTGCGCGACGCGGTGCAGGCGGCGCGCGGCGCGCAGCCGAAGTGGGCGAGCGCGACTGCCTACAACCGCGGCCAGGTGCTCTATCGCGTCGCCGAGATGATGGAGGCGCGCGTCCCCGAGTTTGCCGAGCTCTGCTCCGGCAAGGACGAGGTGCACCGCGCGATCGACCGCTGGGTCTGGTACGCAGGCTTCACCGACAAGCTCGCGCAGGTGCTCGGCTCGTCGAACCCCGTCGCCGGCCCGTACTTCAACTTCACGATCCCGGAGCCGACCGGCGTCGTCGCCGTCGTCGCACCCGACGAGCCGCCGCTCTTGGGACTCGTCTCGCGGATCGCGCCCGCGCTGACCGGCGGGAACGCTGTCGTCGCGCTGGCGTCCGAGACGCACCCGCTGGCGGCAATCGAGCTCGCGGAGGCGATCGCGACGAGCGACGTCCCGGGCGGCGTCGTCAACCTGCTCACCGGTCACCGCGCCGAGCTGGCGCCGTGGCTTGCGAGCCACATGGACGTGAACGCGATTGACGTCACGGGCGCCAACGGGCTGCTCGCCGATCTGGAGTCCGCCGCAGCCGATAACGTGAAGCGTGTCGTGCACGGCAAACCGGACACCCAGTCGCTCTACGAGATCTCGGCGTTCCTCGAGCTGAAGACCGTCTGGCACCCGATCGGCACATGAGCGCGTTCAGTCACATCGACGAGCTCGAGGTGCTGCAGGTCTGGGACGGCCTGATCGGGCGCGCGGTCGTGGGCTCCGAGGCGAGCCTCGTCGTCATCGAGATCGAGCCGGGAACCGCAGTGCCCGGGCACTCGCACCCGAACGAGCAGACGGGGATCCTCCTGCGCGGCTCGGTCACGTTCACCGTCGGCGACGAGACGAAGGAGCTTCGTCCCGGCGCGATGTGGGTGATCCCGGGCGGCGTGCCGCACGCCGTGGTCGCAGGACCGGAGCCTGTCTTCCTCGTCGAGCTCTTCGCGCCGCCGCGCGAGGACTGGGGGAGCCTGGAACGGCTGCCGCCCACGCCGGTTACGCTTCCCTGAGCCCGGTGCCGCACTCGCGACGTCTCAGCCAGCGCATCTCCGAGGGAGATGGAATCTCGATCATCGTCTGCGTCACCGACGCGGCTGCTGCGCAGCATGCGGAGTCGCAGGGCGCGGAGGCGATCGCAGTCTCGTCGGCGATCGACGGCATTCGCGCCGCGACCACCCTGCCGCTTCTCTGGATCGGCCGCGGCGCGCCCTCCGACGCCGACGCGGTGTGCATCCGGCCGGACGACGATCCGCGGCGCCACGACCTCGAGGCGGTCGTCGACGTGCGCGACGAGGATGAGCTGGAGCGGGCGCTCGAGCTGCTCGACCCGGAGATCTTCCTGCTGAACGCGCACGACATCGACGAGGACGTCGATCCGCTCGATGCCGTCCTCGAGCTGCTGCCCGACGTGCCTGCCGGGAAGCTCGCGATCGCGCAGGTCGAGGTGTCGACCCGGGAAGACGTGCTCGCGCTCGAGCGGGCCGGGGTGGACGCCGTTCTCGTCACCGGCGGCAACGTGGGCGCCCTGGTCGGCGACCAGCCACTCGACGTCTAGCGCGCTACCCTGAAGCCCTGTGAGAGGGCTCCTCACGATTTCCCTGCTCCTGGGGGCATGCGCGCTGCTTGCGACGGGCTGCTCGGGTGGTGCGAAGAAGGCCGAGGCAGGCGTGCCGTACACGCCGCCGGCGCCGAAGCGCAGCTGCGCGCACCCGGCCGGGTGGCAGAAGCTCGCGAACCGCATCAAGACGCCCGTCTACTGCCCCGGCTGGCTGCCCGACCCGCTGACCGACCAGATCGCCGGGCCGTGGAACAACATCAACTCGGTCTCAGCCGACCGCAGCTACCTCGAAAGCTTCGTCTGGCAGGACACGGATGCCGGCGGCGGCGGCGGCGAGCTGCACGTCAACCTGCGTGCGTACCCGGGCGTCACGAAGATCCCCACCTGCCGCACGGGCGGCGTCGACAGCCGCAACGTCCCCTGCTTCGCCGACGCCGATGGGACGATGAGCGCGAACGGGATCACGGCGACGCTCTACACCGTGAACCAGGACGCCGACACGTGGCACTACCTGCTGCTCTGGCGCCGGGAAGGAAACCTGTACACGCTTTCCGAGCACCTCGCGCCGCCGCTCGACGGCCCGCATCTGCGCCGCTATCTGAAGCAGGAGCTGACGGACCTCGTCCTGATCAAGCCGACCGCCGCGGCGTAATGAGAAAGCTCACACGCAAGGAAGCGCTCGCCGGCGCTGCAGCGGGCGCGCTCGGCGCGTCCGGGATCTACGAGCTCGTCGACAAGCTCGCGGGCACTTCGCCGCCGCGCGCGGCTGCCGCGGTCGCGTTCCCCGAGCAGCACCTGCTCGACGGCATCCGCATCGTGCAGTCGAACGGCATCGAAGTGCTCGTGCCGCCGCTGCACCACGAGATCGTCACCGCGACGTTGACCGCGGATCGCGGCAACATGCGCGACGCGCAGGCCCAGCTGACGAAGCTGCTCGCCGGCCTCGACCGCGACTACGCGCCATCGCCCGCCGGTCTCGGCGTCACCGTCGCCTGGGGACTGCCGTACTTCCACCGGCTCGTGCCCGCTGCATTCGCGCGCCGCGTGCCGCACGACCGCCGCGCGGGAAAGCCGGTGATTTTCGACGCCGAGCGCTTCCCGAGCGATCCGAAGCACACGAAGCTCGAGGCGAACGACGTTGCGATCCTCCTTCGCTCGGACGTGCGCGCGCACATCCTGGACGCAGAGAAACGGCTCCACGACTCGGGGCTGTTCCAGTTCACGACGATTCGTCGCGGGTTCGCGGGCGGCGGCTTCGACGGGCAGATCTCGCTCCCGAAGCAGATGGCGCTCGCGGCGCAGATCCCGGGCTCCGACCTGATCCCGGATACCTCCGAGCTGTTCCTCGGTTTCACGTCGACCCAGAAGGCGGGGATGGGGCCGGGGCAGATCGCGAACTTCGAGACACTCGGCTACGTCGACTTCCGCGGCAGCGACTACTTCCGCCACGGCACGCACATGCACCTCTCGCACATCGACGAGGACGTCGAGGCGTGGTACCTCAACTTCGACTTCGACGAGCGCGTCGCGACCGCGTTCCGGCCGACGCTCACCGTGAAGCAGGGCACGCAGACGGTGTCGCAGGGTCCGAAGGATGTCTCGAGCGACGCGAAGGTGCGCAGCGACTTCCGTGAGACGGGCCGCATCGGTCACAGCGCTGCGATCCAGACGACGTCGCGGCTTCTCCAGCAGGTGGTCGCCGCGGACGGGACGATCTACCCGAAGGGGACGGCGGTGCCGGTGCGCGCCGACTTCAACACGCTCGACAATCCGTTCGCGTGGGCCGAGCACGGCTCCGAGTACAGCAAGCTGCCCGCCGCCGGCGTGCACTTCGTCGTGTTCAACCCGACCGGGGACGACTTCCGCCGCAACCGGCTCGCAATGGACGGGCAGTTCCCGGCCGGGACGATCAAGTTCGAGCCGCGTGCGCGCGAACAGGGCTTCAACTCGATCCTCTCGACGACGCACCGCCAGAACTTCCTCGTGCCGCCGCGGGTGCACAGAAGTTTTCCGCTGGCAGAGGTCTAAGACACGCAACCTGGTTCCGGGCTTCGCCCGGCAACCAGGTTCCTACCCGAAGAACGCCTTCGCGACTGCGTACCACTCGGGCGGGACGGTCTTCAGCTCGGCCGTCGCCTCGTCGAGCGAGCACGCGATCACGTCGTCGCCGCGCAGCGCGGCCATCTTCCCGAAGTCGCCCGCGTCGACGAGATCGGCCGCCTTCAGGCCGAAGCGCGTCGCGAGGATCCGGTCGCGGGCGGTGGGGGAGCCCCCGCGCTGCACGTGCCCGAGCACGGTCACGCGCGTCTCGTAGCCGGTGCGCGCCTCGATCTCCTCGCCGAGTCTTTCGCCCACACCCCTTTTCGCCAGGAGCTTGTGGCCGAACTGGTCGACCTCGCCCTTGTCGTCGGCGCCCGGCAGCTCGCAGCCTTCCGAGATGACGACGATCGAGAAGTTCTTGCCGTTCGCGTGGCGGCTCCGGATCTCGCCGACGACCTCGTCGTAGTCGACCGGCTGCTCCGGGATCAGGATCACGTCGGCGCCACCGGCGATCCCGCTGTGCACGGCGATCCAGCCGGCGTGGCGGCCCATCACCTCGACCACCATCACGCGGTTGTGCGACTCCGCGGTCGTGTGCAGGCGGTCGATCGCCTCGGTGCAGATCGCGACGGCCGTGTCGAAGCCGAAGGTGTAGTCCGTGCCGGAGAGGTCGTTGTCGATCGTCTTCGGCACGCCGACCACCGGAGCTTCGAAGTCGGCGTACAACCGAGCGGCGACGCCCAGCGTGTCCTCGCCGCCGATCGCGACGAGCGCGTCGAGCTGCTCGAACGACTTGCGCACCGCGTCGACGCCGCCGTCAACCTTGTACGGGTTCGTGCGCGTCGTGCCGATGATCGTGCCGCCGCGCGGCAGGATCCCGGAGATCTCGGAGCGCCCGAGCGGCTGGAACGTCTGGTCGATCATCCCGCGCCAGCCCTCGCGCACGCCGATCACCTCATGGCCGCGCGACCACGAGCGCCGCGCCACGGCGCGAATGACTGCGTTCAGTCCTGGGCAGTCGCCGCCGCCGGTGAGAACTCCAATCCGCACGGGCGTGAACATACCGAGTTAGCTCACGGGGCCTGTGGGTACGTGACCGCCGATGCCTGTCGTCGACGTCGTCCTGAGCGTGAATGGTGAACGCCTCGAGCTCTCGCTCGACACCCGCACGACCCTGCTCGATGCGCTGCGCGAGCACGCAGGCCTGACCGGCTCGAAGAAGGGCTGCGACCACGGCCAGTGCGGGGCGTGCACGGTGCTCGTCGACGGTCGCCGCGCGAACAGCTGCCTGATGCTTGCCGTCGCCAGCGACGACGCGGAGATCACGACGATCGAGGGCCTCGCGAACGGCGAGCTGCACCCGCTCCAGCGTGCCTTTGTCGCACATGACGCGTTTCAGTGCGGCTACTGCACGCCCGGTCAGATCTGCTCCGCCATCGGAATGCTCGACGAGGTCGAGGCGGAAGGCCTCGAGCTCGACGAGGACGTCGTGCGCGAGCGGATGAGCGGCAACATCTGCCGCTGCGGCGCGTACGTGAACATCGTCCCCGCGATCCTCGACGCCGCCTCGTGAGGGAGTTCGCGTACGAGCGCGCCACCGACGCCGAGGCGGCCGTCCGCGCAGCTGCGGAAGGCGCGACGTTCCTCGGCGGCGGCACGAACCTCGTCGACCTGATGAAGCTCGGCGTCGCGACCCCCGAGCGCCTCGTCGACGTGACGCGTCTGCCGGCGACGATCGAGGAGCTCCCGGATGGCGGCCTCCGCATCGGCTCGGCCGTCCGCAACAACGACCTCGCCGCAGATCCGCGCGTTCGCGAGCGCTTCCCGCTGCTCTCCCAAGCGATCCTCGCCGGCGCTTCCGGCCAGCTCCGCAACCTCGCGACGACCGGCGGCAACCTGCTCCAGCGCACACGCTGTCTCTACTTCATGGACGCCACGAAGCCGTGCAACAAGCGCGACCCGGGAAGCGGCTGCCCGGCGCGCGAGGGCGAGCACGAGAACCTCGCGATCCTCGGCTGGTCGGAGTCGTGCGTCGCGACGCATCCCTCTGACCTGGCGGTTGCGCTCGCAGCGCTCGACGCGACGGTGGTGACGCACGCGCGCCGCATCCCGCTCGTCGACTTCCACCGCCTTCCCGGCGACGAGCCGCACCGCGACACGACTCTCGAGCCCGGCGAGTTGATCCTCGCGGTCGAGGTGCCGCCGTTCGAAGGCCGCGCGGCGTATCGCAAGGTGCGTGAGCGCGCGTCCTTCTCATTTGCGCTTGTTTCCGTGGCGGCGGCGCTTCGCGTCGAGGACGGTGTCGTCGCGGACGTCCGCCTCGCGCTCGGCGGCGTTGCGCACAAGCCCTGGCGCGCGCGGCTCGTCGAGCAGGCGCTGCGCGGCGGGCCGGCCACCGTGGCGCGTTTCGAAGAAGCGGCAGCGCTGGAGTTGGCGGAAGCACGCCCGCTGCGCGACAACGCTTTCAAGGTGACGATCGCCCGCAACACGATCCGCCGCACGCTCGAGGAGCTCGTGTGACCGAG
>DATAUN010000150.1:0-32871 GCA_036268235.1 Gaiellaceae bacterium
CCCTTCCTCGGCCGCACCAGAGACGACCTCGCCGACGTCACCGCCGCCGATGCGCTCGCGCATCCGACGTGGAACATGGGCGCGAAAATCACGGTCGACTCGGCGACGCTCGCGAACAAGGGACTCGAGGTGATCGAGGCGCACTTCCTCTTCGGGCTTCCGTACGAGCGCATCGAGGTGGTCGTGCACCCGACGTCGATCGTGCACGGGCTCGTGCGCTTCCGCGACGGTGCGGCGCTCGCGCACGTCGGCTACCCGGACATGCGCGTGCCGATCTCGTACGCGCTCACGTATCCCGAGCGCGCTGCGACGCCGGTGCCTGCGCTCGATCTCGTCGCCGCAAGCCCGCTCGAGTTCTTCGAGCCCGACTTCGAGACGTTCCGCCTGCTCGCGCTCGCGCGCGAAGCGGGAGAGCGCGGCGGCACGTACCCGTGCGCGTTCAACGCCGCGAACGAAGTGGCGGTCGCGGCGTTCCTCGAAGGGCGCATCGGCTTCCTCGAGATCGCAGCGCTTGTCGAAAGTGTGCTCGGCGACGTGGACGGCGCGCCGGCGCGCGATCTCGACGAGCTGCACGAAGCAGATCGCAGAGCCCGGGAGCTCGTATGGGTTTCCTAGCGGCGATCGTCGGGCTCGCGCTGCTCGTGCTGATCCACGAGGCGGGCCACTTCTTCGCTGCGCGCGCCGTCGGCATGACGCCGCGCAAGTTCTATCTGGGGTTTGGCCCCCCGATCGTGAAGCGGGTGCGCGGCGACGTCGAGTACGGAATCGGCGCGCTGCCGCTCGGCGGCTACGTGAAGCTTCCGGGGATGAACCGACCGTCGCCGGGCGACCTCTCGGCAATGCTCCAGCCGGCGGTTCGCGACGCGCACCGCGAAGACCTCGCACGACTCGACGCGGCGCTCGCGCGCGGTGACGACGATGAAGCGCGCGCGATCCTCGAGGAGCTCCGTCCCGAGCTCGGCCGGTCGCGGTTCGCGCAGGAGCTCGAGTGGTCGCTCGCGCCCGACGCGTACTGGCGGCAGGCGACGTGGCGCCGGCTCGTCGCGATCGGCGCGGGGCCGGCGGTGAACCTCGTGTTCGCGATCATCCTCTTCACGGCGCTCTACCTGGTCGCGAGCACGCGCGACACGAACCAGATCGGGAGCGTCCTCCACGCCTCGCCGGCAGCGGCCGCGGGCCTGCACGCCGGCGACCGTGTGCTCGCCGTCGCCGGGCACGAGGTCACGCCGAAGCAGGTCGCGCCTGCGATCCGCGCGACCGACGGGCGTCCGTTCCGGCTCGTGGTCGACCGCCACGGCCGGCGCGTGACGATCGGCCCGGTGCGCGCGAAGCTCAGCGACGGCGCCTACCGGATCGGGATCGCGATCGACGAGGCGACCGGCCCGGGCGAGTCGCTGCCCGCGGCCGTCAAGGATTCCGTCTCACTGACCTGGTCGGTGACGTCGAGCACGGTGGGCGGCATCGCCCATCTCGCGCGCGGCAAGGACACGAACCAGGTCTCGAGCTCGGTCGGCATCGTCCGCACGTCGGCGCAGGCTTGGCGCGCCGGCCTGCGGGACTTCCTGTTCGTGCTCGGCCTGATCAGCCTTGCCCTCGGCCTCCTGAACCTGCTTCCCGTGTTGCCGCTCGACGGAGGCCACATCGTGATGGCGCTCGTCGAGAAGCTTCGCGGAAGGACGTTCCCGCAGGCCGTCTACGTCCGCTACAGCGTCGTCGGGCTGACGCTCTTCGCGCTCCTGACGTACTTCGGCCTCCGCAACGACCTCTTCGGCTCGGGCTAGCGCCGCTACCCTGACGGAGTGGCCAGCGAGCGCTCGGTAACCGTCGGAAGCGTGCGGATCGGCGGCGGAGCGCCCGTCGTCGTGCAGTCGATGACGACGACGAAGACGCATGACGTCCCGGCGACGACGGCGCAGATCGCCGAGCTCGCGAGCGCTGGCTGCGAGATCGTCCGCGTCGCCGTCCCGAAGACCGAGGACGCCGAGGCACTCGGCAAGATCGTCCGCTTCTCGCCGGTCCCGATCATCGTCGACATCCACTTCAACGCGAGCCTCGCGCTCAAGGCGATCGAGCAGGGCGTCGCAGCGGTGCGGATCAACCCGGGCAACATCGGCGGGCCCGACAAGGTCGCGCAGGTCGTGCAGGCCGCCAAGGCAAAGGGGATCCCCATGCGGATCGGCGCGAACTCCGGGTCGCTGCCGAAGCACCTCGAAGGACTTGCGCAGCAGGACCAGGCGGAGGCGCTCGTCGAGGCCGCGCTCGAAGAGGTGCGCCTGCTCGAGGCGCTCGACTACTTCGACTTCAAGATCAGCGTCAAGTCGAGCCACGTGCCGACGATGATCCGCGCCTATCGCCTCCTCGCGGAGAAAGTTCCGTATCCGCTGCATCTCGGCGTCACCGAGGCGGGCACCGTCTTCGGCGGCTCGATCAAGAGCGCCGTCGGGATCGGGACGCTGCTCGCCGAAGGGATCGGCGACACGATCCGCGTGTCGCTCTCCGCCGACCCGGTCGAGGAGCCGAAGACCGCGTACGAGATCCTCAAGGCGCTCGGATTGCGTGAGCGCGGCCCCGTGATGATCGCCTGCCCGTCATGCGGCCGCGACAACGTCGGCGTCCACACGCTCGCGGAAGAAGTCGAGACGCGCCTCGCCGAGTACCCGCAGGCGTTCGAGGTGGCCGTGCTCGGCTGCGCCGTCAACGGCCCGGGGGAGAGCGGTGACGCCGACTTCGGAATCGCCGGCGGCCGCGACGTCGGCTTCATCTACGCGCATGGTCGCGTGCTGAAGAAAGTGTCGAGCGACATCCTCGTCGACGAGCTCTTCCACGAGGTCGACCGCTGGATCGCCGACGGCATGTTCCGCCCGAAGCGCCTGAAAATGGCGAAGCCGGCAGCGCTCGCGATGGCCGAAGCGTCCGCGATCCCACTCGAGTAGCCTGCCGGGACAACGATGATTGCCCGGGCTTCCAAGCTGTTTCTGCCGACCCTGCGTGACGCGCCTGCGGACGCCGAGGCAGCGAACCACGTGTTCCTCGTGCGCGGCGGATTCGTGCGCCAGGTCACCGGCGGCGTCTGGACGTTTCTGCCGCTCGGCTGGCGCGTGCACCGGAAGATCGAGCAGATCATCCGCGAGGAGATGGACGCGATCGGTTCGCAGGAGATGCTCATGCCCGTGTTGACGCCGTTCGAGCTCTGGCAGAAGACGGGACGCGACTTCATCCAGGAGATCTTCCGG
This sequence comes from Gaiellaceae bacterium, assembly GCA_036268235.1. Lineage (GTDB taxonomy): Bacteria > Actinomycetota > Thermoleophilia > Gaiellales > Gaiellaceae > PALSA-600. Next base: position 3,234 of record DATAUN010000150.1, read on the forward strand.
TTGAAAGACCGCAAGGGCAGCGACTACGTGCTGCCGATGACGCACGAGGAGACGGTGACGTTCCACGCACGCGAGCTGCAGAGCTACAAGCAGCTGCCGCAAATGCTGTACCACATCTCGACGAAGAATCGCGACGAGCCCCGTCCGCGCGCCGGCTTGATCCGGCTGCGCGAGTTCTGGATGAAGGACGCCTACTCGTTCGACCGAAACGACGAAGGGCTCGCGGAGAACTTCGAGCTGCAGCGCGCTGCGTATCACCGCATCTTCGAGCGCGTCGGCTTGGAGTTCTCGGAGGTCGAAGCCGAGCCCGGGATGATGGGCGGCGAGGAGTCGTTCGACTTCCTCGCGCCCGCAGGCGCGGGAGAGAACACGCTCGTCACATGCGAGAACGGCGACTTCGCGGCCGACATCGAGGTCGCGCGCACGATCGCGCGCGACGCGGTGTTCCCCGAGCCGCTGGCTGCGCCCGAGGAAGTCGAGACGCCGGGCGTGAAGACGTGCGAGGCGCTGGCCGAGTTCCTGTCGCTCGACGTCGCGGCGACCTCGAAGGCGATGCCGGTCACGACCGACGACGGTGTCGTCCTCGCGTTGATCCGCGGCGATGACCGCATCGAGCCGGCCAAGCTCGACGCTGCGCTCGGAGCGCAGTCGCGTCCGTCGACCGACGAGGAGATTCGCGCGGCGTTCGGGGCGAGCGGCGGATCGCTTGGCCCGGTCGGGTTCAAGGGCCGCATCGTCGCCGACGAGACGTTGCGGGAAGGGCAGTTCGTCGCCGGTGCGAACCGCGACGGCTGGCACCTGCGCGGCGTCGAGGCGGGACGCGATTTCCAGGCGGAGTTCGCCGACCTGCGCGAGTCATCCGAAGACGACCGGTGCCCGGTCTGCGGCGGCGCGCTGCGGTTCACGACGGCGATCGAAGTCGGCCACATCTTCAAGCTCGGGACCAAGTACTCCGAGGCGCTCGACGCGCGCTTCCTCGACGAGGACGGCAAGGAGCGCGCCGTGCTCATGGGCTGCTACGGCATCGGGCTCGCGCGCACGATGGCTGCGGTCGTCGAGCAGAACCACGACGAGAAGGGGATCATCTGGACGGCGGCGGTCGCGCCGTACGACGTGCACGTGGTCGTTCTGACCGGCGCCGAGGAGATCGGCGAGCAGGCAGCCGAGGCGCTCTCGGCCGCAGGCAAGGACGTCCTGCTCGACGACCGCGACCAACGTCCGGGGGAGAAGTTCGCCGATGCCGACCTGATCGGCATCCCGATCCGGATCACTGCCGGAAAGAAGAGCCTCGAGGACGGCGCGGTCGACGTTCGCGATCGCCGCACCGGCGCCGAGCGACGTGTGAACGTTGCCGACCTGGGCAAGGAAGTCGGGTAGATGGCGAAGCGGCGGAGGTACGCGTCCGAGCCGTTCGGCCCCGCGGTCGAGCGCCTCATGAACGAGTTGGGGGTGACCTACCGGGCCCTCGCCGCGAAGACGGGGCTCTCCGCCGGTTATCTGAACCACCTCGTCCACGGGAACCGGCCGGTTCCCTCGAGCGACGTCGTGGAGACGCTCGCGCGCTCGCTCGACGTCGACCCTGAGCACTTCCGCGAGTATCGGCTGCGCGTCATCACCGAGAAGCTCGAGGCGATGCCCGATCTCGTCGACCGGCTTTACAAACGCCTGAACGGCTGACCCCTAACTCTGGCCGGGCCGGGGCGTCGTATCCGGTGGGCCGGTGGGGTCCCGGCAAGCGACCACTGGGGGGTTAGGGGCCCCACCGTTCCACTTTGCCCCTACCCGGGTGTGCGACGCGTTAGCCGGTCGGCGACGACGCGTTAGCCGGTCGGCGACGTCAGATTGCGCGCGAACGAGTCCGCGAACGACCGGCCGTCGGTGCTCGGGTCGGCCGGGACTGCGCCGACGCCCGCCTCCGAGCTCGGGGGCCCGCCGAAGAACCCGCTGCCGGTCCCGCCGCTGATCAGCTCGATCGGCGCGGCCGCCCACGTTGGGTCGACGAGGGTGCCGGAGTGCGGCGTCCCCGCCGGGCCGGTCGCGGTTGCGGCGATGCCTGAGAACGCCATCGTGCCGAAGTTTGTGAGGGGGACGACGCGGCAGCGGCCGGCCGAGCCGCAGTCGGAGGGCGCCTCGGCGATCCATTCCGCGGAGGTCGTGTCGAGCTGCTCCGTCGTCGTGACCTTCTTGGAGAAGCGCCAGTTCCGCGTCACGTCGTGCATATAGAAGGTGATCGTCTGGCCGTTCACGAGCACGGCCGCCGTGATCGTGTCGCCCGGCTTCACCTTGGTCGGGATCTGCACGGACGCCGACGGCACGAGCTCCCACCAGGCGTAGTAGGTCGGCGTGGCCGAGTTGCCGTCGCAATCGGCGCCTGTCCCAAGCTGTTCGAGCGAGTTCGAGCCTTCGGCGTAGCCGCCGATGCCGACCCAGAAGGCAGCCGACGACGCGCGGCCGACGGTGCACGTCGCTTTGGGCTGCACCCAGGTGCCGGTCGCGTCGGTGAAGCTCAGCGGCGTCGTGTCGTCGAGCGGGACGAGCGCGTAGCCCGACCAGTTCGAGCTCACCTGCGGCGTGATCGTCGAGTTTGCGCCGTAGGTCAGCGTCGCCGCGTGCGACGTGCCGGAGGCTGCGAACGCAGCGATAAGCACCAGTCCGACCGCCATGCCTGCCCGTCTCATCCCGGCAAAGTAGCGACGCTTGCGAAGAGTCGCCTAAGACCCGAGCGGGAGGGTGGGCGCACGTGCGCCCACCCTCCGAGCCCTGCTCAGATGTGCCCGGTGCAGGTGCCGCCGTCGGCCGTGGAGGTCGATCCGTCGGGGCAGACCGTGTCCGACCACGTCACGTCGTTCAGGTTGTTCGCGCCGAGGTGCGCGCCGCTGAGGTTCGCGTGCCGGAAGTCGGCTCCGTCGAGGTTGCTGCCTTGCAGGTTCGCGCCCTGGAGGCTCGCGGCGGTGAAGTCCGCATCCTTCAGGTTGGCGGCCTGGAAGCTCGCGCCCTGGAGGTTCGCGTTCTCGGCGAAGAGGTCCTCCAGGTTCGAGCCGGAGAGGTTCGCGTTCGTCGCGAGGGCTCCGGCGATGTTCTCGCCCTTGAGGTTCTGGTGCGGCTGGTTTGCGTTCCTCAAGTCGATCTGACCGGACGCGGAATCGAGCGTCAGCGCCGGTGCGTTGCAGTGGTCGAAGTCGAACAGGCCGGCGAGGTCGAAGGGGATGCCCTCCTGCTTGTCCCGCGCCTTCAGCGCCTGGTCGAACGAGCCGTCGATCGACGGCAGGTGCCAGTTGTACTCGATGAAGTTCAGGATCGAGGACTGATCGCTGAGGTTGCTGTCGATCGCGTTCTGCCGCGCGCATGGGGAGACGACGACGAGCGGCAGGCGCGGGCCGAGCCCGCAGCGCCCCTGCTCCTTTGCGAGCGGAGTGGAGGACTGCGGTGAAGCGCCGCACTGTCCCGAGGTCGGGTTCGACGCCGTGATCGCGCCGGTGTGCGTGTTCGTCAGATTGTCCGCTCCCGACAGCGACGGGTTCGTGATGCCGCTGTACGCGTGGTCGTACCAACCGTCGGAGTCGTCGTAGTTGATGATCACCGCGGTGCTCGACCAGTCCGAGGTCTTCTCGAGCGCGTTGATCTCCTTCACGACGAACGCCTGCTCGTCCGCCGGTTCCGAGTAGGCCGCGTGGCCGTCCTCGTAGCCGGGCGCCTTCAGGTAGGTGACAGCCGGCAGTGCCGACGCGGGCAGCTGACCGGCAGTGATTGCGGCGACCAGCTTGTCGAAGTCGCTCGTGTCGTAGTTGTGGTTCGCGGTGTCGAACTGCGGCACGGTCCCGACGTAGTGCTGCGTGTCGGCTCCGATCGCCGAGAGGCTTGCCGGCGCAAGGTGGTGCGGGTTCGCCGTCGACGCGTAGAACTGGAACGGCTCGTGGTGGGCGATGTAGTCGTCCTTGAAGCCGAACTGGTGTGTCGACGCCGTCTCACCGAGTGCGACGCCCACCGGAGTCACGGCGTCGCAGAGGTTCTGATCGGACGCATTCGCCGGCGGAGTGATCTTCTTGTTGAACTCGTCCGGGATGAACTGCGCAGTCGTCTGACCGGCGGGGCCGTACGCGGCGGCCGCTGACGCGAACGACGTGGTCGGCGTGAAGCCGCCCTGGAACCAGCCCCAGGAGATGCCGGCGGTGTTCAGCACGTCGCCGATGTTCTTGCCGGTGAGCGCGACTGCGTCGCGTGTCGAGCAGTCGTCGTAGTACGGCTGCGCGTCGCTCGTCAGCGAGAAGCCGCCGATCCCGTCCGGTGTGATGTCGGCGTCCGGCTTGGTGGACGTCGCGACGGTCGGGCTGTTCGCCTCGTGCGCAGTGTCGACGCCGCCTGTGTCACCGGAGGCGACGTTGATGGCGCCCGGCGCCGACGGCCCGAAGGTCGTTCCGTACGAGTTGTCGCTCATCGAGTAGTGCTGCGCGTAGTTCCACAGCGCTGTGACGGCGTTGCCGTCGAAGTAGTCCATGACGGTCTTCGGGTCGCACAGCGGCCCGCCCGAGGTCGAGCCGCCGCCGGGTGCGTGTGTGCCGCCGTCGGTGCCGACGCTCTGGACGAACTGGTCCATCTTCCCGCCGTCGAACGCCTGCTGTTCGTCGCTGTAGTTGTGATCCTGGTCGCAGGTGATCTGGCCGGTCGGGGTGCTGTCGAGCCTCTTCGGGTTCGCCTCGTTCGGATTGTGCGCGAGCAGCGTGGGCGTGAGCCCGTTGCCCGCCGGCGTTCCCGGCGCTGCCGCGAATGTCGAGCCGTCCGTGTTCGCAGCCTGCGGATAGGTGCCGAAGTAGTGGTCGTACGAGACGTTCTCCTGGAAGATCACTACGACGTGCTTGATCGGCGTCGCGGTCTTGTCGCCGGGTCCCCCACCGGCCGACGCAGACGTGCCGATGATCCCGGCCACCGCTGCGAGTGCGGCGAGGCCGAGCAGCGCCGCGCGTGCGCGTGTGCGCAACATTCGTTCCCCCTTTAAGTGAGTGACGTGGTGCTGGGCCGAGCCTCCCAGCGCCGCGGGCGGGGGTGGGTTACCGGCTGGAGACAGCCTGGCGACAGATGCGTGAGCGGCGGCCTTGATACCGTGCCCCACGTCGCGGGGCGTGGCGCAGCCTGGTTAGCGCGCTAGTCTGGGGGACTAGAGGTCCCGAGTTCGAATCTCGGCGCCCCGACTCGAGAGACCCGCTGAAGAGACGCGGGTTTCCGTGTTCTTGGATGTAGTTCGTGCCACAACCGATGACGCGACCGCGGCGGCGAACCTGGCCGTTGCGAAGCGCGCAGAATACGAGCGGTTCTCGCCCGTGTTCTGGCGTGTGGCGGCAAACGCCCGCGAGCTGCACGAGCCGTTTCTCGCTTTCTGCATCGCGGATCCTGGGTTCACGTCACTCGCGGTGCGGCACGCCGACGGACCGCTTGCCGGCATCGCGATCGCAAGCCACCGGGTTGGTCCGCCACCGTTCAACGACGACTCGGAGCCGTCGTGGCTCGTCGACGACTTCTTCGTCAGGTCGGCCGACGAGTGGCCGACGGTCGGCGCAGCGCTCCTCCGAGGTATCGAGGCCGCCGCCGTTGAAAGCGGTGCGACGAGGGTGGTGGTGCTCTCGGCACGCCGAGACGCGCCGAAGCGGGACGCGATCGCGGCGTTGGGCTACACGCTCGGCGCGTCGTGGTGGGTCCATCCTGTCTCGCCCCGCCCTGGGAAGCCGGGTGACGTTCCGACCACGAAGCCGGTGGTCGGTCCGGCGCCGCCGGTGTACGACCCCGGCGGCCTGACAGCGCTCGCCTTGGAGATGCGCGATCCAGCCGACGTGCCGCTGTTCGACGATTGGGCCGCGGCCTCCAACGCGGTGCTCGCAATCGTCCCCGCGCTGGAAACTGATCCCGCGCTCCAGGCTTCGCTTCAGAAGAACGGGTACGAGCCGGCGTCCGACTGGTTCGTCAAGTCGGTCGCGATCTCCTAGCGACGATACGCACGTTGTTGCCGCACCGAATCACGCGCAGCTAACGTCCCTCTTGCGCGCACCGCGACGATGCGGCTCCACCTGGCGGCGAAGAGGCCGCGGTTCGGGGCGAAGAGGCCTGTTCGTATTCCGCGCCCTTCGGGGCCAGATCGAGGAGGCAGTCGTATGTCGCACCCGCAGATCCTTGCCGCACCCGCCGGAACGCTCGAGTCCGAGCTGGCCGGCGCTCTTCTCTTCATGCGCTTTGGCGACCGCCAGGCAAGCGCAGTCGCAGCCCGGCTCGGCTGGGACGGGCGCGGGCCGTCGACGCTCAACGAGGCCGCCATCTCCACCGGCTACACGCGCGAGCGCGTTCGCCAGCTCGAGTCGAGGGTCCGCCGTGACGCGGATGCCACCCACCGCCTGCCGACGCTCGACCGCGCGCTCGCGACCGTCGAGTCGTGCGCGCCTGACTCCTCGGCTCAGATCGCGCTCACGCTCTTCGAGCGTGGAATCTCCGGCGCGCCGTTCGATCCGGCCGGGATTCTGACCGCCGCGGACGTGTTCGGGCGGCGGACGAGCTTGTCGACGCGGCGCGGGCTCGTCGCGGCGACGGACGCTCCCGACCCGACCCGCGCGATCCTAGAGACCGCGCGCCGACTTGTTGCCGCCCGCGGCGCCGTCTCGGTCGTCGAGCTGGCGCGGCTCTCGGGCGTCGAGCCCGGCCGCGCGCGGCGACTGCTCGGCCTCGCGCCCGAGGTCGTGTGGCTCGACGACCAGCGGTCGTGGGTCGGTCTGCGCGTCCCCAACACGCGCCGGCGGATGGAAGGGATCCTGCGGAAGATGCTCGCCGTCGGCCGCCAGCTCACGCTCGTCGACGCCGACGAAGGGCTGCGGCGCTCGTACCGGCCGGTCGTGCTACCGCCCCCGATCCTCTGCCGCTTGTACGAGGGCCTGCAGTGGCTCGACGTCGATCTGAAGCGCGGAACGCTCTCGAGCGATCGCACCTTCGACGAGCGCGAGCTCTCGCCGATCGAACGTCAGCTCAGCGCCTTGTTCATCGACCACGGGCCGACGCTCAACTTCACGCAGGCAGTGCGGCTCGGGAAGAAGGTCGGCCTGAACCACAACACGGTCGGCTACTACCTCTCCCGCGCGCCGATCATCAAGACGCTCGCGCGCGGCACGTACGCGCTTCGCGGCGTGGAGGCCTATGAGCTGCAGGCTGCCTGAACAGCGTCTTCGAGCTCCGCGTGCACCGAGCGCGAGACATACACGGTCCACGGATGCGCCCAGCTGCCGCCGGTCCACGCGACCACGGGGATGCCGCGCGAGTGCGCGTACCACGCCTCCATCGCCGTGCCCTCGTCGGGCTCGGTGAATGACGCGAGGACGGCGTCGCATGCGTCGATGTCGGCGAGGTCGCCTTCGACGATCTCCGTCTCGTTGCCTTCGGTGCGGCCGCGGAAGTCGCGGCGCATCGGGTCGACCGGCTCCCAGCCGACGGCGCGCGCGAGCTCCGACGCACGGACGCGGTAGTCGTCGGCGAACGGCGGCCCGGCGAGGTAGACGCGCAGCACGGAACTAGACTAGAGCGCGTGGAGCACGAGTTCGTCGCCCTTGGGCACGCAGGCAGCGACGCGTACGCGGGCCTCGAGACGTTCCCGAACCCGGGCGTCGAGCGCGTGGAGCTGGTGAGCGACGAGCTGACCGCCGTCTGCCCGATCACGAACCAGCCGGACTTCTACACCGCGACGATCTCCTACGAGCCGCGCGAGCTGTGCCTCGAATCGAAGTCGCTGAAGATCTACCTTTCGCGCTTCCGCGACCAGGGCGCCTTCTGCGAGGCGCTCGCCGTGCAGATCCGCGACGAAGTCGCCGCGGCGCTCGAGCTCGACGGCACGCGCGTGCACGTGACGCTGCGCCAGAAAGCGCGCGGCGGCATCACGATTACCGCGTCCGTCTGACGGACAAGGTGTCGGCATGGCCGACGACGAGAGAACGCCAACGGAAGGCGACCGCGAGTGGCGGGAGCTCACGCAGCAGACGAACGAGCAGGCGAATGAGCTGCAGCCGCCGCACGACGACGAGACCGAGCGTCGCTCGCCGACGCCGGCCAAGCCCAACAAAGAAGACTAGGCCGCAGCGGGGCCGAGCTGTCCGAGCAGCGCGGTGATCGTTGCGTCCTGCTGGGCGATGCGCTGGTCGCGCACCGCCAGCTCCGCGGTCAGCGCCTCGAGCCGCTCGCGGAGGGCAACCTCGACGACCGAGCTCGACGCCAACGCAGTGACCCGCGCCTGCGTCTGGGCGGTGCTACGACCGCGCGCCGTGACGCCGGCCTCGTCCCACTGCTCGGCGATCACGCCCGCAAGCGCGACACGGGTGACGAAACCGAGCTCGACGAGGACCTCGCCGAGCTTCGCGCCCGAGTTGCGCTGAACCGAGAGTGCCTCGTTCAGCTGCTCGTCGTTGATGAGCCCACGCTCGACGAAGATGTCGCCGAGCCGCCGTTTTGCCGCAGATGCCATTGCCTGTCTGGTCTGCGATATCGGCCGCCGGGCGGCCGGCCCGATCCCCCAAAGCGGTGGGACTCGGTAGGAGAACGGAATGAGCCGGTCGGCCTATTGTCCACGTCCGCCGGCTGCGAGATGATCCGCCCGACTCCCCGGTCATGCGGCGACTTCTACTCGGCCTCCTGCTCGCGCTCGTGGTGCCCGCGACGGCCTCTGCCGGCACCCACGTCTCGGCGTTCTATTACCCCTGGTACGGGACGACGGCGTTCGACGGCTCCTACCAGCACTGGGAACAGGACGGCCACTCACCGCCGGACAACATCGCCTCGTCGTACTACCCGCTCGGCGGCATCTACTCGTCGTCGGACGCGATCGTCGTCGCCGCGCAGATGGGGGAGATCCGCTCCGCCGGCATCGACGAGATCGCCGTGTCGTGGTGGGGGCAGGGCTCGCCGGAGGACCACCGGATGCCGCTCGTCGTCTCGGAGGCGCGCGCCGACGGGATCTCCGTCGCGGCGCATCTCGAGCCGTACGCCGGACGCACCGTCGCGGACGTCGTCTCCGACGTCGCGTACCTGGAGAGGTCCTACGGCATCAAGACGTTCTACGTGTACCAGGCCCTTGACCTGCCGGTCGCGCAGTGGGCGCTCGCGCAGCCACTGCTGCATGCGGGCGGCGGTGTGACGATCTTCGCGCAGACGCCACTCGTCGGGGCCGCAGCGGCCGCCGGGTTCGACGGCGTCTACACCTACGACATCGTCACGTACGGCGGCGGAATGTTCCGGCGCTTCTGCAACGAGGCGCACGCGCAGCACCTGCTGTGCGCGCCGTCGGTCGGGCCGGGCTACGACGCTCAGCGCGGCGACGGGGATACGCGCGTCAAGTCACGGCGAAACGGCCGCACGTACGACTCGATGTGGAAGATGGCGATTGCGAGCGGCGCGGACAGAGTGACGATCACGTCGTTCAACGAGTGGCACGAGGGCACGCAGATCGAACCGGCGGCGGCACCGAAGCGCCACGGCGAGTACCGCTACCTCTCGTACAACGGCGCGTGGGGGCTCCACGGCGCGCCGGCCGAGTTCTCGTACCTCAACCGCACGCTCTACTGGGCGAGCCTCTTCAAGAACACGTCGCCCGTGCAGCCGGCCAAGAGAGCGTCGTAGACGAATGCCTCGTCGACGCCGCGCAACTGCTGATGCGCGACGTCGACCTCGGCGTCCGGCCACGCGGTGAGCCCGAGCGCGGCTGCGCCCTCGTCGGAGCCGAAGCCGAGGAGTGAGTCGACGGAGATGACGCCCCGCTTGCCGGTCTGACGGCGCGCGATCCCCTCGAGCTCGCGCAGCTCCTCGAGTGGATCGATGCGCACGTTCGAGTCGCTGCCGATGCACATACCGATCGAACGGTGGCAGACACGTGCGACCGGTAGGAAGCCGTCGCCGAGGTTCGCCTCCGTGGTCGGGCAGACGCAGATGCGCGTGCCGGCGGCGGCGAGCAGGTCGAGCTCGTGTCCGTTCGCATGCGTCGCGTGGACGACCGTCGCGTGCGGGCCGAGGCAGCCGGTCTCGTCGAGCAGCTCGATCGGCCGGCGTCCGTGCTCGGCGATGCACTCCTCGATCTCGCGAGGCTGCTCGTCGGCATGCACGTGCAGTGGCAGCTCGTGCCCGGCCGCGTACCGGCCGAGCTCCCGAAGCGCGTCGGCCGGACAGGCGCGGACGGAGTGGGGGGCGACGCCGACGGCGATCCCGTCGGCGCGCAGCGACTCGAGCTCGCGCAGGTAGTCGGCGACGGAGTCCTGCCTGAAGCGGGGGATCCCGCCGCGGAGGTAGCAGGCGTAGAGACACACGAACGCGATGCCCACCTCGGCCGCGGCCTCGGCCGCCGCACGCGCCTCGTCGAGCCCGAGGTAGTGGAACTCTCCGACCGCCGTGAAGCCGTTGTCGCGCAGCTCCCGATAGACGTCGACGTACTCGCGCCGGATCTCCGCGACGGTCAGCGACTCCGCCAGCGCGAGCATCTCCTCCCGCCACGCCCAGAAGTCCGCACCGTGCGTTCGCCCGCGCAGCGCGCGCTGGAACGCATGGCAATGCGCGTCGACGAAGCCGGGAATGTGCACGGGCATATCCTGTCAGTGTGGTGCGCAGCCGGATCCCGAACGCTCTGACCCTGTTTCGGATCGCCCTGATCCCGGTCTTCGTCGCGCTGATCACGACCTGCCAGGGCGGCCGGTCGTGGCCCGCCGCGATCGTCTTCGGTATTGCCGGCGTGACCGACCAGGTCGACGGCTTCCTCGCTCGCCTCTGGCACGTCGAGTCCGCCTTCGGGAAGATCGCCGATCCGCTCGCCGACCGGCTGATGATCGACGCGGCCGTGATCCTGCTGATCTACGCGGACCGGCTGCCCTGGGCGGCGCTCCTGATCCCCGCGCGCGACCTCGTCGCGCTCATCGGCACACCGATCGTGATGGGGCGCGGCTATGCGTTTCAGGTGAACTTCGTCGGCAAGGCTGCTACGTGGCTGCTGTATGCCGCGCTCGGGTTCGTGATGGTTACGCACAAGGGGTCGGACTGGCCGCTCTGGATTTTCTGGACGGGCTTGGCACTCGCCTTCCTGGCGCTCGCCGAGTACGTGGTCAAGGCGAAACGGGAGGCGTTTGCGTGAAGGCGGTCGTGATGGCGGGCGGGGAGGGCACGCGTCTGCGTCCCCTGACGTCGAACCAGCCGAAGCCGATGGTGCCGATCGTCGGCAAGCCGTGCATGGAGCACATCCTCGAGCTGCTCCGGCTGCACGGCTTCGAAGACGTCGTCGTGACCGTCGCATTCCTGCCGCAGGCGATCCGCTCGTACTTCGGCGACGGGACGAACCTCGGCATCGACATCCAGTACTCGGTCGAGGAGAGCCCGCTCGGCACCGCCGGCTCCGTGCGGCTCGCAAGCGACGCGCTCGACGACACGTTCCTCGTGATCTCCGGCGACGCGCTCTGCGACATCGACCTGAAGAAGATCGTCGAGTTCCATCAGGAGAAGGGCGCCGCGGTGACGATCGGGCTCAAGTCCGTCGAGAACCCGCTCGAGTTCGGGATCGTCGTCACCGACGAGGACGGCAAGGTCGAGCGCTTCCTCGAGAAGCCGTCATGGGGGCAGGTGTTCTCCGACACCATCAACACGGGGATCTACGTGCTCGAGCCGGAGGTGCTGAAGCACGTGCCGACAGACCGGCCGTTCGACTTTTCGAAGGAGCTGTTCCCTTTGCTCCTCGAGATGGGCCGGCCGATCTACGGCTACGTGTGCGAGGGCTACTGGCAGGACATCGGCAACCTCGACCAGTACCGGCAGGCGAACTTCGACGCGCTCGACGAGAAGGTGAACCTGAACGTCGGCGGTCTGAAGATCCGCGGCGACGTGTGGATCGGCGAGGGCGTCGAGATCGACGACGTGGAAGGCGTCGAAGGCCCGGCGTTCATCGGCAACTACGCGCGAATCTCGCCCGAGGCGTCTGTCGGCCCGTACACCGTCCTCGGTCCGGGGACGACGCTGCGCGAGCGCGGCCGAATCGCGCGGTCGGTGATCGACGCGTCGTGCTACATCGGCCGCAGCACGGTTGTCGAGGGCGCGATCGTCGGCCGCAACTGCGACATCCGTCCGCATGCGCGCATCCACGAAGGCGTCGCGATCGGCGACCAGGTGACGATCGGCGACCAGTCCGTCATCTATCCGGGCGTGCGCATCTACCCGTACAAGGAAGTCGAGTACGGCGCGCAGATCCACGAGAGCCTCATCTGGGAGTCGCGCGGCACGACGCGGGTCTTCGCGCAGGACGGCGTCGTCGGTCTCGTCAACGTCGACCTGACTCCTGAGATTGCGCTTCGGTTCGGCGCCGCGCTCGGCACGGCCCTGAAGCGCGGCGCGCGCGTCGTTGCGAGCCGCGAGAGCGCACCTGCGTATCGCATGATCAAGCGCGCGCTCATCTCGGGGCTCCACTCGACGGGCGTGAACGTCGCCGACCTCCGCACGCTGCCGGCGCCGGTCGGCAAGCATCTCCTGAAGACGCAGGGTTACGACGCCGCGTTCCACGTCGGCGCATCGACGACCGACCCGGAGGCGGTGCAGATCAGGCTGTTCGAGCGTCCGGGCATCGCGCTCTCGTCCGAGATGCAGCGCGAGGTCGAAAAGCACTTCACGCGCCAGGAGCTGCGGCGCGTCCCGTTCACGGACGTCGGCACGATCACGTACCCGGCGCGCGCACGCGAGTCCTACGCGAATGACCTGCTCGCCGACCTGGACGAAGAGACGATTCGCCGGCGCGCGTTCCGGATCGTCGTCGACAACGGCTACTCGGCCGGCAGCTTCGTCCTGCCGCTCGTGCTCGGGCCGCTCGGCGTCGAGGCGATCACCTCGCACGCGTTCGAGTCCGACTCCGGCTCGACCCCGACCCGCATCGCCGAGACGATGGACCAGGCACAGCGCCTCGTCTCCGCGGTCAACGCCGACTTCGGCGCCGTCTTCGACCGCTCCGCCGAGCGCATCTATCTGATCGACGAGACCGGCCGCGAGATCCGCCCCGACCAGGCGCTACTCCTCTACCTGCGCTTGATCGAGCAGAGTGACGGCGGCGGGTCGATCGTCGTGCCGATCACGGCCACGAGCCAGGTCGAGGAGGTGGTCGGCGATCGTCTGAAGGTGATTCGCACGCCCGCCTCGCTGCCGGAGCTGACGCGCGCGGCCGCGCAGGAAGGCGTGCTCTTCGCGGGCGCGCCCGGCGGCGGGTACGTGTTCCCGGGCTTCCTGCCTGCCTACGATGCGATCGCGTCGCTGTGCAAGCTGCTCGAGCTGCTCGCGCCGGTCGAGGAGCCGCTGTCACAGCTCGTCGCCGCTCTGCCGCGGCCGACACTCGTCCACCGGCAGGTGCAGTGCCCGTGGGCGTTGAAGGGGACGGTGATGCGCGTTCTCAACGAACGGTACGCCGACGGCAACATCGACACGACCGACGGGATCAAGATCTTCGACGAGCGCGGCTGGGTGCAGGTGCTCCCCGACGGCGACGAGCCGATCATCCACCTGTATGCCGAAGGTGAGACGCCGGCGCAGTCGGAAGAGCTGGAAACCGAGCTCCGAACCCTGGTCACGAGCGTGATCGAGGGGGAGGAGATTCCCGCTACGCGCTGAAAACCCTTAAGTTGAGGTTGACGGTTTGGCCGGCCTCTGCTGGAATCCCTGTCATCCGACGCCCGACGACGAAAGGCGGCACGCGTGGAACCGCTCCCTGATCTCGGCTCGCTCTCCGACGACGAGCTGAAGCACCTGATCGACGACCTCGAAGTCGAGGAGCGCGAGGTGAGCTACCGGCGCCGCCTGCTGCACGGCAAGATCGACATCCTCCGCGCGGAGCTCGTTGCGCGGCTGCAGCAGTCGGGCGGCAAGAGCGTCCTCGAGCAGGTCGACATCGACCGGCTCACGCAGATCCTCACGGGGAAGGGCGCGCCGCCTGCATGACGCAGGTGTACTGCAGCGAGTGCGGCTTTCAGAATCCGGAGTCCGCGAACTACTGCTCGCGCTGCGGCGCGCTGCTCCAGAAGAGCGAGCCGGCGGCCGAGACGACGCAAACGCTGACCCCGGAGGACGTCGACGACCTCGCGGAGCATGAAGACTTCGGCCTCGAAGGGCCGGCGCTCGTCGTGCGCGCCGGCGGCGGCCGCGCGGGGGAGAGCTTCCGGCCCGCGGGCGAACGCACGCGCATCGGCCGCTCGCCCGACTGCGACATCTTCCTCGACGACGTGACCGTCTCCCGCAACCACGCAGTGCTGATCGAGGAGAACGGCGAGTTCAGCGTTGAGGACCAGGGCTCGCTCAACGGCACGTTCGTGAATCGCAAGCGCATCGACCGCGTGCCGCTCCGCGAGGGAGACGAGCTGCAGGTCGGCAAGTACCGGATGACGTTCATCGCATGACGTCGACCGCACCGCAGCAGCGCGAGCGCCTGCTCCGCATCGGCGAGGTCGTGCGGCGGCTCACGCCCGAGTTCCCGGACATCTCGATCTCGAAGATCCGCTACCTCGAGGACGAAGGCCTGCTCCAGCCGCGGCGCACGCAGGGCGGCTACCGGCTCTTCAGCGAGGGCGACCTCGAGCGGCTCGAGAAGATCCTGCGCCTCCAGCGCGACGAGTTCCTGCCGCTGCGCGTGATCAAGGACGAGCTCGATGCGCGCGGCTCCGCCGAGCGCAAGCGGCGCAAGCCGGCGACGCTCGGTGGCGAAGAGGAGTCGATCACGCTCAATGAGCTCTGCGAGCGCGCCGACATCCCGCCCGAGCTCGCAAAGGAGCTCGAAGATTTTGGGCTGCTCGCGCCGCACGGGAGCGGTGGCGAGAAGCGCTACCGCGAATCCGACGCGGACATCGCCGCGACGTGCGCCCAGCTTTCCCGCTACGGCGTCGCGCCGCGCAACCTGCGCACGTTCCGCACGGCGACCGGCCGCCAGGCCTCGCTGCTCGAGCAGCTCATCGGGCCGTCGCTGCGCGGCCGCAATCCCGAGCGCCGCTCGCAGTCGCTACGCGACCTGCAGCAGCTCGGGGAGCTCGCCGGCGAGCTGTCGGCACTCCTCTTCTGGCGCGAGCTTCGGGACGTCGCGCAATGAGCCGTAGGCTCGACGGAGGCTCACAAAGAGCGGAGGCGCCGGCTTTGCCGGCGTCGGGAGCGGGGTCATGAGCGACCTCAAGGCGAAGGTCAGGGAGGTCCAGGACTTTCCGACACCCGGCGTCGGCTTCAAGGACGTCACGCCGCTGCTCGCCGATCCGGCGACGCTGCGCGAGACCGTCGGTGAGCTCGCGTCGTGGGTGAAGGCGAAGAACGTCGACATCGTGCTCGGCGCGGAGGCACGCGGCTTCTGGATCGGCTCGGCGATCGCGGTCGAGGCGGGCGTCGGCTTCGTGCCGGCGCGGCGGCCCGGCAAGCTGCCGCCGGAGACGGTCAGTGCGAGCTACGTGCTCGAGTACGGTGAGAACTCGCTCGAGCTCCATCCGGAACTGATCCCGAGCGGTGCGCGCGTCGTCATCCACGACGACGTGCTCGCAACCGGCGGGACGGTCGAGGCGATCAGGGGGCTCGTGGAGCAGCTCGGCGGCGTCGTCGTCGGCGCGTGCTTCATCATCGAGCTGACGTTTCTCGGCGGCCGCGAGCGCCTCGACGGCCTGGATCTGCACGCGCTGATCACCTACTGAGCGTTTTCGTCCGACGGGTGGGGTAAGACCTACTCATGTACGACACGCTGACGACGAGCTACACGTTCGCGTGCCCCGTGCACGGGGAGACGCACGTCCGTCTGTCGCGCTTCCGCCGCATCGAGCAGCTGCCCGGCGCGCACAGCCCTGCCGTGTTTCGCGTCGAGTTCGAGTGTGGCTGCGGCCGTGAGCATCCAGGCCTCGTCACGCACGACGACCTCGACTGGGCGCCGCTCGGTCTGCATGACGGCACGTCCTTTCTCAACCTGATGACGTCGCGGCTCGAGGCGCTCGGCGCCGAGCTCGGCGAGCTCGCGGCGTCGCGGATCAAGGCGGGGGAATGGCCGTGGAGCTTCTTCTGCTGGCCGGAGGAGCGGCCGCGGCCGGTGACCCCATCCGCGTTCACGCTGCTCGCGCCGTCCGCGACCGGCGACCGTGTGGGGCTCGCGGTGCGCTGTCCGGTGTGCGGCAAGGTGTCGGTGAACCTCGTCTCGCGCGCGCACGTCGACGTGCCGTTCGTCAACGATCGCGAGGTCGGTGTCGTCGAGCACGTGTTCGAGAGCGACGCGTCTGCGACGATCGAGGAGTTCCGCGCAGAGCTCTGGTCGGGGTCTTTCGACGCCCGCCGTCTGGGACTTGAGTAAGGCGTTCCCTCCCGCCAGGGATCCCGCGGCAGTCGCCACCGCCGATACCTGAGACGGGTCATGTCAGTCTTCAAGCCGCAGCCTCTTCGGGGAGCGGACCTGCTTCTCGTGCACTGCTCCGCCGTCCCGGACGAGCGTCCGGCCGCGTTCACGCGGCTCGAGGATGCGATCGGCGGCCAGCTGGCGCGCCTGCTCGTTTCCGCGCTCGTCGGCCCTCAGGGGCGGCGCGGGTCGTCTTCGCCGTAGGCGCGCACGAAGACGAAGATCAGGAAGCCGGCGACGCACGCGACCATGAACGAGATGGCGCTGCCGTAGCCGATCATGCTCCCGCCGATCCAGATGAAGAGGCCGAAGAACACGGCCCACAGGAACGACGTGACGCCGTGCGCGATGGAGGGGGGACGCAGGTGCATCGGCGCGATCCTAGCGTGAGTACGGGACCAAAAAAAATTCACCGAGCCGGTTGCGCTTTTGTCCACCTTCCCCGTGAACCTTCGGCTTCCGCCTACGGCCCTCGGGAGCGGCTTCGACCTACTCGCGCTCCGTGCTCGGTGCAAGAGGAAACTTAGGGGGTGCGGAGGCGACGTGCAAGGGGTGGCCGAGGGGGTTTCGCGCAATTTGCACGAACTTCTGTTTGGACCGCACCGAAGTGCGATTCATGCCGTGCGATCAAAAGGAGTCGGACCAAAAAAATTCACCGAGCCGGTTGCGCTTTTGTCCACCTTCCCCGTGAACCTTCGGCTTCCGCCTACGGCCCTCGGGAGCGGCTTCGACCTACTCGCGCTCCGTGCTCGGTGCAAGGGGAAATCTAGGCGCTCGGCCAGGGCCTGGCAAGACCTGTCCGACACAGAATTGCCGCATTTTGCGCACAGCATTTCATCCACATTTCCACGGCTTTTGCGAGCTCCTGGGGACAAGCCTGTGGATCGTCGAAGCTGGTCAGAGTCGGTTCGGTGACATATGCTCGAACCGGATGACGCGCCTGCGCACGCACCGCCGCAAGCTGATCCAGGTCGGCGTCATGGAACTCGTCGGCCTCGTGCTCGCCGGAAGCGGCCTGATCGTTCCGGGTGCTGCGCTGATCATCGCCGGGGCCGTCTACGCCTGGCGTTTTCTGAGCGCCGGCCGCGCCGCTGCCCCGACGACGCCCGAGTAGGGGCGTTGGGCTGGGCCGTTTCGGACACGTCCGAACGCCAGCTCAACATAACGTTCACTTGCGTGCAGAGACGTGGCGCCTGGCGATTCGGGGTTTGGACGCACCGGGAAGCGGCTAGGAAGCCTCCGAGTGGCGGTCGAGACCGACATCCTCGTCCTGAGCGACGACCTGCGCCAACTGATCGAGGGCTCCGAGGAGCGCGGCTCACTGCTGCAATCCGAGCTGAACGAAGTGCTCGAGCCGCTGCAGCCGGACGCGCTCGAGATCGACCTCGTCTACCGCGAGCTCGAGACGCGCCAGATCGACGTCGTCAACGACCTCGGCGAGGACGGCGAGGTCAAGGCGCCGCCACAGCCCGAGCCCCAGCCGCTGCCGATCTCCTGGGAGACGACGACGGACGCACTGCAGCTCTTCCTGCGCGAGGCCGGCCGGCATCCGCTTCTGACGGCCGCGCAGGAGGTCGAGCTCGCCAAGAAGATCGAGAGTGGCGACCTGCTCGCCAAGCAGCGGATGATCCAGTCGAACCTCCGCCTCGTCGTCTCGATCGCCAAGAACTACCGCAACCAGGGGCTGCCGTTCCTCGACCTGATCCAGGAAGGCACGCTCGGCCTGATCCGCGCCGTCGAGAAGTTCGACTGGCGCCGCGGCTACAAGTTCTCCACGTATGCGACCTGGTGGATCCGCCAGGCGGTCGCGCGCGCGCTCGCCGACAAGGCGCGCACGATCCGCATGCCCGTCCACATCGTCGAGCGGATGCAGAAGATGAACCGCGCCGAGCGGTCGCTCTGGGCGGTCCTCGGCCGCGAGCCGACGCTCGAGGAGATCGCCGACGAGGCGAACCTGCCGCTCCAGCAGGCAAAGGAAGTGAAGGCCGCGGCGCGCGCCTCCACCTCGCTCGACGCACCGGTCGGCGAGGCTGACGACGCCGTCCTCGGCGACTTCGTGCCCGGTGACGGCCCGCTGCCCGACGAGCAGGTCGAGGACTCGCTCCGTTCGCAGACGCTCGCGACGGCGCTCCGCGCGCTTCCCGAGCGCCACCGCGCCGTGGTTGTCCTTCGCTACGGGCTCGAGGACGCCGACCCGAAGACACTCGAGGAGATCGGCCGCCGGCTCGGGCTGACCCGCGAGCGCGTCCGGCAGATCGAGGTCGAAGCGCTGAAGCGGCTCTCGACGCTCCACGAGATGGAGGCAATCGCCTACACGAACTGAGGCGTCAGCTCTGCAGGTAGAGCTGCAGGCTGGGCGCGACCATGCGCAGCTCGCGCAGGGCCCGCGTCTCTAGCTGGCGCACGCGCTCCCGCGTGATGCCGAGATCGTTGCCGACCTCTTCGAGCGTCTGCGGCGCCTCGCCGTCGAGGCCGAAGCGGCGCAGCACGACGTGCTTCATCCGCGGGTTCAGGCGCTCGATCGCCGCCGACAGCTCGGCCGTGCGGGCGTGATCGTCGGTGGCGCTGGACGGCGACTCCGACTTCTCGTCCTCGATCAGGTCGGCGACCATGCTCTCCCCGTCCCCCACCGGCGTCTCGAGCGAGACCGGATCCTCGACGAGGTCGAACAACTGCTCGACGCGCTCGAGCGGAAAGCCCGAGTCCTTCGCGATCTCCTCGGCCGACGGGTCGCGGTTCAACTTCTGCGCGAGCTGACGCCGTGAGCGCTGCACCCGCCGCACCTGCTCGGCGACGTGAACCGGGAGGCGGATCGTCCGCCCCTGGTCGGCGAGCGCGCGTGTGACGGCTTGCCGGATCCACCAGGTCGCGTACGTCGAAAGCTTGTAGCCCATCTTGTAGTCGAACTTCTCGACCGCGCGAATCAGGCCGAGGTTGCCCTCCTGGATGAGGTCGAGGAGCGGCACGCCGGCCTTCGTGTAGTTGCGCGTGATCGACATGACGAGGCGGAGGTTGCACTCGATCAGCCGCCGCTTCGCGCGCTCGTCGCCCAGATCCTTCCGCCGGGCGAGCTCGCGCTCCTCCTGCACGTTCAGCAGCCGTCCGTCGCCGATCTGGCGGACGTACAGCTTCAGCGGATCGGCGCTCTGGAGCCGCTCGTCCTCGCTCAGGAACGCGTTGTCCGGCTCGTCCTCCTCGACTTCGGCATCGGGCTCGTCGAGCTGCGGGAGCAGCTCGAGTGCGGGGTCGAGAGTCTCGACCTCCAGCGACGCCTCTGGAAGCGCTGGCTCCATCCCAGGCTCTATCGGCGGCAGGAAGGCCGACCTTGAGATGTAAAGAAGCTAGGCGCCGAGCAACAATCCGGCGCCCTGTCCGTCTACGTCCATAGGATCGACTTATGTGCGGCATTGCGGGATACAGCCTTCGCTCGCGCTCCGGCGTGGATCGGACGCTGGCCGCCCAGGCGCTTCTCGCAGCGATCGCCGAGCGGGGCGCGGACGCCGTCGGGTACGCGTATCGGGGCGCTCCCGAGGCCTACGCCACGGTCGTGAAGCAGCGAACACCCGCCTCGCAGCTCCTCGAGCGCGTCGCCGTCCCGGACGCCGCCACGGAGCTCCTCGTGCATGTCCGCGACTACACCAAGGGCCACCCGTCGATCGCCGCCAACAACCACCCGGTCCGCCACGGGCCGGTGATCGGGATCCACAACGGGATCATCACGAACGACGACGAGCTGCTCGCCCCCCACTCCTGCGCACGCGCCGAGCCGCGTATGACCGTGGACTCGGAGGCGATCTTCGCGCTCGCCGCGCATTCCCGAAACGACGCCCGCGCGCTCGAGCGGCTGCGCGGCGCGATGGCAACCGGCTGGCTCGACGAGCGCGAGCCGGGCATTGTCTTCCTCGCGCGTGGCAGCGGCCGGCCGCTCTGGATCGGCGAGAGCCGCGACGGAGTCTTCTTCGCGTCGACGAAGCTGGCGCTGGAGGTTGTCGGCGACTACTGCGCGCTGCGGATGCGCAAGCGCGAAGTGCGGGAAGGCACCTGGTTCGCACTTCGGAACGGCGAGATCGTCCGCCGCGAGCGCTTCCGGCCCGATCTCGAGTACTACGAGACAGATCCGCTCCCCGCCGTGCGCGCCCCCGGTGAGCGGGAGCATTGCCTGACGCGCCTCGCGGCGCTGGCCGCGGCGGCCTAGGCAGCGGTCAGGATCTCGGCGCCACGACGTCGCACGACGATCGTGTGCTCGACGTGCGCCGACAACGATCCGTCCGCGGTGGAGATAGCCCAGCCGTCCCGACCGGGGCCACGAACGCGCGATGTCGTTGCCGCGATGATCGGCTCGATCGTGATCACCAGGCCCTCGGTAAGAACGGTGTCATCCGCCGCGTCGTAGTAGTTCGGCACGTGCGGCGCCTCGTGGATCGTCCGGCCGATGCCGTGGCCGCCTAGCGACGTGAGTACCTGGTACCCGGCACCGTGAACCTCGCGCTCGACCGCGCGGCCGATCTCGTTGATACGGCGGCCGGGCGCCACGACTGCCAGGGCTCGCACGAGCGCCCGTCCTGCCGCCGCGACGAGCGACACCGCAAGTGGCGTCGGCGCGCCAACCGGGACCGAGATCGCCGCGTCGGCCATGTAGCCGCCGAGCTCCGCCGTCACATCGAGCTTGACCAGGTCGCCGTCGCGAAGTGCCCTGCTCGACGGGACGCCGTGCACCGCCTCGTCGTTGACGCTGATGCAGTTCGTGCCGGGAAAGTCGTATGTGAGCTGCGGTGCAGAGCGCGCGCCGTGCCGGGCGAACACCGTCGCGCCGATCTCATCCAACTCACGCGTGGTCACTCCGGCGCGCACCGCGCGCTTCATTCGGGCGAGCGCTTCCGCAACGACGCGGCCGGCTGCAGCCAGGCCGGCGGCATCTGCCTCGGATTCGATCGACACCGCGCGACCCTAACGTTGATTCAGCAGCTCGGCCCGTGGATACGTAGGGCCGATGACCACCCATGCCCTGACCCAGGAGCGAATCGCGCTCAACCAGTCGACGTTCCGCGATGCGAACGAGCGCATCGGGCAGGCGGCCGGCGGGATGAGCCTCGACGGGCTCGTGCCGTTCGTCTGCGAGTGCCCCGACCCCGGCTGCGTCACCGTCGTGCAGTTGACGCTCGATACCTACCGCGGCCTGCGTCGCAACCCACGCCGCTTCTTCGGGGCGCCCGGCCACCAGACGATCTCTCTGGACGCCGGGGCTGCTGTTCTCGTCGCGGAGTTTCCCGACTACGTCGTGCTCGACAAAGTCGGCCGCGCAGGCGAGATCGCCGAGGAGAGGGATCGAGAGGGGACTCCTCATGGATGAGCGGACGCGCAGAGTCGGACAGAACGAGGCGGTCTTCCGGGCGGTCAACGAGGAGATCGAAGGGCTGAGCCGCGGGATGGCCCAGGTCAGCGACGGCATGCTCCACATCGTCTGTGAGTGCGGCGACATGGACTGCGTCGTACAGCTCACCGTGCCGCTCACCGACTACGAGCGTGTCCGGTCGGAGCCTGCCCTGTTCTTGATCAGAGACGGGCACGAACTGCCCGACGTCGAAGACGTCGTCGAGCGATCCTCGCGATTCACCGTCGTGCGCAAGCGTGCAGGCGAGGCGGAGTCGATCGCACGCGCGACCGATCCACGTTCCTCGTGAGCACTCAGGCGGCGACGGAGCCGTCGGCCTCGACCGAGGCGCCCTCGTCGAGCAGCCGCTCGCGCACGAGGTACTGGAACGTCGCCCACGCCCCGCGGCGCGCGTCGAACAGCCGGTAGACCTGCCACTCGGTCAGAAGCGATGTATCGGCGCGGCGGGCCACCTGCCAGTCGCCGAACTTGGGCAGCCGGCCGAGACTCCGGGCGAGCGTCGCGCCCTGCTCGATCGCCCGCTCGAGCCGCTCCTCGCCGACCGCGACGTCGAAGCCCGCCTCGCGCAGCGCCGTCGACAGCGAGCCGAACGTGTGCCAGTAGAGCGACGCCGACGGCATCGTCCCGCGCTTCGAGCGGATGTCCTGGGCGGTCGGCGTGCGGCCGAGCTCCTCCCCGAGGCTGCGCAGCTGCGCGACGAGCTCCTCACGGGTGGCAAAGCGGCGCGGCATCAACCCCGCGGCACGCTTCGCCGCGTTCCACGTCCCGAAGTGCTCGATCACCGTCTGCGGGTGCATTCCGGCGTCCGGGTCGGCGGCGAACTCCTTCATCGTGGGCGACCGCCCGAGCCGCTTCGCCGACGCGCGCAGCGCCTCGAGGATCTGCTCGTCGGTGTAGCGCCTGCGGATGCCGGCCCGGAACTCCGCGAGCGCCTCCGGGTCGATCCGCTCGACGGCCCGGTACGGCTTCCGCGCCATACAAGAATGGTAGAGCGAACCGGAGAAAGCGCAAGTACGCCCGAACGGACGGGCGCTCAGTCGACCAGCGCGACGGCGTCGAGCTCGGTCGCGACGACCGCCTGCAGCGCGCCGACGCAGCGCGGGCAAAACTGTGTGCCTGCGTTGTGATGAAGCTCGTCGAGCGCGTCCTGCGCCGGCCGGGCCGGGCGGTAGACGCGCGTCGTCAGCATCGAGTCGAACGCGTCCGCCACGTGGATGATGCGGGCGCCGAGCGGGATGTCCTCGCCGGCGAGGCCGTCCGGATACCCCACGCCGTCGAACCGCTCGTGGTGATGGCGGATCGCCGGCACAGCGTCGCTCAGGAACCCGAGCCGGTTGATGATCGACGCGCCTTCCTCGGCGTGGCTCGCCATGATCACCCACTCGTCGTCGGTCAGCGGGCCGGGCTTCAGCAGGATCGCGTCCGGGATGCCGAGCTTGCCGATGTCGTGGAAGAGCGCGGCATGACCGAGGAGCTCGAGCTCCGCCTGTGACAGCGCAAGCTCGCGGCCGATCGCGAGCGCGAGTTGCTGCACCCGCCGCGAATGACCCGCGGTGTAGGCGTCGCGCGCGTCGACCGTCGCCGACAGGGACTCCATCGCGGCGGTCGACCGTTCTTTCAAGAGTTTGTTCGCCTGTTCGAGCGAGACGTTCTGGCTCTGGATCGTCTCCGCGGCAGCGCGTAGCTTCGTCGCCGAGCGCTGCGTGTGCTTGAGGTAGGCCTCCTGCGTCTTTCGCATCAGGAAGAGCGGCAGTGCGAACACGACGATTGCCCACGCGCCGATCGACTTGTACGCCTCGTAGATGACCGCGGCAATGAAGCCATAGGTCACGTAGTGCGGCGTCAGCCACGCAAAGCGCTCGCGCCAGATGCGGACGAAGCTTTCTCTGCCCTCGAGCCCGACTGCGACCGAGAGGAGCGCGGTGTCGACAATGAAGTAGGCGGCGCCCGCGATGAGGCCGGACGCGACGAAGATGCCCGTGCCGATCGGCCCGGAGAAGTGCATGAGCGAGAAGACGCCGGTGGCCGCGAGCGTCGCGAGCGAGATGATGCCGACGTTGAAGAGGTTGTGGTGGAAGCTCGCGCGGCGCGCGCTCCACGCGACAGCCGACATCGTGATTGCGAGCGGAAGCGCAGCACGCGGGCCGATGATCGCAGCCGCAGTGAGCGCACCGACGGCGCTGACCGAGATCGAGCCGGTCTCCTCCACCTCGAGCGAGAGCGCCTCTCCCAGCCCGACGAGGCCAAGGATCACGGCGAGCCCGACGTAGTCCGTCGAGTGCCCGAAGATGGCGCCGACGATCCCGGCGGCCGTGCCGAGCGCGCCGACGAAGCCGACGAGCAGCGCGAGGCGACGCGGGACCGAGAAGAAGCGCGGCGCCGGCGGTGTGTGCGGGCGCGAGAGCTGGCGCCGGTCGACGACGGGCACGGCTTCCGCCAGCTGGTTCACGCGGATCGGCTCGTCCTGCGGGGCCGGCAGTGAGACGAGACGCGCGTGGCTCTTGCTCGGCTGCGCGAGGATCGCGTCGTCGGACGCGTCGAGGACGCGGTTACGCCCCTGGAGCTTCGCGCGATAGACGGCCAGGTCCGCCTGGTGGACGAGCTCGTTCGCGTCCGCGCCGTCGCGCGGGTACGAGGCGATGCCCATCGAGATGGTGGCGCGGATCGGCTCGCTCGACGTCTCGACCTCGAAGAGCCGCGCGGCGACCGCCCGGCGGATCCGATCGGCGATCTCGATTGCCTGATCGGGCGGCGTCTCCGGGAGCAGGATCGAGAACTCCTCGCCGCCGAACCGGGCCGGCACGTCGTAGTGCCGGAGCTGCTGGCGGAACGTGTCGGCGATGCCGCGCAGGACCGCGTCGCCGGCGAGGTGGCCGTAGCTGTTGTTGATGTCGCGCAGCAGGTCGAGGTCGGCCATGATCAGCGACAGCGGTCGCTGGAACCGCTGGGCGCGGCCGAGCTCCTCTTGCATGACGGACGCGAAGTGGCGCGCGTTGTAGAGACCGGTCTTCGGATCGACGCGCGCCTCAGCCTGGAGCTGTGGGATCGCGAGCGAGCGGTGGATGAGCAGGAGCGGCGCAATCGCGAATGGGATCAGCCACGGGTTGAGAGTCCAGAACGCGGCGAACGCGACGCCGAGCGTGCAGACGATGAAGTCGGTTGAGAGGCTCTCGAACGAGAAGACGCCGGACTCACGGATCGAATGGCCGCGCGCGAGCGTCACCATCGGCGCGAGGATCAGGTGGTTCGACGCGACGGCGACCATGCAGGCAACCGCGCCCGCGAGCGCCCAGCGGACGTCGACGCCTCCGATCAGACCGCTCGAGTGCCGAATGATGAGGTCGGCTGCCCCCCACGTCAGGAGGTTCCCGATCGTGTAGTTGCAGATGTTGAACGACTGGATGTACCAGGCGTAGCGCTCCTTCAGCCACTCCGGGATGTGCATGACGACGCCGAGGAGCGCCACCATGTCCGGCGGCAACATCAAGGCGCCCGGGATCAGGAAGACCCACGAGGTGTGGAAGGCCGAATCGCGCGCCGTACGGACGGTGTACGTGTGGGTCGCCGCGGCGCCGAGCGCCAGGAACGTGAACAGCGGCCAGTTGGAGTGCTGTGAGCCGAGCCGGAACAGGAATGGCAGCGCAGCACAGATCGCGGCGACGCCGACCGCGATGCCGTATGCGGCGGCCGCCGGCGGCAAAACGCGCTCGCGCCGCGGCGGATCGTTCGTCTGTGTCTCGAGCCTCAGGTCGCCCGGAATCGCGCTCATGCACCCACTCCTTCCGCGCCGTCGCGCGGGCCGCAGCTCACACGTGTAGTTACGGCGTTCTGGTGCACGAGGTCATCCCCCATTCGAGGGGCCAGAACGAGTTCCCCCGTCCGGGTGACGGACCGACAGAGAGGGCCCGCTCGCGCGGGCCCTCTCCATGGGTCGTGCTGTCAGTTCTCGCGCTACGAGCCGGACGAGTCGCCCGAGTCGCTGGAGCCGCCGTCGCCCGTCGAGCCATCGCTCGAGGAAGACGTGTCCGACGGATCATCGGAGGTCGTGCCGTCGGACGGGTCGCTCGAGCCCGAGGGATCGCTCGAGGTGGAGCCGTCGGACGGATCCGCCGAGGTGGAGCCGTCGCCGGTCGTCGCCGAGCCGTCGGTCGGATCGGTCGTCGCCGCCGGGTCGCACGACGCCTCGCTGCCGTCGCTGCTCGCCGAGCCGTCGGACGAGTCCGTCGTCGGATCGCACGTCGTCGGGTCGGTCGCCGTCGGGGTGACGAGCGCCGTGACATCCGCCGGGAGATCGTCGACCTGGACCTGGTCCGGATCGCTGACCGCCGCGTCGAACTGGTCGGGCGTCGCCACGTAGCCGTCGGAGCCGTCGATGCTGTCACCGAGGGCAGCGTCCTCCTGGGACATATCTGCCCAGGACATGTCAGCCCAGGACATGTCAGTCCAGGACATGTCGCTCCAGGACTGGTCGGCCCAGGACATGTCGCTCCAGGACTGATCGGCCCAGGACATGTCGCTCCAGGACTGGTCGGCCCAGGACATCGAGTTCCAGGACATGTCGGACTGGACTGCGCTGACCCAGCTCATCGCGTCGAACGCCAGGCCCGTGGTGCCGACCAGGCCGTTCTTGACGAACCGGTCGAGCCCGAGGTTGCCGTTCGGCACGCTCTGAGCCGCGGCGGCGCGGGTCACGGTGAGCTCACCGAGGCCGGCGGCCAGCGGGTTGCCCACGTTGCTGATCTGGCGGGCGCTCTTCATCAGCGCGCCCTTGACCTGGTCCGGCGTCCAGCTCGGGTGCCGAGCCAGAAGCTCGGCGACGGTGCCCGACACGACCGGAGCCGCGAAGGACGTGCCCGACAGCTGGATGTCGTTCGCACCGACCATGTTCGACGCCTTCTCCTGCGTGATCGTCGAACCGGCCGGGATCGGGCCGACCATGTAGCGGCCGGGGGCCGAGATCTCCGGCTTCGCGAAGCCGTCCGGCGTGTAGCCCCAGGAAGACCACGGTGCGACCTGGTCGTCGTTCGACTTCGCGGTGCCGTTGAGGTCGAGTGCGCCGACGGTGATCACGAACGGGTCGTCGCCCGGCGAGTAGAGCACGCCGGAGGGCTGCGTGTTGCTGATGCCGTAGTTGCCGGCAGCAGCCACGACGGTGACGCCGTTGAACCAGAGCTTCTCGACTGCCTGATCGAGCGGATCGCGCCAGAAGTTGGTGCTGTAGCTCGAGTGCAGCGAGAAGTTCGCGACACGGATGTTGTACTGCGCCTTGTGATCGAGGATCCACTGGCAGGCCTGGATGACGTCTGACGTCAGCGCCTGGCCCTGCGAGTTCATCACCTTGATCGAGACGATCGGTGCTCCCGGCGCGGCGCCCGCGAGCCCGGGGGCGTTGCCCGCCGCGATGCCCGCGACGAACGTGCCGTGCCCGTCATCGTCGCTCAGGTCCGAGTTGCCCGAGATCGTCGAGAGGTTGACGTTCGCCTCGATGCGGTTGCCGAAGTCCGCCCGGTTCTCGATCCCCGAGTCGACGACAGCGATCGCCGGCAGCTTGTTGCTGTACAGGAACTGGTCGCCGAGCCACATCGCCGCGTTGCCCGAGACATACGGCCAGAGCTGGGACGACGTCGGATACGTCGCGGCCTGCTGCGTCGGGGCCGGCGCGATGCCGCCCGACAGCTGAACCGGCGAGTCCGGGATGACCGTGAGCCCCTGGACGCCCTGGAGCTTCGTCACCAGGTCGGCCGGCAGCGAAAGCGCCACACCGCCGACGAGGTTCAGGTCTCCGTTGTCCGAGACGTGATTCGGATCGAAGTTCGCGATCCACTGCTCGACGTCCTGCGCGTCCGAGAACCCGCCGCTCGCCATGATGATCACGTTGATCAGCTTGGCCGGGGTGCTCGTCGCCTGGCTGAGCAGCTGAGGCGCCACGTAGTTGGTCGTGTCCGATCCGGACGACGCGTTCGGCACCGAAGCGCTCGAACCGGTCGTCGCCGGTGCGGTCGGGGAAGCCGGCGCCGAGCCGTGGTTCCAGGTCGGCGCGAGCTTCTGGTAGCTCGCGGTGGCCGCGAGCGGCGCTGCGAGCGCGCACACCAGGACACACAGGACGACCGCACCGCGGCCACCCTTGCCCCAGAGAACGCTCGAGCGGTCTCCGCCTCGACCGCCGGTGCCCCAGAGTGCGCTACCGCGCTCACTCCTCGCACCGCGCTCGTTCAGCTGTGACATTCACTCTCCTTTTTCCGCCCGCTAGGACGGGCCGCAGAAAAACCCTCGGATACCGGGCAAGGCCAACGTGCCGCAAGGCTTTGCCCGAACGCGTCGAACTATGCGGACACAACGGGTGACGGCCTTCCCCCCGAAGGGTGAGCCGCGAAAGTTCACTCCTTTGGGGGAAGGGCGGGGTACCGTCTCCTCGATGCGCCCGCCGATCCCGCTCGCGCTGGAGTCAGCTGTCGTGCGCACGGCGGGCGCGTTGTCGCGGCTCGCGGGGCGCGGCGGCGGCACCACCTTGCCGGGGAAGCTGCTCTGGAAGCTCGATCCCGGGGCGATCGACCTGCTGGCGCGACGGCTGCCGCAGGGCTCGGCGCTCGTCTCTGCCACGAACGGAAAGACCACGAGCACAGCGATGGTGGCGGAAATCCTGCGCCCGAGCGTGCGCGTGCTGCACAACGGCTCGGGCGCAAACCTCGTGTCGGGTGTGGCGTCGGCACTCCTCCGAACGAGGGATGCCGAACTGGGTGTGTTCGAGGTCGACGAGGGCGCGCTGCCCGAGATCGCGCGCCGGCTCGAGCCGAAGGCGATGCTCCTCGGCAACCTGTTCCGGGACCAGCTCGATCGCTACGGCGAGCTCGAGATCGTCGCCGCGCGGTGGCGCAAGACGGTCGCATCGCTGCCCGAGGCGCTACTCGTCGTGAACGGCGACGACCCCCAGGTCGGCGATCTGGCACGCGAGGGCGGCCGAATCTTCGGCGTGGACGATCCCCGGGTCGCGCGCCCGGCGCTCCAGCACGCCGCCGACTCCACGCACTGCCTCCGCTGCGGCACGCCGTATGACTACGCCGCCGCGTACGTCGGCCATCTCGGCGACTACCGCTGCCCGAACTGCGGCCATGCCCGTCCCCCACTCGACGTCGTCGCTCGGGACGTCGAGCTGCACGGTCTGGACGGCGCGTCGTTCACACTCGCAGCGTCCGAGGGCGAGACACGCATCGAGCTCGCGCTGCCGGGGCTCTACAACGTCTACAACGCGGTCGGCGCGGCGGCGCTGACGCTCGCGCTCGGCGCGCCGCTCGATGACGTGCGCGCAGGTCTCGGCCGTTTCTCGGCCGCGTTCGGCCGCTTCGAGCGCATCCCGGTCGGCGACCGGCGCCTGCTGATGCTGCTGATCAAGAATCCTGCCGGGGCGAACGAGGCTGTTCGGACGCTCGTCGAAGGTGGCGCCCCGCCCGTAGCTGTGATCGCCCTCAACGACGCGATCGCCGACGGCCGCGACGTCTCGTGGATCTGGGACGTCGACTTCGAGCCGCTGATCGACGGCCTCGACCGGCTCGTCACGACCGGGACCCGCGCGGCGGAGCTCGCGCTCCGCTTTGCGTACGGCGGGCTCGCGCGCGAGCGGATCGAGGTCGTCCCCTCGCTCGCCGACGCCCTCGATCGGGGGCTCGAGCTGACGCCTCCGGGCGGCGAGCTGACGCTGCTGCCGACATACACCGCGATGCTCGCGCTGCGCCGTATCGTCGCCGCGCGCGGCCACGTGGCGAACTACTGGGAAGATGCCGCATGAGGATTCGCGTCGGGCACCTGTACCCGGACTACCTGAACATCTACGCCGATCGCGGGAACATCGCGGTGCTCGCAGAGCGCGCCCGCGCGCGCGGTCA
>DATAUN010000151.1:0-29414 GCA_036268235.1 Gaiellaceae bacterium
ACTCGAGCGGCGACCCCGCGCCCCAGCTTCCTCACGGGGTGCGCCGATGACGCGCCTCGCGGCGGTCGGGGTCGCAGCGATCGCTCTCGGCGGCGCGTCGGTGCCGTCCGCCGGTACGGGGCCGCTTGCCGTGCTCGGCACGGTGAGCTCAAGCGGGTACCCGCTCGCGGGCGGCGGCCCGAGCGGGACGTCCGTGCGCTTCATCGCCGGCGGCACGTTCTGGGTCGCCGTCCTCGTGCGCAACCGCTCCGCGCACCCGGTCACGCTGATTGCGGCGCGGACGCCGGAGCCGGCGCAAAGCCTTGTGCGGCAGACGCGGGCTGGTTTCTCCACCTACAAGCCCTGCACCGGCTCGATCGCATGCGTGTGGCCGAGCAGTCCGACATCGACTCGTCCACTGACGCTGCCGGCGCACGGCGAGGCCGCGGTGAAGCTGTCCTACCAGCTTGTCTCATGCGCAGCTGCTGCCACGGGGACGACGGCGAGCAGCGACGCGCTCGTGCTCGCCTATCGCCTCGGCAATGGGCAGGTCCGTCAGGAGACGGGCTCGCTTGGCGGCGCGCATCTCCTTCTGCAGCGGCCCGCCGGCGAGGCGTGCCTCGCGCGCCCGTTCAGCCACATCGGTCTGGTCGGCTCGTTCACGACCTCGCCCGGGCATCTGCCGATTCCCGGCAGCGACGGCGACACGTGCACGCGGACCGCCGCGGGCGGCCTCGCGTTCGAGAGCCGCGAGTTCATGGATCGAAGCGGTGTCGAGTTCCGGATCGAGCTGGCCCTCGCTCGCTACCACGGCCTCGGTGGCTACAGCCGCGCGACCGTCACTGCGATCGGCGGGTTCGGTCTTCACAGCACGACGACGTTCATCGACCGGAAGGGAACGGCGAGCATCGTCACCGCCGGCCGGCGATTCCTCGCGGGCAGCTTTACGGCGGTGTTCTCGGGCCACCGCCGCTTCTTCCGCGGCTACGGCGCGTGGCGTTGCCGGTTCATCGGCTGACGTCGCCGCTCAGGGCGCGCGCCGCCTCCAGCCATTCGTCGACGTCGGGGAGCCCGCTCGGCTCGTACTCCCACGCGGCGCGGATCACGCCGCCGCGGTCGACGAGGAACGCGGTCCGGCGCGCGACGTCGTGGAAGCCGCGGAACTCGAACGCGATGTCGAACGCGCGCACGGCTTCGGCGTTGAAGTCCGAGAGCAGCCCGAAGTTCAGGTCGAGCGCCTGCGTCCATGCGATGTGCGTCCACGGCGAGTCGCGCGAGATGCCGACTGGCTGCACACCGAGTGCTTCGAACTCGTCTCTCCTGTCACGCAGGAGCTCGAGCTCGTTCGTTCAGGTCGCGGACCAGTCGAAGAGGTAGAAGACGAGCAGCTTCGGACCGTCCTCGACGAGCTCGGACATTGTGACCGGCTCGTTCGGGCCGAGGTGCACCGTCGCAGTGGGGATCCGGTCGCCTGCCTTCAGCATCGACGCGAACGGTAGCTAGCCGCTCGGGCAGCACCAGCGGCCGGCGATCTGCGCGGCGCCGGGGAACTGCGCGCGGATGTTGCCGACGGCGTGCGCGCGCGTGCCGTGCAGGAAGACCCATTGGTTCGCGGCAGGCCAGCTGACGAGCAGCCAGCTCCCGTCGGGCGACCAGGCGAGGCCGCCGAAGCTTCCGGGGCCGGCGAGCACGAGCTGGCCGTGGCCCGGCCGATCGAGATCGACGACGTGCACCTGGCTGCGGCCGTGCAGCTCGACGCGCACGGCGAGCCGGTGCGAGCCCGGCGCGAACGAACCCGACGCAAGCCGCGCGCCGAGCATCGCGATCGTGCGGCGCGGCGTACCGGTCGCGCCCGCGAGAACGACGACGCGTCCCGCGGAGAACACCGCGAGATAGCGCCCGTCACTCGACCACGCAAGACCTGTCGGTGTCACCGAGAGCCGGCGCCGCCACACGAGCTTCCCGTCGTCGCGGCGGAGCTCGACGACGCCGAGGGAGACGTAGGCGAGCGTGTGCAGACGGGCCGGGTCCCAGGCCGCGGGAACCGAACCGCCGTGCGCGTCGAGCAGGTGGTCGCCCGTGCCGTCGCCGGCGACGACGCGCAGCCCTCCCGCTGTGTCGTAGGCGATGCGCGTGTCGGTGCGCGTGCCCTCCCAGCGCGGCGCGCGCGGCGCGCGGCGCGCGAGCGTCCAGCGGACCTGCCCTTCCGGAGAGAGAGCGGCGATCTCGTTCGCGCGCGTCGCGACGACGTAGAGACCGTGCGGCGACCACTCCGCGTCGGTGTATGCGCCGAGACTGCGCCGGGCGCCGTCCGGCTCGACGAGCCAGGCCTCCCCGCCCGAGACGACGAGCAGCCGGCCGCCGCCCGGGAGCGAGAAGAGCGCGGGCGCTGCGTGCTCGACGCCGACTGCCTTGCGCACGCGTTCGAACACCGCGTGGCCGGGCGGCGAGAGCGTTGCGCCGACGATGGCTGCGAGCACGACGATTGCGATCGCGACTGCCGTCTTCGCGTGGCCGCGCCGGCGCGGCACGTGCGTGCGTTCCTCGAACGCGAGGCGCACGACCTCCCAGGTGCGCTCCTCGGGATTCACTCGCCCCCTTCCTTCATGCGGTCGAGACCTCGTCGCAGCCGCGAGTTGACAGTGCCGCGAGGCAGGTCGAGCAGCTCGGCGATCTCGCCGGGCGTGTACTCGAGCACGTAGCGGAGGACGACGACCGCGCGGTGCTCGGCCGGCAGCTCGGCGATGCGCGCCAGCGTCCCGTCGCCCGGGTCGGGCGCCGCCGCCGCAGGGAGATACTCGCCGAGCTCGACCTCGGCGCGCAGACGGCGGGCCCGCGTCCAGTCGATCGCGCGGTTGACGACAATGCGGTGGAGCCAAGGCGCGAACGGGCGACGGCGGTCGAAGCGGTCGAGGTTGCGCACAGCGGCCAGGAACGCTTCCTGCGCGATGTCCTCGGCGGCAGCGGCGTCGCCGGTGACGAGCCGCGCAGCACGAAACGCCCGCGGCCAGTGCTCGCGGAAGAGCCGCTCGAGGTCGGCGACAGACCCCTGCTGGGCACCCTTGATCCAGGCGCGCTCCGCCACCCATCGACTCTACGACGGTCGGGTCCCACGAGGTCCATACGGATGCGGGACCTCGCGGGGTCCGCGGGCCGTATCTGCCTCATGACGCGCTTCGTGCTGGCGGTCTTCGCAGTCGTTCTGCTGGTGCCGGGCGCCGCCCATGCCGCGGCCTGCTCGCCGCTCAACTGCTCGCCCAGCCAGTTCGACGTCGCAGGTACGACGTTGCTCGGCTACCGCAGCTCGGCGCTCGGCGCCGTCCACGTGGTCGATCTCCGCTCCGGTCAGATGCGCTTCGCCGTCCCCGGCGGCTTCGTCGGCGGACATGCGCTTGTGCACTCGGCCGGCAAGACGCTCGCCTGGTACGACCTTCGCACCGGCGTGAAGACGGGGACTGCGACGCTGCCGTGGACGATGCGCTTCGCGGGCGTCTCGCAGAACGGCTCGCGCGCCGTCGGCTTCCGCTCGCCGCACGGCGCGCAGACGGTCGTGATCGCGACGGACGCCGGCTGGCAGCGTCAGGTGCCGCTTCCGAGCGGCAACTGGGACTTCGACGCGCTCTCCGGCAACAACCTCTTCCTGATCAAGTACCTCCGCTTCGGCGGCTACGAGGTCGTGCTCATGGACCTCTCGAATGACTCCACTCCGACGCGTGTGCTGAAGGACCCGCGAGAGACGGCGACGATCTGGGGGACGCCGTTCTCGCGGCTCGCCTCCCCGGACGGCAGGTACCTGTTCACGGTCTACCTCGCGTCGAACGGCGCGGCGATGGTGCACGAGCTCGATCTCGTCCACGCGACCGCGCGCTGCATCGACCTCCCCGGTTCCGGTGACTACGGCTCGGCGCTGTCGTGGACGATTGCCCTTTCGCCGAACGGCCGAACGCTGTGGGCTGCGAATGCCGGCTACGGGCGCGTCGTCGGCATCGACGTCGCGACGCGGACCGCCACCTCCGAGTTCCGGCTCAACCTGCCGTACTGGGACATCGACGACGGCACCTTCTCGGCGGTCTCGCCGGACGGATCGCAGCTTGCGCTCACCGACCGCGGGAACGTTGCGTTGCTGCACCTCGCGAACGGCAAGCTCGTGCGCCGGGAGAAGGTGCACGCGCGCGCGATCGGCTACGCGCCGGACGGGCGCCTGCGCACGCTCACGTGAGCGTGCTCGCCGCTGCGTGCTCCGCTGCGCTGCTTGCGTGCGCACCCGCGCAGACGCCGCTCGCGCACGGCACCCTGCTCGCCGTTCGTCCGCAGGTCGGCGGCCTGCTGCGCGTTGTCGACCTGCGCACCGGCAAGACGCGCTGGCATCTTCCGCCCGGCCCGCTCGGCGGTCATCTCGTCGTGCATCGCGACGGCTCGCTGCTCACGTGGTTCGACGCCGACACGGGCGCGCGCATCGGCGACGCGGTGCTCCAGACGCACGGGAGCTTCACGCTCGTCGGCGTCTCGCAAAACGGGCGCGTCGCCGTGCTCGCGCGCACCGAGCTGCGCTCGACGACGTTCGCGCTCGTCTCGACGGCAGGCGAGCGCGAGGTCTCGCGCCCCGGTCACTGGCGCTTCGAGGCGCTGAACGGCGTGCGACTCGCGATCGTGCCGTCGTCGACTCGTCCTGCCGGCAGGCCGCTTTCGACCGCGGAGTCCGCGACGGGTCGGTACCAGTTCACGCTGGTGTTGCGCCGCGGTGCGGACACGCTGACGATCCTCGACACGCGCACGGGACGTTCGCGGCTCGTTGCACTGACGGGCGTTGGCTACACGCTCGTTCCGGATGTCGACGATCGACAGGTGTGGGCGGTCAGCCTCGCGGCGGGGCGCGTCACGTTGATCGAAACCGCGACGGGCTCATTCGTCTCGAGTTCGCGTTTCGATGTCGGCGTACGGCCGAGCGCGTACACCGTTGCAGCGCTTGCGCCGGACGGCCAGCACCTCGCAGCGAGTGACGGCGACCACATCTTCGTGCTGACGCCGGGGATACTCCCACCGCGGCGAATCGGGGTTCATACATCGATCGCTGTCGGCTGGTCACCGGACGAGCGGACTCTCTGGGTGCTCGGCGAGCGGAGTCGGTTCAGTCCGCTGCGGCCGCGTGCGATTCGCTGATCGCCGCTTCCTCGGTCGCGATCGACACCGCGCGCACGACCTCGACGATGTCGCGATTCGCGTTCCAGACCCGGAGCTGGCGGTCGGACCCGTTGCCGCGCGCGAGGATCTCGCGCACACCTTCGAGCTCGCGGTCGGAGCCGAGCTCGCGCGCGTGCGGCTCGATGTCGCGGAGCGTCCGCCGGATCAGCTGCGCGACCGGCACGCGGTTCCGGCGGCCGGTTGCGAGATCCATGATCGGCGCCTCGAGCCCGTACCGCGCGGCGAGCCACTTGTTCTCGGTCGTGAGCAGGCGGTGCCAGCTCGGAATCTCCTTGCCGGCTTCGAAGAGCTCGCAGTACATCTTGACGATCGCCTGGAAGAACGCCGTGATCGCGACGACGTCCTCGAGGCGCGTCACCGCGTCGCACACGCGCATCTCGATCGTGCCGAGGCGCGGGTGCGGGCGGATGTCCCACCAGATGTGCGTGTAGTCGGCGATGCAGCCGGTGCGCTCGAGCTGCCCGACGACCTCCGCGTAGTCGGCGTAGTCCTTGAAGCGCGGCGGTGGGCCTGAGCGCGGGAACGCCGCGAACACCATCTGCCTGCTCGATGACAGCCCGGTCGGCTCGCCCCGCCAGAACGGGGACGACGCGGACAGCGCGAGCATCTGCGGCAGGTGGACGAGCAGCCCGTTCATCACCTGGATCACCTTCTCCGGATCGTCGACGGCGACGTGCATGTGCATGCCGAAGATCAACTCGCGCCGTGCGATGTACTGGAGCTGGTCGACGAGCTGGCGATAGCGGTCGCGCGCCGTGATGCGCTGCCGTTCGAAGAGGGAGAATGGGTGCGTGCCCGCCGAGCCCAGGCGGCAGCCTTCCGCGCGCGCGATCTCGGCGACGTAGCCGCGCAGCTTGCCGAGCGATGCATGCACGTCGCCCGCGGTGCGGCACACGGGCGTCGTCACCTCGAGCACCGACTGCATCAGCTCGGCGTTGATCCGCTCCTGGTGCTCGCCGTCCTCGACGGCCGCGAGCACCGAGTCGACGTGCTGCACGAGGTCCCACGTCTCGGGGTCGAGGAGCATGTACTCCTCCTCGACGCCGAGCGTGTACGGATCGCCCTTGCCGAAGGAGTGGTCGAGCACGCTCGCCTCGCCTCCGCCGCTCCCGAGCGAGCCCTTCCCGGTGATCGACGGCGGGAAGATCTGGTTCACGGGTGAAGTATCACCGCTTCCGCCTCGATCTCAACGAGCCAGCGCGGGTCGAGCAGCTGTGTGACGATCCCGGTCGTCGCCGGCCGCGCGTTCGCGAACGCCTCGCCGTGTGCGCGACCGACGTCGTCGATGAAGCGCGCGTCGGTGACGTAGATGCGCGTGCGCACGACGTCGTCGAGGCGCGCGCCTGCCTGCTCGAGCGCGCTCTCGATGATCGCCAGGCAGACGGCCGCCTGCTCGTAGGCGCCCGCGGGCGGGTCGGCGTCGTCCGGCATGATCGGCGCCGTGCCGGAGACCCACACGCGGTCGCCGACGCGCACGGCGCGCGAATAGCCCACGCGCTCCTCGAACGCAGCACCGGAAGAGATGAGCTGCCGCTTCATCCCGCTAGTGTCGCCGTTCGTGGAGGCGCTGCGCCAGGTCGACGGATGGCCGTGCGAGAAGGTCGCCGTCGGCGTCACCGGTGTCGTCGAGGCGGCGCACGGCGAGCTCGAGCGCCGCTTTCCCTGGGCATCCGTGACGAAGCTGGCGACGGCGGTCGCGCTGCTCGTCGCGGCGGAGGAGGGGATCGTCGATCTCGACGACCCCGCCGGCCCGCCGGGCGCGACGTTCCGGCACCTGCTCGCGCACGCTTCCGGCCTGCCGTTCGAGCCGGGCGCGCCGATCGCGCGCCCCGGCACGCGCCGCATCTATTCGAACTACGGCTTCGAGGTCGCGGCGGCATTCGTCGAGGAACGCGCGGAGATGCCGTTCCCCGACTACTTCGCGTCGGTGTGGACCGGGACGGGCGTCGTGCTCCACGGCTCCGCCGGTTCGGGGGCCGAGGGGACGCTTGCCGACTTGCTCGCGGTCGCGCGCGAGCTGCAGGTGCCGACCCGCCTCGCGCCCGAGACGCTCGAGGAGGCGCGCACCGTGCAGTTTCCCGGGCTCACGGGCGTCCTGCCGGGCTTCGGCCGGCAGGAGCCGAACGACTGGGGGCTCGGCTTCGAGCTGCGCGATGCGAAGTCGCCGCACTGGACGGGCTCGCGGAACTCGCCGGCCACGTTCGGCCACTTCGGCCGCAGCGGCACGTTCCTCTGGGTCGACCCCGACGCCGGGATCGCGCTCGCGTGCCTGACGGATCTCCCCTTCGGCGACTGGGCCGCAGACGCGTGGCCGCGCCTTTCAGACGCCATTCTGGCCGAGGCCCGAAAGAACGGCGTCTGACCCCGGACGTGGCTTGTGTGGTCAGGACGACCTGCGAAAAGAGTGAAACAAATTGTCCACAGGCCGTGGCGACAAGCCGAGAAGTCGCCGAACCCGAGTTGTAACTCGGGGTGCGTCTGACCCCGGTTTGGCGCTACTCGGAGAGGAACTCCAGCAGTAGCGCGCTCAGCTCCTCCGGCTGCTCGACGCCCACCAGGTGGCCTGCGCCGGGGACGATGATCAGGTCGGCGTTCGGGATGCCTTCGGCGAGATGCTGTGCGATCGCCTGGAAGTCGTCCTTGTCGCGCTCGCCGACGACGACGAGCGTCGGCATCTCCAGCGACGAGAGTGGGCGCTCCTCCGGCCACTGCACTTCGGGCTCCTCGTGCGCCGTCTGCAGCTCGAGCGCGCGCCGCTGCTGCGGCCGCACCTCGTCGTGATGCTCGGGCGCGACCCAGAAGTCGAGGTTGATCTCAGTCGCGCGGTCGAGCTCGCCGGCCTCGACTGCCGCGCCTTCCGCTGCGAAGTAGTCGCGCATCTCCTCGGTCCAGTCCCACGCGCCGACGCCTGAGCCGACGAGCACGAGCTTCGTCACGCGGTCCGGATGCGCGAGCGCCGTCTGCAACGCGACGTGGCCGCCGAACGAATTGCCGACGAGCGCTGCGGGAAGGTGGGCCGCCACCGCGTCGACAAACGAGAACGGCTCGCTCGGCAGCGGCGTCTCCCCCCAGCCGGGCAGGTCCGGCGCGACCACGTCGAACGACCGAGCGAGCGCAGTGGCCTGCCGCCGCCAGAGCCGCGAGTCGCCGAGTGCCGAGTGGAGCAGGACGACCTTCGGCCGCCGGCTCAGTCGTCGTCCTCGTTCGGTGGTGTCGTGCCGCGCATGTCTTCCTCTTCTTCTTGCCGGTCCGTCTGGGCGAGCTCCTGCTCTTCCTCGGTCGGCTCCGGATTCTCCATCATTCACCTCCGCGTCGGATGCCCGAGTCTCCCCGCGGCACGAGGACGCGTAACGCCCCCGGCTCGACGCGGAACTCGACCGGGGTCTCGAGGACGTCCGGTTCGCCATCGACGGCCGCCCGTAGCCGATCCTCGTTCGCGCCGATTGTCAGCGACGAGTAGCTGCGCTCCTCCCACCGCGCGCGCATCAGCCCGGCCGGCGCATACACGTGCAGGCAGCCTTCGTCGAGGCGCTCCCGCTCGCCGAGTGACAGCGACGAGAGCTCGTACGCATTGTTGGAGACGAGGACGGCGCGCGCGTCGACCGGGCGGCCGTCGAGCGTGATCCCGAGCGGGCGGTGCCTCCCGACGACTGCTCCGAGCGCGCGCACGCGAGCCAGCGCGTCGCGGCGACGGCGATGCCGCTCACGGCGGTGCACGAGCTGCGCGTAGAGACCGAGCGAGACGTTGTTCAGGAAGAGCCGGTCGTTCGCGCGGCCGACGTCGATCGTCCGTTCGACACCGTTGGTGAACGCGTCGAGCGCCGCGACGGGGTCGTTGCGGTCGAGACCGAGGTCGCGGGCGAAGTGGTTGCGCGTGCCGAACGGAACGCACACGAAGGGCAGGCCACGCTCGATTGCGACCTCGGCGACCGGCGCCAGCGAGCCGTCGCCGCCGGCGATCCCGAGCGCGTCGGCAGGCGCCGCCCGCGCCGCTTCGGCCGGGTCGTCCCCCTCGGCGAGCACGTGCGTCTCGATGCCGCGCTCGGCCGCTGCGGCGAGCAGCTTCTCGACGCCGCCGTCGCCGGAGCGTGGGTTGACGATCAGGAACGCGGTCAAGGTGGGCTTTGTCCTCCGGAAAGATGGGCCGAACGGCTCATGCAGCCGTCCGATCGAAGCCCGATCATCCCGGCATGGACGACCGTGGCATCCTCCATCGGATCGAGGACGACCTCACGGAGACGTGGGTCGAGGACCTCGCGGCGGACGGCGTCGATGCGATCGAGGCCTACCTCGCGAAGCATCTCGCGTTTCTCGCCTTCCTCGACGAGTCCTAACCCCGCGTTTCCGCCGCGCCCTGCGCGGGGATCTCGGCGTTCGTGGCCGAGCTCAAGCCCAGCTATCTGATCCACGGCCTGCCGGGCCACCCGGTGCATCCGCCGCTCACCGACGTGACGATCGGCGCGTACACGTTCGCGGCGATCGCCGGGCTTCTCTCGAAGCTCGGCGTCGCAGAGCATGGGCTCGCACAGGCGTGGTGGCTCGCGCTCATCGTCGCGCTCTGCTCCACCGTGCTGACGGCGCTGACGGGCTTCTTCGACTGGCTGCTGATCACCTGGGGCAGCGACCTCTGGAAGACCGCAACGCTGCACGCGATCGCGAACCTCACAGCCGGCGTGCTGTTCCTGCTCGCCGCGGTCTTCGGGCACGGAGGCTACGTGCGCCACGCGGTCACGACCGGCTCGTTCGTCCTGACGCTCGTCGGCTTCGCGACGCTCGCGCTCGGCGGCTGGCTCGGCGGCAAGCTCGTCTTCAAGTACGGGATGCGCGTCGAGACGGACGACGCGGCGTAGGGCTGAGGAGGCTTAAGCCTCCGCCAGCCCCAGCGCCTTCTCCAGCGAGCCCTTCGGCATCGCACCCACGGCGGACGCCTGGGGCTGCCCGTCCTCGAAGAGGACCATGAAGGGGATCGACGCGACGCCGTAGCGCTGCGCGAGGTCCTGCTGCTCGTCGATGTTCACCTTGACGAGCTTGACGTCGTGCTCTTCAGCGATCCGGTCGAGCACAGGCGCTACCGCATGACACGGCCCGCACCATTCGGCCCAGAAGTCGACGATCACCTTGCCGCCGCTCTCGATCACTTCCTGCTCGAACGTCTCGGTTGTCGCATTCGTTGTCATTCGTTCCTTTCAGTTCGTGCCTACGTAAGGGTCAACGTCCGACCAGGAGGCGTTGTTCCCGGGCGGTACTCTCACGAAGCCATGTTCACGCCGCTGCCGGACAAGCCGGATCATCCCACGCTGGAGCTCGAGCTCCTCGACCTCTGGGAGCGGGAAGGGACCTTCGAGCGCCTGCGCGCGCGGAACGCCGACGGCCCCAGATGGTCGTTCATCGACGGGCCGGTGACCGCGAACAGGTCGTCGCTCGGCGTGCACACGGCGTGGGGCCGGACGCTCAAGGATGTCTTCCAGCGCTACAAGGCCCAGCGCGGCTACCACCTTCGCTACCAGAACGGCTGGGACTGCCAGGGGCTCTGGATCGAAGTCGGCGTCGAGCGCGAGCTGGGGCTGAACTCGAAGCCCGAGATCGAGGAGTTCGGGCTCGAGGAGTTCGCGCGCCGCTGTCGCGAGGTTGTCGTCAACTCGTCCGCGGCGTTGACCCGCGGCTCGATCCGGCTCGGGCAGTGGATGGACTGGGGCAGCGACTACTTCACGTTCAGCGACACGAACATCGAGTACATCTGGAAGTTTCTCTCGATCCTCCACGAGCGCGGCTGGCTGTACATGGGCCACCGCTCGACGGAGTGGTGCCCGCGCTGCGGCACGTCGCTCTCGCAGCACGAGCTGAGCCAGAGTGGCGTCTACCAGGAGCGTTCCGACCCGTCGCTCTTCGTCCGCTTCCCGCTGCTCGACCGCGACGGCCAGTCCGTCGTCGTGTGGACGACGACGCCGTGGACGCTTCCGGCGAACGTCGCCGCGGCTGTGCATCCCGACGAGGAGTACGGCCGGCGCGAGAACGGCGAGTGGGTCGCCGTGAAGCTCTTCCCCGACGACACCTTCGTCGAGCGGCTGCCCGGGAGCGAGCTCGTCGGTTGGCGCTACCGCGGCCCGTTCGACGACCTCGCGCCCGGCTCGGCTGTCGAGCACCGCGTCATTCCCTGGGAGGACGTGACGATGGACCAGGGGACGGGGATCGTCCACATCGCGCCCGGCTGCGGCGGCGAGGACTTCGAGCTCTCGCGCGTGCACGACCTGCCGGTGCTCACGCCGGTCGACGAGGCGGGCCGCTTCTACGACGACTACGGCTGGCTGCACGGCCTCTCGACGACGGACGCCGCCGACCAGATCATCGGCCGGCTCGGCGAGGAGGGCCTGCTCGTCGCCTCGGAGCTGTACACGCACGCCTACCCGCACTGCTGGCGCTGCGACACACCGCTCATCTTCCGCCTGTCCGACGACTGGTTCATCGCCGTCGACGAGCTCCGCCCGAAGCTGCTCGAGGAGAACGGGCGCGTCGAGTGGGTGCCCGAGTACATGGGCAAGCGCATGGACGACTGGCTGCGCAACATGGGCGACTGGAACATCTCGCGCCGCCGCTACTACGGGCTGCCGCTGCCGTTCTATCCGTGCGCGTGCGGCCACCTGAACGTGATCTCCTCGAAGGCGGAGCTGCGCGAGCGCGCGGTCGAGGGCTTCGAGCAGCTGGAAGAGCTGCGCCGGCCGTGGATCGACCGCGTGCCGATCCGGTGTGCTGAGTGCGGCGAGGCGGTGACGCGAATCCCGGAGGTCGGCGACGTGTGGCTCGACGCCGGGATCGTCCCCTTCGCGACGCTCGGCTGGCAGAACCCGGAGTGGATCGAAGAGGGGTATGCGACAGGCGCCGCGCGCGGGCTGACGAAAGCCGATCTGCCCGATCACGCGTACTGGGAGCAGTGGTTCCCCGCCGACTGGGTCTCCGAGATGCGCGAGCAGATCCGCCTGTGGTTCTACTCGCAGTTCTTCATGTCGGTCGCACTCGTCGGCCGCTCGCCGTACAAGCGCGTGCTCGCCTACGAGAAGATGCTCGACGAGAAGGGGCGTGAGATGCACGCCTCCTGGGGGAACACGATCCCCGCCGAGGACGCGTTCGCGCAGATGGGCGCCGACGTGATGCGCTGGCAGTACTGCGCGCAGCCGCCCGACCGCAACCTGCTCTTCGGCTTCGGGCCGGCGCACGAGATCAAGCGCCGCCTGCTCACGTTCTGGAACTCGGTCAGGTTCCTCGTCGACTACGGCAACATCGAGGGCTTCGAGCCGTCATGGGAGAGCCTCGAGCCGGACGGCGACCTTCGCCCGCTCGACCGCTGGCTCGTCGAGCGCACGAAGCAGCTCGTCGCGGAGGCGACGGCGGGCTACGAGGCGACG
The DNA here is from genome assembly GCA_036268235.1 of Gaiellaceae bacterium. Taxonomy (GTDB): domain Bacteria; phylum Actinomycetota; class Thermoleophilia; order Gaiellales; family Gaiellaceae; genus PALSA-600. The sequence goes on from DATAUN010000151.1 coordinate 12,582, forward strand.
CTGACGCTGGAGGTCACGCGCGCGTTCGACTCGTTCGTCGACGACGTCTCGAACTGGTACATCCGCCGCTCGCGTCGCCGTTTCTACTCGTTCGACGAGGCCGCGTTTCGCACGCTCTGGTACGCGCTCGTGCAGTCGCTGCGCATCGTCGCGCCGATCATGCCGTTCCTCGCCGATCATCTCTGGCGCAACCTCGTCCAGGACGGGCCTGCGTCCGTGCACCTCGCGCCGTGGCCCGAGGAGCAGGAGCCAGACGCTCAGCTGCTCGCGGAGATCGCGGAAGTGCGCCGCGTCGTCGAGCTCGGCCGCCAGGCGCGGTCCGCATCGCAGCTCAAGCTGCGACAGCCGCTGCGCCGTCTCGTCGTCGCGGGCGCCTCGCCCGTCGCGCACGGCCACGCGGACGAGATCGCGGACGAGCTGCGCGTCAAGAACGTCGAGTTCGGCGACGTCGAGGCGTCCGAGCTGCGCGTCAAGCCGAACCTGCCGGTGCTCGGCCCGAAGCTCGGCGCCGGCCTCCGCGACGTGCGCGAGCGCCTCGCGCGCGGTGAGTTCGAGGAGCTCGACGGCGGCCGCTTCGAGGTCGACGGCCACGTGCTCGAGCCCGAGGAGGTGCTCGTCGAGCGCGTCGGGCGCGAAGGCTGGGCGGTCGCGAGCGAGGCCGGGATGACGGTCGCGCTGGACACCGCGCTCGACGACGAGCTCCGCCTCGAGGCGCGCCTCTACGACCGCGTGCACGAGGTGAACGTGCTGCGCAAGGAGCGCGGTCTCGAGCTCACCGACCGCATCAGGCTCCAGGTTCCCGACGCCGATCTGATCGAGCGCTACCGCGACCGGCTGATGCAGGAGACGCTCGCAGTCGCTCTCTCCGAAGGCGAGCTCCAGATCGAGAAGATCTAGGACGGCTGCGCGTCGGCGAGCGCGAGCTCGCGGCGCAGCTCGACCGGCAGCCGGAACTCGACGTCCTCGTCGACGAGCCTGTACGGCTCGATCTCGGTGACGCCGCGCAGGCGGAACCAGTCGCACACGCGCTCGACGAGCTTCTCCGGCGCTGACGCGCCGCTTGTCACGCCGACGACCTCGATGCTCTCGTCGATCCAGGCGTCGTCGATCTCGGTCTCGTCGTCGATCAGGTACGCAGCGACGCCGCCCGCGCGCGCGACCTCGACGAGCCGGTTGGAGTTCGACGAGTTCCGCGACCCGATCACGAGCAGCAGCTCGATCTCGCGCAGCATCTCCTTCACCGCCCACTGCCGGTTGGAGGTCGCGTAACAGATGTCTTCCTTCTTCGGCGCGTAGATCGCCGGGAACCGCGCGCGCAGCGCGCTGATGATCTCGGACGTCTCGTCGACCGACAGGGTCGTCTGCGTGACGTACGCGAGCTTCGCGTCGCTCGGGAGCTCGAGCCGCTCCACGTCCTCGACGGACTCGACGAGCACCATCGCGTCGGGCGCCTCGCCCATCGTTCCGACGACCTCCTCGTGGCCCGCGTGCCCGATCAGCACGACGGTGTAGCCGGACGCGGCGTAGCGCTTCGCCTGCACGTGGACCTTCGTGACGAGCGGGCAGGTCGCGTCGATCGTGTTCAGCCGGCGCGACGCCGCGTTCGCGTGCACGGACGGTGCGACGCCGTGCGCGGAGAAGACGACGGTCTCGCCCTCGGGCACCTCCGTCTCCTCGTCGACGAAGATCGCGCCGCGCGCCTCGAGGTCGCGGACGACGTGGAGGTTGTGGACGATCTGCTTGCGGACGTAGACGGGCGGCCCGTAGAGCTCGAGGGCCTTCTCGACCGTTTCGACCGCACGCTCGACGCCGGCGCAGTAGCCGCGCGGTGAGGCCAGCAGAACCTTGCGCACCATGCCGGCCAGCGTAGCGACCTGAGAAACGAGAAGGCCCGCTGCTCGGGGGGTCGTCGCAGCGGGCCTCTCGTGAACGCTTACCGCGGCAGATGACCAGGAACGCGCGCCGCGGTTCGCGTCGCCCAGTGCCGGGGACGCTAACGGGACGTTCGGCCGCGTGGAATGGGCCGGAAGGCCCATCTTTGCAACGGGGGCGCGTACCGATCCCGCGACGTACCATTCGAGACCTCGTCTTGGGAGCCCAGTGAGCGAAGCGACAATTCTGCTCGGCCTGGCCGCGGCCTACACCGTGGTGTCGGCGGCGATCCTGCTGGCCGCCTGCCTGGCCGCGCTGCTCGTGCTCGTGCGCTGGCGCGGCCGCGCCTCCGCCGCCGAGGAGCGCGTCTCCGCTCGTGACCGCGAGCTGGAGACGGTCGCCGATGTCTCGGCGGCGCTCGCGCGCGCCCGCGAACCGCAGGAGGCCGCCGGGCCGCTCGTGCGGCACGTTGCCGAGCTGCTCTCGATCGGCTTCGCCGGCGTCGTCGTCGTCAATCCCGACGGCGAGGAGGCGGCAGGCCTGTACGCCGAGCTCGAGGGCGAGCCGGCGGGGTGGTGGGGCGAGCTGCAGGTGGATCTGCGCACCGAGCCGTCGGGGATCGCGAGCGCCGTGTTCGACGCCGCGTCGGTGACGGTGTACGACGTCGAGAGCTCGCCGCTCGTGAGCCCGCGCCTCGTCGACCTCGTCGGCGCGCAGAGCGGTGCCTGGGTCCCGATGATCGCCGAGGAGCGCGTCGTCGGCGTGCTCGTCGCCGCCTCGACCGACGCCAAACGCGTGTTCACGGCCGAGGAGCTCGCGCTGCTGCAGGCGATCGCGTCGGAGGCGGCGCTCGCGCTCGAGCGCCTGCGTTCTGCTGCCGCGCTGAGCGATGCGCTGGCGCGCGAGCAGCGTGCTGCGGAGATCGTGCGGCGGATTCGCGCCGAGCTCGATCCGAGCGAGGTGATGCGCGTTGCGCGCACGGAGCTGTCCACTGCGTTGCATCTCGACGAGGTCGAGATCGAGCCGAACGACGGTGAGACACGGGTGCGTGCCGTGCGCGAGCAGCCGCTCTCGCCTGCGGAGACGGCGCTCGTCGACAGCGTCGCGTACGAGATCGGCTCGGCACTCCGCACGGCGGCGCTGCTCGCCGAGAACAGCCGGCGCATCGACCAGCAGGCGGCACTACTGCACGCGGCGCAGGTCGTCGCGAGCGAGCTCGAGCTCGAACCGGTGCTGCAGCGCCTCGTCCAGGAGGTGACGAAGCTGCTCGGCGCGGACGCGGCCGACTGCTACCTGCTCGACCGCGACCGCAACGTCCTTCGCTGCGCCGCGGTGCACGGCCTCGACGCAGCACTCGTCGGCTTCGAGTTCACCCCGGAGCACGGCGTCGCGGGTGAGGCGATGGTCGCTGCACGCCCGGTGTCGGTGGAGGATTACGAGGCGATCGCGGCGCCCGTCCCGCATGCGGCGTACGACGGCTTCTCACGCGCGCTCGTTGCGCCGATGGTGTGGGCGGGCGAGACGCTCGGGGTGATCGGCGTCGGCATCCAGGACTCGTCGCGTTCGTTCGGCCCCGACGACGAGGAGCTGCTCGACGCGTTCGCGTCGCTCGCCTCGCTCGCGCTGCGCAACGCCGGCACGTTCGCCGAGCGCTCGCGCCAGGCGCGGGTCCAGCGCGGCTTCTATCGCATTGCGTCGCTGCTCGGCGAGCCGCTCTCGCTCGCGGAGACCTACGACGCGGCGGCGCAGGCGGCGGCGGAGGCGCTTGGCGGCGACTTCGCGGCGGTGCTCGCGCACGACGGCGGCGGTCTGGCGGTCGTCGGCGGCCACGAGCTGCCGCCCGAGGTTCGAGGCCTTGCGCTCCCGCGCGCCCTCGTCGACGCGGCCGGCGACGAGCAGGTGCTCGCGGCGACGGACATCGCCTCGGACAGCCGCTTCGACGGCGACTGGTCGGCGGCGCCGTTCGCGTCACTGCTTGCGATCCCCGTCCGCGGCGAGACCGGAGCGCTCGTGCTCGTCGGCTTCGAGCAGGAGCGGGTGTTCACCCACGACGACCTCGAGCTCGCGCAGCACGTCGCCGGTGCGTCGCGCGGCGCGCTCGAGCGGAGCCGGCTGTTCGAGGCGGAGCGCACGGCGCGTTCGCTGTCGCAGCAGCTCGCGCGCACCGGCCGGCTGCTCGCGACCGAGCTCGATCCGATCGCGGTGCTGGAAGCGGTCGTGGGCGAGGCGGCCGAGCTGCTGCGCGCCGACGCGGCCGCGCTCGCGGCGCTCGACGACGGCGACCTCGTCGTCACCTCGGCGACCGGGGACGGGGCCGAGACGGTGCTCGGCGAGCGCTCGCCGGCGACCGGCTGGGTGGCCGGGGACGTCGTGCAGTCCCGCGCACCGGTCGCCTACGCGGACGTCCGTCGGAACGAAAGCCTTGCGTCGTCGGACGCGTTCCTGGCCCTCGGCCACGCCGCGTACCTGGGCGTCCCCCTCGCGGGCCGCGAGGGTTCGCCGTCCGGCGTTCTCTCTGTGTACGCGCGGGAGCCGCGCGCCTGGCGTGAGGAGGAGGTGCAGGCGCTCGCCGCGCTCGCCGCCAACGCGGCCGTCGCGCTGACGAACGCAGAGCTGTACCAGCGCGTGGCGGTGGAGCGCGAACAGAGCCTCGCGATCCTCGCGAACATCGCAGACGGGATCGTCGCCGTCGACCGCGACGGTCACGTCGTGCTGTGGAACCGCGCCGCGGAGGAGATAACCGGGGTTCCGGCCGTCGAGGCGATCGGGCGCACGCCCGCGCAGGTGCTGCAGCGCGAGCTCGAGTCCGAGACGGGCGGCACGAATCGCCTCGTCGCGATCCCCCGCGGCGACGAAGACGTGTGGCTGTCGCTCTCGGAAGCCGTCATGCGCGATCCCGCCGGCGCGGTTGCCGGCCGCATCTTCGCGTTCCGCGACATCTCGGCGGAGCACGTCGTCGAGCAGATGAAGTCGGATTTCGTGTCGACGGTGTCGCTCGAGTTGCGCACGCCGCTCACGTCGATCTACGGCTTTGCACAGACGCTCTTGCGCGAGGACGTCGCGTTCTCGGATGCAGAGCGCCACACGTTCCTCGAATACATCGCGCGCGAGTCCGAGCGACTGACGACGATCGTCGACGCGCTGCTCAACGTCGCGCGGCTCGACACCGGCGACCTCTCGGTTTCACTCGAGCCGACCGACGTCGATGCCGTCGTGCGCGACGTCGTCGAGGCCACGTCGGCGCTCGAGAACGGCCATCGCTTCGTCGTCGACGTGAACGGTGGGCCCTGCGCGGCGCACGCCGATCCCGAGAAGCTGCGCCAGGTGCTCGACCAACTCGTCTCGAATGCCGTGAAGTACTCGCCCGGCGGCGGCACGGTCACCGTGTCCGCGCTGCGGCGGGCCGACGCGGTCGAAGTTGCGGTCGCGGACGAGGGCGTCGGCATCCCGCCGTCCGAGCGGGACCGCATCTTTTCCAAGTTCTACAAAGCGGGCGGCGGCCAGGGAACCGGCCTCGGGCTCTTCATCGCGCGCGGCCTCGTCCGGGAGATGGGCGGTCGCATGTGGGTCGAGTCGGAGGAAGGCCAGGGCTCGCGGTTCGCGTTCGAGCTACCGCCGGTCGAGGAGGATGTGTGACATTTCCGATATGGGAGGGATAACCGAGCAGATGGCAACCCGCGTGCTCGTCATCGACGATGAAGAACCGATTCGGCTGCTGTGCCGCGTCAACCTCGAGGCCGAGAAGATGGAGGTGCTCGAAGCGGCGGACGGACCGAGCGGTCTCGAGAAGGCGCGCGCAGAGCGCCCGGACGTCGTCCTGCTCGACGTGATGATGCCCGGGCTCGACGGCTGGCGGGTCGCGGAGGAGCTGCTCGACGACCCCCGCACGGAGACGATCCCGATCGTGTTCCTGACGGCGAGGGCCGAGTTGCGAGACCGCGCGCGGGGCATCGACCTCGGCGGCGTCGACTACGTGACGAAGCCGTTCAACCCGGTGGAGCTCGCGCCGCTCGTGCGCGACCTGCTCGCGCGTGTGGCGCGCGGTGAACGCGACGCCCTGCGCCGCGAGAAGCTCACCGAGCTGCGGTCGCTGCTCGAGCACGAGTGACGGGCGTCGAGCTCGCGCGGCGCCTCTACGAAGATCACCTCGCCGCGACGCTCGACGTTCCCCACGCGGCCGCGCTGCTCGGCTGGGGCTCGGACGTGCTCGGCTACGACGACGCGCGTTCGCACGACCACGGCTTCGGCCCGCGGCTGCTGCTCTTTGTCGACGACGTGCGCGTGGCCGAGGCTGTCGAGCAGGCGCTCCCGGACGAGGTCGCAGGCTTCGCGACCCGGTTCGGCTGGGACGACGTCCCCGTCACGCACCACGTGCTCGTCGCCGAGCTCGGCGCCTGGCTCGAGGGACGGCTCGGGTTCGATGCGTCGCGCGGCGTCACCACGCTCGACTGGCTGCTGACGCCGCAGCAGCGGCTGCTCGAGGTGACCGCGGGCGCCGTCTTCAACGACGATGGCCGGCTCGCGTCGGTGCGCTCCACGCTCGCGTGGTACCCCGACGACGTGTGGCTCTGGGTGCTCGCCGCGCAATGGCGCCGCATCGCGCAGGAGGAGTCGTTCGCGGGGCGCGCGGCGGAGCGCGGCGACGAGCTCGGGTCGCGCGTCATCGCGGCACGGCTGGCGCGCGACCTGATGCGGCTCTGCTTCCTGCTCGAGCGGCGGTACGCGCCCTACGCGAAGTGGCTCGGGACCGCGTTCGCCGAGCTGCCGCTTGCGGGCGAGGTCGGCCCGGCGCTGTCGGCTGCTCTCTCGGCAGCCGGCTGGCCGGAGCGCGAGGACGGGCTCGTCGCGGCCTACGAAGCCGTCGCGCGCCGGCAGGTCGAGTTGACGCCCGGCCCCGATCCCGCGGCGCGGCGCTACTACTCACGGCCGTTTCGCGTCAGCGGCGGGGATCGCTTCGCCGACGCGTGCCTCGAGCAGATCTCGGACCGTCGGCTGCGGACGCTGCCGCTGATCGGCGCGATCGACCAGGTGACGGACTCGACGGACGCGCTGCACCCGCACCGCTGGCGCTCGCTCGCGACGCTCTACCCGGGCGTCTCGTAGAACGACGAAGAGCCCGCCCCCCGGCCGGGCTCCTCGCGTTCCCGACGAGCTGACCCCCTCAGCCCGCGAAGTCGGCGGTCACGACGTCGGCGTTCCGGTAGCCCTGGAACGTTCCGACGACGGTGCCGATACCGGCGCGAGTGAACGACGGCCGCAGGAGGTTGGCGCGGTGCTCGGGGCTTGCGAGCCAGGCTCGAACGATTCCCATCGCCGTCCCCCGGTCGCCGGTGCCCCACGCAAGGTTCTCGCCGGCGAGCTGTCCCGTGACGTCGAACCGGAGCATGCGGCTCCCGAACGCGCCGTGCTGGAAGACGCCGTCGGCGAGCATCGCACGACTGTGCGACCGCGCCGCGCGCTCGAGGTGGGTGTCGACCGCGAGCGACCGAAGGCCGTGTTGGGCGCGCACCTCGTTCATCGCGCGCAGCAGGCTCGTCTCCGGGCGCGTCATCCCCGCCAGAGCGGTGGAGGGGAGAAGCAGGAGCAGGGCCACGCCGATGCCGATGAACGTCTTGAGCACCGGGCCACCGTCGCAGCAATAGTAGTTGTAAACCACCCCCTTATGGGGGATTCTCAGTGTCGAACCTACTCGAAACTGTTGTTCAACGCGCCGTCTGGGCGAGCCCGATCGCCGCGAGGACGACGGCGGCGCCGGCGAGCTGCACGCCGTCGAGCGACTCGCCGAGCCACGCCCAGCCGACGATCGCGCCCACGACCGGCTCGAGCATCGCGACGATCCCGACAGTCGTCGCGTTCAGGTGACGGAGCGCGCTGACGAGCAGGAAGAACGGGACGATCGTTCCGAGGGCGATCATCCAGAGCGCCAGCGCCCAGACCGGCAGGTGCTGCGCGGCGAGGTGGCCGCCGAGGCTCGTGTCGGATGTCAGCATCCGGCCGGGGAACGACCACCACGGAACGACGATCGCCCAGAACACCGACGCGAAGAGGAAGCCCCACGCGAGCAGCGACACCGGGTCGCGGTCGCCGACGACGTGCTCGGCGAGCAGGACGTACAGCGCGTAGGCGAACGCGCCGCCGAGCGCGAACGCGAGCCCGCTCGTCGAGAGCGACTTCCCACCGCCGAAGAGATCGACGATCAGCCCGAGCCCGGTGAGCGCCAGCGCGAGCGCGACCCAGATGCGCCGGCGCACGTGTGCGTGCTGCACGAACCGCGCCCAGAGCGCGACGAGCAGCGGCGCGAGGTATTCGACGAGCAGGGCGATCCCGATCGCGAGCCGGTGGATCGCGAGGAAGTAGAAGAACTGCACGAAGGCCAGGCCGCCGACGCCGAACGTGACGACGTACGGCAGCTCGCGGCGCGTCAGCCGCAGCCGGCCGGGCGCGGTGACCGCGAGGATCGCGACGAGCCCGAGCGCGGCGCCGAGCGAGCGCACCTGCGCGAGCCGCTCCGACGAGAGCCCGGTCGCGAGGATCGTCTTCGACACGGCGCCGTTCACGCCCCAGAGCACGGCGGCGGCCGACGCCATCAGGTAACCGAGGCGCGGATGGCGGCGGCGCGCCGGGCGAACGGGGAAGGCGGCTTCGCTCACGTCGCCCGCGAACGTACCGTTCAGGCGTGTTCGAGAAGCGGGACGTGGGTGTGGTGCTGTCGGGCGGCGGCGTGAACGGCGTGCTGATGGAGCTCGGCTTCTTGAAGCGGCTGCGCGAGAGCGTGCTCTGGCCGCGCATCGCCGCGATCTTCGGCACGTCGTCGGGTGCGCTCTCGGGCACGCTCGCGGCGCTCGACCGGCTCGACGACCTCGAGGCGTTTCTGATGCAGCTTCAGCCGGAGCAGGCGTTCCGGCCGAACCGGCTCTGGCGGCTGCCGTTCCTCGGCCTGCACGACTACTCGTTGCCGGCCACGATCGACGCCTGGTTCGACGACACGGTGCAGCTCGCGCGCGATGTCGCCGCCTCGCCGGTCGAGCTCGTCGTCATCGCGACCGACCTGACCGACGACCACGCGCGTGAGGACGAGGAGTACGAGCTGCACTACTCGTCGCGCACGACCCCGCCGGCGGAGCTCGCGCAGGCGATCCTCGCGTCCGCCGCGGTCTCCGCGCTCGTGCTGCCAATGCGTGTCGGCGACCGCATCGCGACCGACGGCGGGTGGGTGCGCAACTTCCCGCTCGGTGTCGCTTACGAGCATCCCGATGTCGAGCTGATCGCCGCGTTCCGCTACCTGCCGCAGTACCCGAAGCTCGGCGTGGGCGCGTTGGAGCCGCTGCGCCGCCGTCTGCGCCGGGTCGGGCGCATCGCGCCGGTGCGGGCGTTCCTCGCGGAGATCGACGATGCGGAAGCGCGCGCAGCCCGCGGCGAGCCCGCGCATCTCGCCGACACGATCGTGCGACTCGCGCGCGTCTCGATCCTGCGCAACACGCGCCAGGAGGAGCGCGTCGCGGCGCTGACCGACCAGTCGCTGCGCGAGCTCCGCTCGCTGCGCCACGACGTCCTCGCGCAGATCGACGATCCGGCGACGCGCGCCGCGATCGCGGAGCGGTTCGCGTCGGCGCGCTTCCCGTTCCGCCACGACCGGCTGATCCCGCGGATCGTGGTGCGTGGGAACGTCGAGGGCGTGGGGCTCGATCCCGGCTTTCGCACCCAACCGCGCTGGCCCGACGCGGAGAAACGGCTGCTGATCGATCGCGGCTACGAGCTCGCCGACCGGGAGCTCGCCGCGATCAGCCCTACACTTGACGACAGCGGGACGTAGCTCAGCCTGGTAGAGCGCCGCCTTTGGGAGGCGGAAGCCGTCGGTTCGAATCCGACCGTCCCGACTTACTGATCGAGTTGCCAGTCGCCGCTGCGGAGCAGCGGCACGGCCTCGCCGCCGGCGGTGACACCGTCGACCTCGAGCTCGTTCGAGCCGATCATGAAGTCGGTGTGGATCGACGAGTGGTTGACGCCGCGCTCGTGGCGCTCTTCCGCGCTCACGGCCTGCGCCCACGGAAGTGCCTGCACGATCGACGCGCCGAGCGCGATGTGCGACGACGCGTTCTCGTCGAACAGCGTGTCGTAGAAGACGAGCCCCGTCTCTCCGACGGCCGAGTGGCCGTCGACGAGCGCGACTTCGCCGAGGCGCGCAGCGCCGGGATCGGTCGCGACGTGCGTGCGCATCACTTCTTCGCCCGAGGTGGCGTGCACCTCGACTGCGCGGCCGCCCTCGAACCGCACCTCCAGGCCGCGCACGATGTTGCCCTGGATCTGGAGCGGGAGTGTCGAGCGGACGGTGCCGTCGACGCGGCGTGCGTCCGGTGTCGTGAACACCTCCTCGGTCGGCATGTTCGCCACGTGCTTGATGCCGTTGGACTCGTCGTCGGCCGCCTGCCATTCGCCGTCCGGGTGCAGCCCGATCGTGAGATCGGTGCCGGGGCCGCGGTAGCGCAGGTGGTCGAAGCGGCGCTCGTTCAACGCGCGTGCGCGCGCAACGAGCCGCGCCAGGTGCTCGCGCCACGCCGCGACCGGGTCGGGTGTGTCGAGCCGGACCGCGTGAGCGACCGCAGTCCACAGCCGCTCGACGTCCGGCTCGCCGAACACCGTCTCGGCCCAGCCCGCGTTCGGGTACGCGATGATCGTCCAGTTGCAGAGGCCGTCGGTGAGCGCGAGCGACGCCTCGCTCACTTCGCGCATGCGCATCTTGCCGACGCGCTCGCCGTCGAGCTCCGCGAAGAGCTCCGGCTCCGGGTTGCCGCTGATGCTGCAGAGCGCGCCGCCGACGCGGCCGAGCTCGTGGTACCGCTCGACGAGCCACGGCGGCGAGTAGCCGAGCCGGTCGTCCGCCGCCTGCTCGGCGTGCGCGCGGCGTACGTGCTGGTCGGTGTAGTAGACGTCGACGTACGACGCGCCCGCGGCGTATGCCTCACTCGTGATCGCCCGCGCGAGCGGCGCGTGCTCGAGGAGCGCGTTGAGTCCCAGGATCTGGCCCGGTTGGAGGTTCAGCCCGACCCGGACCGTGAGGCGCGCGTAGTTCTCGAGGCGGGAGTCGGGCTCGGGCACGGCTCGCCCACCATAGTCGCAAGCATCGTGCCTCCGGCCCGCCCCGTAGACTGACGCGCCGTGACGCGCATCGCCCCCCTCGTGCTCGTGGCGCTGATCCTTGCCGCCTGCGGCCAGTCAAGCGCGGCCATCTTCACGAAGCAGGCGACGGAGGCGTGCCTCCAGCAGAAGAACGTGCACGTCGGGCCGGTCTCGAACGCGACCGACTTCGTCGCGAGCACCGCGACCGGCGGCGCGTTCCGCGCCACGCTGAGCGACAACTTCGTGACGATCTCGTTCGGCCTGACGCTCGTCGACGCGACGAATATCGATCAGGCCTACGAGCAGTTCCACGCGAAGAACGTCGGTCTCCCCGACGTGCTGCGCACGGAGAACAACGCGGTGATGCTCTGGCACCAGCATCCGAGCGACACCGACCTTGCGCTCGTCACCGGCTGCCTGAAGAAGTAGCTAGCTCTCCTCGTCCAGGAAGCGCCGGAACCAGTACAGGAAGACCGCGAAGAGCACGATCGCCTGCTCGCTCGCCATCGTCACGCCTGCGATCTCCTGGTCGGAGAGTGGGCTCAAGCCCCAGATGCGCGGGCGCGCGTGCACGTAAAACGAGTAGACGGGCTTCGGCAGCAGCGCGAAGAGCAGTCCGAGCGGCGACGCGAGCACGAACGCGGCGAACGCGTATGCCGCCCGCGCGCCCGACGGAAGGCGTCGCGGCGTGTCCTGCACGACGGGCCACCAGAAGAGGAGGCCGGTGCCGAAGTAGCACGCGTGCTCGACGTGGATCAGCCACGCTTGGTGGTGGAGCGCCGCGTCGTAGATCACCGGCACGTGCCAGACGTAGTAGTCGAGGAGCCAGACCGGTAGCGCGACCGCGGGGTGCACGGCGATCCGGAAGAGCTTGCGGCGAGCCGCCGCCTGCGCCATCGGCTTCGAGACGCCGAGGACTGCGAAGAGCGGCGCCCACTCTGCGAGGATCACGTTTTGCAGCAGGTGCGCCGTGAGCAGGTAGTGCAAGCCGAGGTGGTGAAGAGGCGTCCAGAACGCGATCGCCAGCAGCACCAGCGAGCCCCCGAAGGAGACGATGCGCCCGCGCGGCGCACCGAAACTCCCGACCGCGAACAGGTAGAGGAGCGCGAGCGCCGGGATGACGACGGTCGTGTCGACATCGGCCTGCCACGCGTACGGCGAGTGGGTGTGCGCGAGCAGCACCTCGGGCTACGCTAACGGCACGCGGGTGTAGCTCAATGGTAGAGCCGTAGCCTTCCAAGCTACTTACGCGGGTTCGATTCCCGCCACCCGCTTCGTCGGGATCGCGGTTACGCGTGCACGAGCGCGGACGGCAGGCTGAGCGCCGTCTGCTTCGCGGTTCCGGCTGTGCCGGTGATCGCGGCGATGATCGTGTGGCCGACGTCGTCGGTCGTGAGCGTGTAGCTGCCCGTCGTCTGTCCCGCGATCGCGACGCATGCTCGTCCGTTCGTGTTGCAGCGCAGCCACGCATAGGTCGTCGCGGTAGGTGTCGGCGACCAGGTCGGCGCTTGCGCGGTCAGCGCAGTACCGACCGCCGCGTCGCCCGCGAGGCCGGTCTGCGTCGTCGCGACGAGCTTCGAGGAAGGCGCTGCGATCAGGCCTACGAGAGCTGCATACGCGGGCGTCGTTCCCGTCGAGTCGGTCGCGCGCACCGTTACGCCGAGCGACTGGCCGACGTCCTTCGCGACGGCGGTGTACGTCGACTTCGTCGAGCCGTGGATCGAGCTGCAATGTGCGCCGTTCGGATCGCAGCGGTACCACTGGTACGCGTAGGTGATCGCGCCGCCCGACGTCCACGTGCCGGGGAACGCGGTCAGCTTCTTCCCCTGCTGCAGCGTTCCGGACACCGTCGGCCCGGCGCTGAGCACCGGTCCCGGCGCCTGGCGCACGACGTCGCTGCGAAGCGTCAGCACCGTCTGCTTCTCCGTGCCGAGCGTCGAGGTGACGGAGCAGACGACGGTGAAGGTGAGGTCCGCGGTCGTGAGCGTGTAGCTCGACGCCGTCTGGCCGGCGATCGGCGCGCACGCGCGGCCGTTCGCGTTGCAGCGCAGCCACGCGTAGCTTGTCGCGGTCGGCGTCGCCGACCACGTGGGCGCTTGCACGTCGATCGACGTGCCGACGATCGGGTCGCCGGCGAGTGCGGGCTGCGCGGTCGCGGCGAGCTTCGCGGTGGCCGCTGCGACGAGGCCGGTGACCGGCGCGTACGCCGGGGTCGTCCCGTTCGCGTCCTTGGCGTTCACGGTGAGCCCGAGCGAGTGGGCGGCGTCCTTCGCGACCTCGGTGTACGTCGCCTTGGTCGCGCCGTGGATCGAGCTGCAGTGCGCGGCGTTCTGGTCGCAGCGATACCACTGGAACGCGTAGACGACCGTTCCGGAGCCGAGCCACGTACCGGGGAGCGCGGTCAGCTTCTTGCCTACCTGCAGCGTCCCGGTGACGGTCGGCCCGGCACTCAGCGCCGGTCCGGCGGCGGCACCCGCCCCGTGCGCGCCGAGCGCAGCGAGGAGGACGACGACCACGGCAGCGCCTGCTCCGCGTGTGCGCATCTTCGGCATCAGACCATTCTTCGCTAAGCCGTCCCTAAGTCTTGCCACGATGTCGAGATGAGAGAGCTCGACGAACGCGTCGCACGAGCGGTCGGATCGCGGCCGGTGCGCTACACGCCGCGTGCAGGCGGCTATTCGACCGCGGACCGGTTCTCGGTGGAGCTCGCCGACGGCCGGTCCGTGTTCGTGAAGTCGGCCGCGGCGCCGAATCTCGCCGGGTGGCTGCGCCGCGAGCACGAGGTCTACGAGGCGCTCGAGGGCTCGTTCATCCCGCGGCTCGAAGGTTGGGACGACGACGGCGAGCGTCCGCTGCTCGCGATCGAGGACCTGAGCGGGGCCGACTGGAGCGTCCGGTGGGACGAGCGGCGCGTCGGGGCAGTGCGCGACGCGGTTGCGGAGATCGCGGCGAGCGCGCCGCCGCCGAACACGCCCGGGGCGCGTGTGCTTCATCCGACGTTGTGGGGGCGCTGGCAGCTTGTGGCCGAGGAGCCCGGCCCGTTCCTCAGCGCCGGCCTCCGCGACGCAGCGTGGCTCGAGCGCGCGCTGCCGGTGCTCGTCGCCGCGGTCGACTCGGCGCCCGTCGAAGGCGGCGAGCTCTGCCACCTCGACGTCCGCAGCGACAACCTCTGCTTCCGCGACGGCCGCGCGATCCTCGTCGACTGGAACTGGGCGAGCCTCGCGAGCTCCGACGCCGACATCGCAGCCTGGGCGCCGAGCGTGACCGTCGAGGGCGGCCCGCCGCCGTGGGAGATCTTGCCCGGCGCCGGCGAGCTTGCCGCGTTCATCGCGGGCGTCTGGGCCGCCGTCGTCGGGCTGCCGCCGCCCGAGACCGCGCCGAGCGTGCGCGCGATTCAGCGCGCGCAGCTCGCAGTCGCGCTCGACTGGGTCGACCGGGAGCTCTTCTAGCGCGAACGGTCTGCGAACGGCTCGAGCTCGTGGGCGTGCAGCCCGATCTCGCCGGCCTCGAGCGCCGCCTTGACCTCGCGTGCGAGCTGCAGCGCCTCGCTCGTCTGCTCGGGATCGAGCACGGTCGAGATGCTCGCGACGACGGCGTTGCCTTCGTGCAGCTGGATGTCCACCGTCGTCAGCTGCGACTTGTCGTTGTAGTACGGATCGTCGGGGACGCCGACCCAGACGGTGACGCTGCCGCCGCTCGGCAGCGACGCGTGCTCGACGATGGGCTCTCCACGCAGGCTCATGGGCTCAACCGTACAACGTCCGACTGACGGGCGATGCTGGCAGCGTGACGCCTGAGCGCGTGGTCGACCTGCGTCCGCGCACGATCCTGCGCGCGTTGATGATCGTCCTCGTCGTCGCGTTGTCGCTCGAGGTGATCTGGGTCGCGCGACACGTGGTCGCGTGGATCGTGATCGCGCTCTTCCTCGCGCTGGCGCTCGACCCGTTCGTCCGGTTCATCCAGCACCGCACGCACCTTGCGCGTGGGCCGGCGATCGCCGTCGCCTATCTCGTCGTGATCGCCGTGGTGATCGCCGTCGGCGCGACGTTCGTGCCGAGGCTCGTGGACGAGGTGAACGGGCTCGTCCAGGCGCTGCCGAACTACGTCCACGACCTCACGCACGGGCGCGGCCGGCTCGGCTTCCTCGAGCGCAAGTATCACGTCGTCGAGAAGGTGCGCCAGCAGGTGCAGAACGGCGGCACGCGGAAGGTGCTCGGCCTGTCGGGCGCCGCGCTCAGCATCACGAAGAGCGTGATCTCGATCATCGCCGCGACGATCACGATCGTCTTCCTGACGTTCTTCATGCTGCTCGAGGGCCGCGACTGGGTCGAGCGCGTGTACTCGCTCTTCCCGGCGGAGTCGCAGCCGCGGTGGCGGCGCGTTGGCCACGACATCTACCGCACGGTCGGCGGCTACGTCACCGGCAACATCCTGATCAGCGTCATCGCCGGCGCAGGCATCACGATCGTGCTGCTGATCATGGGCGTGCCCTACGCGGTCGCGCTCGGGCTGCTCGTCGCGGTGCTCGACCTGATCCCGCTCGCCGGCGCGACGGTTGCGGGCGTGATCGTGTGCCTGGTCGCGTTCCTGCACTCGATCCCGGCCGGGATCGTCGTGCTCGTCTTCTTCGTCGTCTACCAGCAGCTCGAGAACCACATCCTGCAGCCCGTGATCTACGGGCGGACGGTGCAGCTCTCACCCCTCGTCGTCCTCGTGTCGGTGCTCGTCGGTGCGGAGCTCGCCGGGATCCTCGGAGCGCTCGCGGCGATCCCGGTCGCGGGCGCGCTCCAGGTGATCGTCCGCGACCAGCTCGCTGCCCGCCGGGGCCTGATCGTCGAGGCCGTCGCGGAGCCGCCGGGAGCAGGGATTTAACCCAGGCCCGGTAGGCGTTCATGTGTTCGAACCGTAGGCCGAGCAGTCGCGAAAGATCCTCCGAACGGCGCATGTGCGGCAGAGCGCCGCGCCCGATGCTCGCCGTGTGACCGTGCGTGGGGGATTCCGGGTTTCGGCCGTGCTGGCCGTGTTGGCCGCTGCCGCCGTGCTCGCGGGCGTGCTCGCCCCGGCCGGCCGGCCCGCGACGACACAGCCGCGGGCGGCGCTCACCGCGCTCGACGCCGGCGTGCTCGATCAGCTGAACCAGATCCGCGTCGGCCACGGGCTCGTGCCGCTGAAGCTCAGCCCAGCGCTGACAGCGTCTGCGACGCAGCACACGCAGGAGATGGGTGTCGACGGCTACTTCGAGCACACCTCGTTCGACGGCACGGTGTTCTGGAAGCGCATCCAGCGCTGGTACGCCTCGAACCGCTACGGCTACTGGTCGGTCGGCGAGAACCTCCTTTGGTCATCGCCCGACGTCGATGCGCCCCAAGCGCTTCAGCTCTGGATGAACTCGCCCGAGCATCGCGCGAACATCCTCGCGCCGCGCTGGCGCGAGATCGGAATTGCCGCGGAGCACTTCACGACCGCCGGCGGCACGTACGGCAACCTGCCGGTCACGATCATCACCACCGATTTCGGCGTCCGCCACTAGCACCTCCGCGCGCTAGCGTGTTCCGGGCGCGCCCGTAGCTCAGTGGAAGAGCGGCGGCCTTCTAAGCCGTTGGTCGGGGGTTCGAATCCTCCCGGGCGCATCAGGGGCCTGCCGCGCCCACCTTTGCAGGCGTCGCGGCCGGGTCCACGCCGAGCGTGATCGACCCCCGGTAGCCGTCCGCGGCCGTCGCCCCGAGCTTCGTCAGCTTGAGGACCGATTTCGAGCCGTGCTCCTGCGTGTACACGTGGTCCTGGGTATTGAGCGTTCGTTGGTTCGTGTCGTTCGTGTACGGCGCGACCGCGTAGACGGCGGTC
>DATAUN010000152.1:0-1616 GCA_036268235.1 Gaiellaceae bacterium
GAGCCGTGATGTGCAGCTGAACGGCGTCGCGATCGAGTCCGGCAAGTGGCTCGGGCTCGCCGAGGGCGAGCCGGTCGCAGGCGGCGACACGTTCGACGAGGTCGCCGACGCCGTGCTCGAGCAGCTGCTGCGGAAGCCGCGCGGCGTCCTGACGCTGCTCACGGGCGACGACCCGCCGCAGCTCGACGGACTGCTCGAGCGCATCCGCGCCGAGCATCCGGAGCTCGAGCTCGACGTCCACGAGGGCGGCCAGCCGCACTATCCACTTCTGCTGGCGGCCGAGTGATGGCGGTCCGCGTCGTCCTCGTCGAGGACAACGACACGTTCCGGGAGACGCTCGAGCTGCTCTTCGGGCTGCGCGACGAGATCGACGTCGTCGGCAGCGTTGCGTCGGGGCACGATGCGCCGGAGATGTGCCGCGAGCTGCGTCCCGACGTCGTGCTGATGGACTACCGGATGCCCGGACTGAACGGCGCCGAGGCGACGCGCGCGGTGCTCGAGGCCGCGCCCGACACGAACGTCGTGTGCCTCACCGCCTCGGTGACGGCCGAGGAGGTCGGCGAGGTGCTCGCCGCCGGCGCGGTCGCCTGCGTCACGAAGGACGAGGACTTCGACCGGCTCGTGCAGGTTGTGCGCGACGCGGCGGCCGCGTGAAGCTCGACACCTCCAACACGGCTGTCGTGCTCGACTCGACCGCCGACTTCCCCGACGCGCCCGCGCGCTTCCCGAACTTCCGCGTCGTGCCGCTCTACGTCCGCTTCGGCGACGAGAGCTACCGCGACTACGTCGACATCGAGCCGGCGCAGTTCTACGAGCGTCTGACGACCGCCGCCGAGCTGCCGACGACGTCGCAGCCGACTCCCGGCGACTTCCATGCGACGTACGAGGAGCTCGCGCCGCACTATGAGCGCATCCTGTCGCTGCAGCTCTCCTCGACGCTGTCCGGCACGTTCGCGAGCGCGCAGGCCGCGGCCGAGCAGCTCGGCGGCGACCAGGTGCGCGTCATCGACACGCGCACCGTCTCGGCGTCGATCGCGCTGCTCGCGCTCGGCGTGCAGCGCCGCCTCGAGCGCGGCACGACCGACGAGGAGATCGACGAGCTCGTGGCGCGCTACCAGCGCGTGCACCACCTGCTCTTCACCGTGAACACGCTGGAATACCTCGCGAAGGGCGGCCGGATCGGCAAGGCCGCCGCGTTCGCCGGGAACCTGCTGAACGTGAAGCCGATCCTGACGATCCGCGACGGCGAGGTCATCCCGCTCAAGCGCGTGCGCGGCAACCAGAAGGCGTTCGCCGAGTTCCGTGCGCTGTTCGAGGCGAGCTCGACCGACTCGCCGCTGCTGAAAATCGGAATCGCGCATGCCGCGGCGCCGGAGCGGCTCGAAGCGCTGCGTCAGCTCGTTGCGAACGTGCGCCCGCACGGCGAGATCGAGATCGCGACGCAGCTCGGCGCGGTCATCGGCACGCACGCCGGTCCGGGCACCGTCGGCTTCTTCTGGTTCGAGGACACCGAGTAGTCCGTCCGGTCCGGGTCCTATGCTCGGTCCCCGTGGCAACCTTGACCCGAATGCACCCGGGTTTTGCAGGCGTGGTCCAGCACGACTGGCCGCGGCCGC
>DATAUN010000153.1:0-11210 GCA_036268235.1 Gaiellaceae bacterium
CTGGATATCAGTGGGCCGCGACGCGCACACGTGGACGGGCTGGCGCGACGCGTTCGACCCGCACCTGCCGACGCTCGTCGAGGCGGTGGCGGACTGATGCAGCGCCGCGCGGTCGAGATCGACGGCGGCGAAGTTCTCGCCTACGGCCACTACGGCCGCCCGGTCGTCGTCTTTCCGTCCGAGAACGGCGAAGTGCACGACTGGGAGGCGCAGGGGATGATCGACGCCCTTGCCGACCTGCTCGACGCCGGCCGGCTCAAGCTCTACTGCATTCCGTCGTTCGACCGTGCGAGCTGGACGCGGGGCGACCTGCCGCTCGAGGAGCGCGCGCAGCGTCACGGCCACTACGAGTGGTGGGTCCTGACGCGGCTCGTTCCGTTCGTGCAGGCCGACTCGCACACGCCCGAGGTGATCGTCACCGGCGCCTCGTTCGGCGCGTACCACGCCGCGAACTTCTGCCTCAAGCGCGCCGACCTCTTCCCGGTCGCGATCTGCATGAGCGGCGTCTACGACGTCGCGGTGCAGGGTGGCGGCGAGCGCGGCGAGGCCGTCTACTTCAACAACCCGATGGACTACGCCGCGCACCTGCACGGCGACCACCTCGACTGGCTGCGCCGGCAGGCGTCGCTGCTGCTCATCTGCGGTCAGGGCCAGTGGGAGGACACGACCGGCGCGCTCGAGTCGACGCGGCGCTTCGGTTCGCTTCTCGCCGAGAAGGGCATCCGTCACGAGGTGGATCTCTGGGGACACGACGTGCCGCACGACTGGCCTTCGTGGCGCCGCCAGATCGCGCATCATCTGCCGCGTTTCCTATGAGCGAGCGCCTGATCGGATTGCTCCTCGGCACCGAGGAGGACTGGCCCGCCGCCTTCGAGGCGCTCGTCTCGCGGCTGGGGCCGGTCGACGGTCACGAGCTGCGGACGGAGCGGCTTCTGAACGAGCCGTTCGACCTCCGCAACCGGCCGCGCTACGCGCTCGTGATCGACCGGCTCGCCTGGTGGTATGACCTCCCGCGCGCGTGGCTGAAGAAGGTCTCGCTGATGGACGACGTCTATCTGCTGAACAACCCCTTCACGTTCCAGGCGATGGAGAAGCACTCGGCGTACTGCGCGCTGATGCGGCTCGGGATCCGCGTGCCGGAGACGTGGCTGATCCCGCACAAAGTGCCGCCGACGAACCCGCGCTTCCAGCCGACCGCCGAGCGCTACAACGCTGCGTTCGACCTCGAGGCGATCGGCGAGCACATCGGCTATCCGCTCTTCATGAAGCCGTTCGACGGCGGGCAGTGGGTCGGCGTGTCGCGCGTCGGCTCGGCGGAGGAGCTCCGCGCGCGCTACGACGAGTCGGGCGAGCGCATGATGCACCTCCAGACGGCGCTCGAGGACTTCGACGTGTTTGTGCGCTCGCTGTCGATCGGCGCCGAGACGATGTCGATGTGGTTCGACCCGTCGAAGCCGATGCACGATCGCTACCAGGTCAAGCACGACTTCCTGAGCCCGGAGCTCGGGGACGAGATCATGACGATCTCACGCCTCGTGAACGCGTTCTTCCGCTGGGAGTTCAACTCGTGCGAGACGATCGTGAAGGACGGCATCGCGTATCCGATCGACTACGCGAACGCGTCGCCGGACGTCGCGCTGACATCGCTGCACTACTACTTCCCCTGGGCGATCACCGCGCTCGTCCGCTGGTCGGCGTTCTGCGCGATCACGCGCCGCGAGATGCTCGTCAACCAGAACTCGCGCGACTACTTCGTCTGGGGCGACCGCGACGACCTGACCTACGAGGAGAAGCTTGCGAAGTACCGCGAGCTTGCGGATGCGTACTTCCAGATCGACGACTACCGCGAGTTCTGCGATCGGCACCTCGTACACCTCGACGAGATCGCGCACGCGTGGTTCACGTCACCGGCGTTCGACGACGTCCTCGTCAGCACGGTGCGTGCCACGTTCCCCGTCCACGAGCAAGGGCACTTCGTCGAGCACTACCGCGGCCTGCTCGGAGCCTGGGCGCGGGACCAGGCGACGGTGTAGGCTCGCTGGCGTTACTGCGGCGCCCATCCGAGAGGGAGGCCCTGCAATGGCAACCACGACGATCGCGGCGCACAAGCTCGGCAAGCTGCCGGTCAAGGTCGACGTCCGGACGTTGGCGCTCGCGCGCTATGTCGACACGGCGAAGCTTCCGAACCCACCCGCGAGCTTCGACGAGACGGCCCACGTGAGCGACTGGCCGATGTACGACAACGACACGATCGGCGACTGCACGATCGCGGCCGCCGGGCACATGATCGAGGCGTGGACCGCGGCGGCCGAAGGGACCGCAGTCGAGATCACGAACCAGCAGGTGCTGACGGCGTTCGACCTCGTGAAGCAGGTCGATCCGCAGACCGGCGAGGCGGGCGCGGTCGTCCTCGACGTGCTGAACATGTGGCGAAAGACGGGGATCGGCGGGCATCAGATCGGCGCGTTCGCCCGCGTGTCGCTGACCGGCGAAGGCCTCGTCCGCAGCGGCGCGTGGCTCTTCGGCGGCCTGTATCTCGGCGTCCAGCTGCCGGTGACCGCGCAGACGCAGGAGACTTGGGACTGGACGGGCTCGCTCAGCGGCCCGGCCGCGCCCGGCTCGTGGGGAGGGCACGCCGTCGACGTCGTCGGCTACGACGCGACCACGCTCACGTTCGTGACGTGGGGAAGCCTCAAGCAGATGACGTGGTCATTCCTCGAGCGCTACTGCGACGAGGCGTACTGCCTGCTCTCGACCGACTTCCTCGCGGGCGGCAAGGCGCCGAACGGGCTCGACCTCGCCGCGCTCCGCGCCGATCTGGCGCTGGTCACCGCGTAAGGAGCGCCCGGCCGACGATCGCGGCCTCGGCGCCCGCCTCGGCGAGCGCCGCGACGTCGGCCGGGGAGCGCACGCCGCCGGCGGCGAGCACGCGCAGCCCGGACGCGGCCGCCTCGCGCACGAGCGCGAGGTCCGGCCCGGCAAGCGTTCCGTCGCGGTCGATTGCGGTTACGAGCACGCGCGCGGTCGCGGCGCGGTCGAGCGCCTCGGCGAAGGTCAGACCGGCGCTCTCCGTCCAGCCGGCGCTGCGCACGACACCGTCGCGGACGTCGACGGCGAGGACGAGCGCGTCGCCGAGCTCGAGCCACGGGGACGGGTCGGGCCACGCGGCGGTGCCGACGACGACGCGGTCGGCGCCGGCCGCGAGCAGCGCCTGGGCATCCGCAAGTGTCCGGATCCCGCCCGAGGCCTGCACCGGCAGGCCCGAGGCGGCTGCGACCGCGCGCACGAGCTCCGGCCGGACGCCGCCGCGCCGGGCGCCGTCCAGGTCGACGAGATGGATGCGGCCGGCGCCCGCCGCGGCCCAGCGCCCGGCGAGCGCCACCGGGTCGTTCGCCCGCTCCACCACGGCGTCGTAGCTCCCCTGCTCGAGCCGCACGGCCTCGTCGCCGAGGACGTCCACAGCCGGTATGACTTCGATCTCTTGCTCGAACCACATGTTCTCATGTTAGCGTGCTAACATGAAAGTACCAATGGCCGAGCGAAGCCGACACCCATGGGAAACGAAGGAGATGCGAAAGCTCTTCGACGCGATCCTGTCGCTGGAGACGCGGGCGGAGGTGGAAGCCTTCTTCCGGGACCTCTGCACGCTGTCGGAGCTGGAGGCGATGGCGCACCGCTGGCAGGTGGCGCAGCTGCTGGAGCGGGGGCTGCCGTACCTGGAGATCGCAGAGCGGACGGGAGCCTCGACGACGACCGTGACGCGCGTGGCGCACTGGCTGCGTCACGGCGAGGGCGGCTATCGGGCGGCGCTCGACCGAGCGGGCTCCTGAAGGTCGCGCTCCCGGTCAAGGGGCGTCTGCGCGAGCCGGCGTTCCATCTGCTGGAGGACGCCGGTCTCGGCCCCGAGCAGCCGGGCGACCGCGCGCTTGCCTTCCCCTGCCGCAACGCGCCCGTCGAGGTGCTGCTCGTACGCGCCGCAGACATTCCGGAGTACGTGCAGGACGGCGTCGTCGACTGCGGGATCACCGGGATCGACCTCGTCCGCGAGCGCGGCGCCGACGTCAACGAGCTGCTGACGCTCGGCTTCGGCTCGTGCCGCCTCGAGGCCGCGGTGCCCGAGGAGTCCGAGGTGCAGACGCTCGAGGATCTCGCCGGCGTCTCGGTCGCGACCGTCTATCCGCACTTGACGCAGCAGCTCTTGCCGGTCGATGTGACGCTCGTCGACGTCACCGGCTCCGTCGAGATCGCGCCGCGCCTCGGCCTCGCCGATGCGATCGTCGACCTCGTCTCGTCGGGGAACACGCTGCGCACGAACGGGCTTCGCTCGCTCGGCGTGCTGCTCGAGTCCGAGGCGGTCCTCGTCGCCGGCGATCCCGAGCCCGCCGCGCCGTTCGCGGCGATGCTGCGCGCAGTCGTCGAGGCGCGCCGCCACCGCTACTTGATGCTGAACGCGCCCGAGAGCGCACTGGCCGCGATCGAGCAGCTCGTCGCGCCGCGCGTGCCGAGCATCCTGCCCCTCGCCGAGCCCGGGATGGTCGCCGTGCATGCGCTCGTCCCCGCCGCCGAGGTTTGGCGGCTGCTGCCCGAGCTCGAGGCCGCAGGCGCCTCGTCGATCCTGATCGTGCCCGTGGAGCGCATGGCGTGAGCATCGTCTCCGAGATCAAGGCCGAGGGCATGGAGGCGGTGCGCCGCTGGGCGCTCGAGCTCGACGGCGTCGAGCCGACACTTTGTGTTGACTCAACACAAAGTGTCCCGCGCGAGGCCGTCCTGGACCTGGCCGATCGCGTCAGGCGCTGGCACGCACTGCAGCGTCCCCCGGACATCGAGCTCGAGGTCGAGCCCGGCGTCACGCTGACGCGGCGCTGGTTCCCGCTCGACACGGTCGGCGTCTACGTGCCGCGCAATCTCATCTCGACGCTCGTCATGTGCGCCGTGCCCGCGCAAGTCGCGGGCGTGCGCCGCATCGTCGTCTGCACGCCGCCCGACGGCGCGGCGACGATCGCCGCAGCGGCCGAGCTGCTCGGCATCGACGAGGTGTGGTCGCTCGGCGGCCCGCAGGCGATCGGCTTCCTTGCGTACGTCGAGCGCGTCGACAAGATCGTCGGGCCGGGGAACCAGTACGTGAACGACGCGAAGCTCGAGGTCTCGCGCGACGTGCCGATCGACCTGCCCGGCGGGCCGTCCGAGGTGGTCGTCGTCGGCGGCGACGCGCGGCTCGTCGAGCTCGAGTTGGCGGCGCAGCGCGAGCACGGGCACGACGCGGTCTGCACCGCGGTCGGAACGCTCGCAGAAGCGGAGGCGATCGCACCCGAGCACCTCGTGCTGCTCGGTGACGCCGAGGCCGATGCCGACAGCGTGCGGAACGCCGGCGCAGTGTTCGTCGGCCCCTGGTCGCCCGTTGCGGCAGGCGACTACGCGACCGGCGGCAACCACGTGCTGCCGACGAACGGCTGGGCGCGGTCGGTCGGGGGGCTCGGCCTCGAGACGTTCCTCAAGCCGGTGACGGTCCAGCGGCTCACCGAGGACGGGCTTGCGCGGATCCGGCCGACGGTCGAGGCGCTCGCCGCCGCCGAGGGCATGCCCGCGCACGCGGCGGCGGTGCAGCGATGAAGGCCCTCGCGCCCGAGTTCCGGCCGTACAGCTGGGCGATGCCGACCCCCGAGGTCGCGCAGCTCGCCGGGATCGACCAGTCGCAGGTGCTGCGCTTCGACCAGAACACCCCGCCGCTTCCGCTCGCCTCGACGCGGCCCGGCACGATCGCGGGCGCGCTCGCCCGGATCAGCGGGTATCCGGGCGGCGGCTATCTGCCGCTGCGGCGCGCAATCGCCGACTACGTCGGCGTCGAGCCGGAGAACGTCGTGCTCGGCGTCGGCGCCGACGACCTGATCCTGCTCACGGCGCGCGCGTACGCAGGCCCCGGCGATACGATTGCGATCCCCGACGCGCCGACGTACCCGCTCTACAAGATCGCGGCGCAGTTGGCCGGCGCGGACGTCGGCGGCACCGACCCGGTTCTGACCTTCGCCTGCCGCCCGAACAACCCAACGGGCGCGCTCGACCCGCTGCCGGATGCGCGCCCGCTCGTCGTCGACGAGGCGTACTTCGAGTACTGCGGCGAGACCGCGGTGCCGCTCGTCGAAGACGAGGAAGTGATCGTGCTGCGCACCTTCTCGAAGCTCTTCGCGCTCGCGAGCGCACGTGTCGGCTACGCGATCGCCCGCCGCGACATCGCCGGCGAGCTGAACGCGCGCCAGGCGCCTGCGCCGGTGTCGAACCTCGCCGCCGAGCTCGCGATCGCTGCGCTCGCCGAGCGTCCCGACCCTGCGCCGGTGATCGAGGAGCGCGAGCGGCTCGCATCGGCGCTGCGCGCGCTCGGCCTTTCGCCGCTCGAGTCACACACCAACTTTCTCTACGTCCCGGTCGAGGACGGGCTCGCGCTCGGCGACGCGCTGCTGCGCCAGGGAATCGTCGTGCGCGCGTATCCCGAGGCGATCCGCGCGTCCGTACGCGACGAGGCGGATGACGACGTGCTCGTCGAGGCGCTCGCGCGTCAGCTCGACAAGCCGTCGCCGGTCGCGGCCGCAGGCACGCGCACGGCGCGCACGCTGCGCGCGACCGCCGAGACTCGCATCTCGACGCGTCTCGCCCTCGACGGCGCGAGCCGTGTGCGCGTCGCCACCGGTGCGGGCCTCTACGACCACTTCCTCGAGCAGCTCGCGTTCCACGCCGGGTTCGATCTGCTGCTCGAAGGCGTCGGCGATCTCGAGACAGGCGACCACCACACGGCCGAGGACGCCGCGCTCGCCCTCGGCGCTGCGCTCGACAGCGCGCTTGGCGACCGCCGAGGCATCGCGCGCTACGGCGACGCGGTCGTGCCGATGGACGACGCGCTCGCGCGTGCAGCCGTCGATCTGGGCGGGCGCGCACACAGCGAGCTCCAGATCGAGCACGACCCCGGTATGGCCGTGCACATGCTGCAGAGCCTCGCACCGTCCGCGCGCGCGTCGATCCACGTGCAGGCATCCGGCCGCGATCCGCACCACGTCGCCGAGGCGGCGTTCAAGGCGGTCGGCCGCGCGCTGCGTGCCGCCGTGCGCACCGAGGGCGAAGGGCTGCCGTCCACGAAGGGGCTGCTGTGAACGTTGCGATCTGCGAGTACGGCGCGGGCAACGTGCGCAGCGTGCGCATCGCGTTCGCGCGGCTCGGGGTCGAGGAGACCGATGACGTGCGCAACGCCGATCTCGCAGTCCTGCCCGGCGTCGGCTCGGCGCGCGCGGCGATGGACGGCTTGCGCGCGCGCGGCCACGACGCCGCACTGCGCGAGCGCTTCGCTGCGGAGCGGCCGATCCTCGGCATCTGCCTCGGCCTTCAGCTCGCACTCGACGAGACGGAGGAGGACGGCGGCGTGACCGGGCTCGGTCTCGTCCCCGGTCGCGCCACCCGTTTGCGCGAGGGGCGCGTGCCGCGCATCGGCTGGGCGGAGGTCGAGGACCGCGGCGCGTTCTACTTCGCGCATTCGTATGCCGCCGAGACGCAGCACGCGACCGCGTTCTCGGAGGGTGTCGTCGCCGAGGTGCGGTACGGGCCGCTCCTCGGCTGCCAGTTCCACCCGGAGAAGAGCGGCGCGCTCGGCGCGCGGTATCTCGAGGAGGCGGTATCCCTCTCCCGCGCCTGATCCCGTGCCTCGACGTCGCCGGCGGGCGCGTCGTCAAGGGCGTCAAGTTCCAGGGGTTGCGTGACGTGGGCGACCCGGTCGAGCTCGGCGGCCGCTACTCCGACGAGGGTGCGGATGAGCTCGTGTTCCTCGACGTGAAGGCGACGCTCGACGGGCGGCGCACGCTCGTCGAGCTCGTCGGCCGCATCGCGGAGCGACTCGCGATCCCGTTCACCGTCGGCGGCGGGGTTCGCGCGGTCGGCGACGCGCAGGAGCTGCTCGCCGCCGGGGCCGACAAGGTCGCCGTGAACTCGGCCGCCCTGGAGCGACCGGCCCTGATCACGGAATTGGCGGCACAGCTCGGCTCGCAGGCGGTCGTCGTCGCGATCGACGCGGAAGGCGGCGCCGTGCGCACGCGTGCGGGGACGACGGACACGGAATGGCGCGCCGTCGACTGGGCGCGCGAAGCGGAGGAGCGTGGCGCGGGGGAGATCCTGCTCACGTCGATCGACGCGGACGGCACGCGTGACGGCTACGACCTCGAGCTGACGGGCGCCGTCGCGGCGGCCGTCGACGTGCCCGTGATCGCGTCCGGTGGCGCGGGCGAGGCGAGCCATGTCGCCGACGCGCTCGAAGTCGCGCAGGCGGCGCTCCTGGCGTCGATCCTGCACGAGGACCCCGCGCGTCTCGGCACGCTGCGCGCGGAGCTGCGCGAGCTGGGGGTGGCGCTGCGATGAAGCCGGCGATCGTGCAGGACTCGGCAACCGGCCGCGTGCTGATGCTTGCGTGGATGGACGAGGAGGCAGAGCGGCTGACGCGCGAGACGCGCGAGGCGTGGTTCTGGAGCCGGTCGCGAGAGAAGCTGTGGCGCAAGGGCGAGACGTCCGGCAACACGCTTGCCGTCGACGAGATCCGCGACGACTGCGACGGCGACGCGATCCTGCTGCGCGTCACGCCGGCCGGGCCGACGTGCCACACCGGGTCGGTGACGTGCTTCGCGCCCGAGCTCTGGCGCACGATCTCAGAGCGCGCGCTCGAGCGGCCCGCGGGCTCGTACACGACCGAGCTGCTCGAGGCGGGCATCGGCGCATGCGCGCGCAAGGTCGGCGAGGAGGCAGTTGAGCTGTCGATCGCCGCGCTCGACGAGAGCGACGAGCGCGTCGTCTCCGAGGCGGCCGACCTCGTCTACCACCTCTATGTGCTGCTCGCCGCGCGCGGCCTCGACGTCACTGCTGTCGAGGATGAGCTCGCTCGGCGCGCATCACCGACACCGCCGCCAGGATGAGCGACAGGTGCGTGAGCGCCTGCGGGAAGTTCCCCAGGAACGCGCCTGACGACGGATCGACCTGCTCGGAGTAGAGCCCGGCGTCGTTCGCGCCGGCGAGCAGCTCATCCATCAGCGGCCGCGCTTCGTCGAGACGGTTGTTGCGGGCAAGCGCGTCGACGAGCCAGAACGAACAGGCGAGGAAGCACCCTTCGTGGCCGACGTCGCCGCTCGTGCGGTAGAGGTACGGCCCGACCGCAAGCTCGCGTCGTAGCGCCTCGATCGTCGCCGCGAAGCGCTCGTCGCCGGGCGGGAAGAAGCCGAACCGCGCGCCGAGCAGGATGCCTGCGTCGAGCTCGTCCGAGCCGACGTACAGGACGTAAGCCTGTCGATCCTCCGACCAGCACTTCTCCTGGACGAAGGCGTGGATCTCCTCGCGCGATCGCCGCCACGTCTTCACGTGGTCGTCCGGAAGCCGGCCTTCGCCCGCGAGCTCGATCGCGTGGTCGAGCGCCGCCCAGCTCGCGATCTTCGACTCGGTATAGGGATGCGGCTCGCGCTCCCAGATGCCGGCGTCGTCGCGCTGCCACAACTCGCACACGTCGTCGGCGACCTCGGCGCAGCGCGCCGCGGTCCGCTCGTCGAGGAGGTGCCCCGCAGCGCAGAAGCGGTAGGCGGCGTCGATCACGTCCGCGTACGTGCCGAGCTGAAACTGGTCGCGTGCGTCGTTCCCCACGCGCACCGGGCGCGAGCCGCGCCAGCCGTGGAAGTCGATGTCCTCGCGGGGGAGATCGGCTTCGCCGCGCAGGGTGTACATCGGCTGTAGCCGGCCGTCGCAGTGTGCGACGTCCATGACCCACGCGAGGGAGCGCTGGCACTCGACCGACAGGCGCACCGCGAGCAGCGACTCGAGCGCGAGCGACGTGTCGCGTACCCACGAGTAGCGGTAGTCGTAGTTCGCATCGCCGCCAATGCGTTCCGGGAGCGACGTGGTTGCCGCGGCGGCGATCGCACCCGTCTCGTCGAACGTGAGAAGCCGCTGCGCGAGCACGCTGCGACGGACCGCGTCGAGCCACGGCCCGTGGTAGGGGATCTCGCGCGTATAGGACTGCCAGTAGGTGCGCGTGCGCGAGAGGCGCGCTTCGAGCTCGCCGAGCGGCGGCACGGCATACGGGACGTCGTTGAAGTAGAGCGCCGCGAGCAGGGCCGTGCGGGAGGCCTCGACCGTGAAGCGGCCGTAGAGGTCGCCGTCCTTCGCCCTTGCCTTGCCGCAGTCGTACGTGAGAACGGCGATCGCGTCGGCGTCCCATTCGACGAGCGCAACGTCCTCGCGGATCTCGGCCCTCGTCGGCACCGTTCCCCAGCGTGGCCGCGCCGACAGCGACCACTCGAGCTCGACCTCGCCTTCGATGCACTCGACCTTGCGCACGAGCTCGGTCCAGGGCAGAAGCGCGCTGCCGTCCATCAGAATCGCCTCGATCAGGCGGACCGTGCCCTTGGACGTGGCGTAGACGGTCTCGAGCAGATTGCTCTCGTCGATGTAGCGGCGTTGCGCCTCGAACGCGCCCGTCGGCCGCAGCACGAAGCTGCCGCCGCGCTCGGCGTCGAGCAGCGCCGCGAGGACGGGCGGCGCATCGAGCGACGGCAGGCACAGCCAGTCGATCGCGCCGTCGAGTGCGACGAGCGCGAGCGCGCGCCCGTCGCCGATCGCGGCGTAGTCCTCGATCGGCGCGTAGCCGTCTGTGCGTTCGGGTTTCCTCAGCACCGTGACGGGACTGGATGCCCCGTCCGCGAGATCCCAACACGTTCATTGCGCGCGAGCGCGGCGAGGCGCGCGCGGTAGACGACCATGTCGGCGTGCTGCCAGTCCTGATGCGTCTGGCAGCGCCACGCCGCGACGTGCTCACGGTGGTACGGACTGGTCAGGCTCTCGTTGTGACCGATCACATTCGGCAGCGAGATGTCGTAGCGGTGCATCAGCCACAGCGTCAGTGCGAGCGACGACGCCATCTGCTTCGGGTTGTGCAGGATTTCCGCGTCGCTCGTGCCGACGTGCTCGATGCCGATCGCGGTGTAGTTCAGCCCGACGGTGTGCCGGCACATGACCGTGAGCGGGACGAGCTGGTAGATCGTCCCGTCGGTGTCGATGACGAAGTGCGCGCAATCGCCGGGCAGCTCGTTCAGCTCCGGGTCGGGTGTGTCGGCCGCGAATGTGTTCCATACGGACGAGAACGTGGTCGTCGCGGTGTAGTGCTCGACGATCACGCGTGGGTGCACGAGCTTCCACGAGTC
>DATAUN010000154.1:0-1538 GCA_036268235.1 Gaiellaceae bacterium
AAGGTCGGCGAGCTCGTCCCGCGTGTCGACGCGCCCCCGAAGGTCAAAGGCGAGTTCGCCTACGCGAGCGACCTGATCGTGCCGGGGATGCTGTGGGGGCACACGCTGCGCAGCCCGTTCGCGCACGCGCGGATCGCCGGCGTCGACATCTCGGAGGCACTGACGATGCCGGGCGTGCATGCCGTGCTCACGCACGACGACGTGCCGGGGCGCAAGACATACGGACTCGAGTTCACCGACCAGCCGGTGCTCGCAATCGACCGCGTTCTCTACTACGGCGAGCCGGTCGCGCTCGTTGCCGCCGAGCATCCCGAGCAGGCGCGCCGCGCGGCGGGGAAGATCCGCGTCGACTACGAGCCGCTCGAGCCCGTCGCCGACATGGAGCGCGCGACGGAGCTGCCCGACCTGCACCCGGAGAAGCCGACGCATGGTCACGGCTACCGCGAGGACGACCGGCCGAACGTCGTGCGCCACATGGTGATCCGCCACGGCGACCCGGACGCCGCCGGCGACGTCTCGGTGAGCGGCATGTACGAGCTCGGCATCCAGGATCAGGCCTTCCTCGGACCGGAGTCCGGGCTCGCTGTGCCGGACGGCGAGGGCGGCATCGACGTCTACGTCGCGACGCAGTGGCTGCACGTCGACCGCGCGCAGGTCGCGCCGTGCCTCGACCTGCCGCTCGAGCAGGTACGCATCCACCTCGCGGGTGTCGGCGGTGCGTTCGGCGGGCGCGAGGATCTCTCGATGCAGGTGCACGGCGCGCTGCTCGCGCTGCACACGAACCGGCCGGTGAAGATCGTCTACAACCGCGAGGAGTCGTTCACCGGCCACGTGCATCGCCACCCCGCGCGGCTCTGGTGCGAGCACCGCGCGACACGCGAAGGGAAGCTCGTGAACGTGCGGATGCGGATCCTGCTGGACGGCGGCGCGTACGCGTCCTCGTCGACCGCGGTCACGTCGAACGCGGCGTCGTTCGCGGCGGGTCCGTACGAGACGCCGAACGCGCTGATCGAGTCGACGGCGGTCTACACGAACAATCCACCCTGCGGCGCGATGCGCGGCTTCGGCGCCGTGCAGACGGCGTTCGCGACCGAGGCGCAGATGGACAAGCTCGCTGCCGCGCTCGGCGTCGACCCCGTCGAGCTGCGGCTGCTGAACGCGCTCGAGCCGGGCGACGTGCTCCCGACAGGGCAGGTGATCACCGGCTCGATGCCGGTCGCCGAATGCATCCGCCGAGCGGCCGCCCTCGAGCCACCGCCGCCCGAGCCGCTGCCGCGCGACGTGCTCCGCCTGCCCGGCGGCGCGGGCAACACGACGAACGGCGACGGTGTCCGTCGCGGCGTCGGGTTCGCGGTCGGCTTCAAGAACATCGCCTACTCCGAGGGCTTCGACGACTACTGCGCCGCGCGCGTGCGGCTGCTCGACGACGGCTCGGCCGAGGTGCACTGCGCCGCGGCGGAGGTCGGGCAAGGCGTGACCGGCGTGATCCTGCAGGTGGCGCGCACCGAGCTCGGGATCGACGACGTACGCCTCGCCCC
>DATAUN010000155.1:0-3040 GCA_036268235.1 Gaiellaceae bacterium
CACAACGCGACGGAAGCGAACGTGAACCCGGCCCTCCGGCAATACGTGAGCTTCCTCCGCGTGACGTTCCGCAACGCGACGACGCAGCTCGGCGAGTTCGGCTTGCAGCCTTCCAAGGCGCGCACGCCGCTCCCCGCCGAGAAGCGGTAAGCGCTGCACGAAGAGGCGTCCTGGCGAGGCGGCGCGCCGCGGCGCATGCTGCGGTGCGTGGATAGCGGTCGTTCAGTCCGACGCGGGCTGCTCTTTCGTGGGCGTCGCGGGCACGGTGATGGGGCCGAGCGGCAGCTCGAGTTCTTTGGGGAGGAGTCGTGCCCGCGTGTCGCGCCAGTACTTGGGAGCGAGCTCGAGATACCGATCGCGAGGCCAGTACGGAACGATGCGGATGATCTCGGCGAGGTACAGTTCGGGGTCGAGGTCGTGCAGCTTGCACGAGGCGACGAGGGAGAGGATGTTGCCTGCGGCGCCGGCGTGATCGTCCGAGCCGTAAAACATCCAGGCGCGACGGCCGACGGCGATGGCTCTGAGTTCGCGCTCTGCGGAGTTGTTCTCCATGCGGAGGCGACCGTCATCGAGGAACCTGCGAAGGGCTTGCTCCTGACGGACGGAGTAGCCGAGGGCGGTGGCGACGAGCCCGCGTCCTTCGAGCTTGCCGTACTCGCCGCGCGCCCAGAAGAAGAAGGCGTCGACGAGAGGCCGCACCGTCTGGTCGCGTCGATCCTTGCGTTGCGCGGGGGCGAGCTTCGCCAGGCCGCGGTCGGCGTCGAAGATCGCGTCGATGCGGCGCACGCCTTCGAGGCCGAGCGGATGCCGGCAGATGGCGGCCTCCCAGTATTTCCTCCGGGCATGCGAAAAGCATCCGACTTCGGTCGGCGGAGGTCCGCATTCGCCGGGGATCTCCTCGGCGCCCTGCGGCGGGAGACCCTTGAAGAGCGCGTCATAGATGACGTGGGCATCGGCCTGCACGTAGCCGGAGAAGCCCTTGAACATGTTCCAGACCGTCAGGCTGGTGTGCTTCGCCTGGAAGTCGAGGAACACGTGATCCTTGTCCGCGAGGGTGACGAAAAAGTGCCCCTTGCGGCACGGCTGTCGCTTGCCGTCCTCGAGGCGGGTCGGCTGGATCGCCACGCCCGTCGCGTCGGTCGACAAGCAGAACGCCGTCGCGATGGCTTCCTTGCGTGCGGCCTCGACGATGCAGCCGAGCGTCGCGCCGACGTGCTCGGCGTACCGGCACATCGTGCCCCGATCGAGCGAGAAGCCCTCGCGGGCACACTGCTGCTCGTAGCGGTGGAACGGGACGCCGAGGACGTACTTCATCGCCAGCAGGTGCGCGATCATCGACGGGGCAAGCATGCCCCGCTTGAGGATCTCCTTCGGCGCAGGTGCGGTCACAATGTGAAAGGAGGGATTCGGCGCAGCCGCGGTCCCCCCTTCGGTCTTGGCGGATTGCTCCGGCGCGTCCTGCTTGTACACGATGCGGGCGACGACCAGACGCCGGTACCCACCGCGCTCGTAGGCGACGCGTGAGGTCTCGTCGACGCCGATGCGCTCGGCCTTGCCCTCGAGAAGGGGATCTGGAAGCTCGACGCGCACCAGGGGCAAGTCGCTCTCATCGAGCTTGCGCCGACCGGTCGGTGGCGGGCCGGTCCGACGTCGCCGCTCGTCCTTCGGCTTCGCGGTCGCGTCGTCCTCCTTGCCGTTGTCGTCGTCTTCGGCGCCGCCGGCCGCGTCGAGCACCTTCTCGATCGCCTGCGTCTCGGCCAGGAGCTTGTCGAACGCGAGCTGCGCCGCGGCCACGTCGTCGAGCCGCTCGGCCTTCGCGACCGCGAGGCGGCGCTTGATCAGGTGCAGCTCTTCGAGGAGCTGGTGGTAACGAACGCGAAGATTCGCGAGCGCGCCCTGAGCACGCGCGAGCTCCCCGCGGAGCGACGCGACCTCGGCGGAAAGGGCGACGACGCGCGCATCGCCATCGGCTACTTCGGTGCTCGTCGCGTCGACGTCCACGAGCGACTCTGTATGCAGTGACGAGATCGCTGTCCAGACCTATTGCGAGGTTTCTCGCCTGCGAGGTCAATGAACGCGCGGACGACGCGATCGTCGCGGAGGCGATGACCCCGACGCCGGCGCGAGCGCGAGGCCATCGAGGAGCGCATCGAGCGTCGCCTCGTCGATCTCCACGTGCGAGGCGTCCGCCGCAGGAGCGGGCGGCAGCGAGAACAATCCGGTGTCGAGGCGCTTGGTGAAGACGCAGGTGCCCGTCGCATCCGCGAACACAATCTTCGCGAGCTGACGTCGTCGGCCGACGAACACGAAGAGCGCGCCGCTCCGCGGCTCGTAGCCCATGCGCTCTCGAACCATGCCGCTGAGACGCTCGAACCCGAAGCGCATGTCGACGGGCTCGAGCGCGACGAAGACCTGAACGCCCGCCGGGATCATCGAGCACCCTCCTGGAGCGTACGAACGACGTCGCCGAGGAGCGCGAGGTCCACGCCCCGGGTCACGCAGATCCGCGCGCCGCCGACCTCGACGACCATGGCGGCGCCGAACGGCTCGACGCCTCGCACGCGGACCGGAACGAACCGCGGCGCGAGAGGCGCCGGTGCAGCCGATCTCTCCGCCGCGCGTCGCCTTCGCGGAGTCTTCGGAGGCGCAGGCGTCAGCTCCGCCGCCTTCTCGGCGACGACCTGCGAGACGGCCCATCGAAGACTCGCGGCGGCATAGTCCTTCCCCGCCGTGAAGTCCTCGACCGATAGCCCGCTCTCACGCCACTCCAGGATTCGCTTCACCCATTTCGCCCGCGTCTGCTCGGTCATGCGCCGTAGCGTGCAACCTCCGAGAGCGACGCGGAAGGCCGCCTGCTCGTGCAGCGCTTACACAGCATCGGCCTGGGGAGCGGCGCAGACGGACTTCA
This sequence comes from Gaiellaceae bacterium, assembly GCA_036268235.1. Lineage (GTDB taxonomy): Bacteria > Actinomycetota > Thermoleophilia > Gaiellales > Gaiellaceae > PALSA-600. The sequence continues at coordinate 2,909 of DATAUN010000155.1, forward strand.
CGTCGACCTCGGAGCTCGGGATCACGATCGCCGGCCAGCTGTTCGCACACCTGCTCTGCGTCTTCGTGCTGCCGTTCTCCAACTGGCTCTGGGCGACAGTCTGCCTGTCGGAGTCGATGGCGGCGCTACGCA
>DATAUN010000156.1:0-4422 GCA_036268235.1 Gaiellaceae bacterium
GTTCGCGTTCGGCGAGGCGGTCTTCACGACGTCGATGACCGGTTACCAGGAGGTGGCGACCGACCCGAGCTTCGAGGGGCAGATCGTCTGCTTCACCGCGCCGATGGCCGGCAACTACGGCGTCGAGGAGCTGCGCTCCGAGTCGCGGCGCGCGCACGCGACGGCGATCGTGATGCGTGAGGCGCGCGGGCCCGAGTGGACGGATTGGCTGCACGCGAACGGGCTCGTCGCGCTCACCGGTGTCGACACGCGCTCGCTCGTCCTGCACCTGCGCGCAGAGGGAGCGATGCGCGCTGCTGCCGTCGCAGGCGACGTCGACGTCGACGAAGTGCTCGCCGCGGTCCGCGCGCAGCCGCAGATGGCCGGGGCGAACCTCGTCGCCGGCGTCTCGACGAGCGAGCAGTACACGTTTGCCGCCGAGGGCGCGGTGCGCGTCGCTGTCGTCGACTACGGCTGCAAGCGCTCGATCCTGCGCCGGCTCGCCGCGGGCGGAGCCGCCGTCGACGTGTTCCCGCACGACGTGGATGCCGGCACGATCGCAGGCTACGACGGCGTGCTGCTCTCGCCCGGCCCCGGCGACCCCTCGCCGCTCGGAAGTGAGACGAAGATGCTCGAGGAGCTGCTCGGCCGCACGCCGGTGATCGGCGTCTGCCTCGGGCACCAGCTGCTCGCGATGGCGACCGGCAAGGAGACGTTCAAGCTGCCGTTCGGCCATCGCGGCGCGAACCACCCGGTGCTCGACCACCGCACGCAGAAGGTGCTCGTCACATCGCAGAACCACGGCTTCGCGGTGGCCGCAGGCGACGAGACCGGCGTCACGCACAGCTCGCTCTACGACGGCACGGTCGAAGGCCTCGACTATCCGGAGCTGCGCGCGCGCTCCGCGCAGTTCCATCCCGAGGCCTCGCCCGGCCCGCACGACGCGGCGACGATCATCGGCGGCTGGGTCGAGGAGCTGAAGTCCGCTGCCTAAGCGCACCGACATCGAGAGCATCTGCCTGATCGGCTCGGGGCCGATCGTGATCGGGCAGGCGGCGGAGTTCGACTACGCCGGCTGCCAGGCTTTGAAAGTTCTGCGCGCGGACGGCTACCGCACGATCGTCGTCAACTCGAACCCGGCGACGATCATGACCGACCCCGGCTTCGCCGACCGCACGTACCTCGAGCCGCTCGACCTCGAAGGCGTCAGCGGCGTGCTCGAGCGCGAGCGGCCGGACGCGCTGCTGCCGACGATGGGAGGTGGGACCGCGCTCAACCTCGCACGCGAGCTCGACGGCGCGGGCATCCTCGCCGACCTCGGCATCGAGCTGATCGGCGCGAACATCGAGGCGATCAACCGCGCCGAGGACCGCGAGCTCTTCAAGCACACGGTCGAGACCTGTGGCTTGAAGGTCCCGACTTCGCGCATCGTCCACTCCGTCGACGAGCTCGAGGGCGTCGCGCTGCCGGCCGTCGTTCGCCCGGCGTTCACACTCGGCGGCCACGGCGGCGGGTTCGCCGACACGCCCGAACAGCTGCGCAGGCAGGTCGAGCGTGGGCTCTCCGAGTCGCCGATCAACCAGGTGCTCGTCGAGGAGTCGGTGCGCGGCTGGGACGAATTCGAGCTCGAGGTCGTGCGCGACCACGTGGACAACGTCGTGATCGTCTGCTCGATCGAGAACCTCGATCCGATGGGCGTGCACACCGGCGACTCCGTCACGGTCGCGCCGCAGATGACGCTCAGCGACGAGGCGTACCAGGAGCTGCGCGATGCGGCGATGGCCGTCATCCGCGCGGTCGGCGTCGACACCGGCGGCTCGAACATCCAGTTCGCACGCGACCGCACGACGGGCGACATCCGCGTGATCGAGATGAACCCGCGCGTCTCGCGCTCATCGGCACTCGCGTCGAAGGCGACCGGTTACCCGATCGCGAAGGTCGCGGCAAAGCTCGCCGTCGGCTACACGCTCGACGAGATTCCGAACGACCTCACCGGCACGACGCCCGCGAGCTTCGAACCGACGCTCGACTACGTCGTCGTCAAGATCCCGCGCTTCGCGTTCGAGAAGTTTCCCGGCGCGGACGCGACGCTCGGCACCCAGATGAAGGCGGTCGGCGAGACGATGGGCATCGGCCGCACCTTCGTCGAGGCGTTCGTCAAAGCGAAACGCGGGCTCGAAGGGCCGTTCGAGTGGCAGCCGGAGAATCTGCATCCGTGGTTCAAGCGCGAGCTCGTCGCCGCCGAGGCGGAGGAGGCGCGGCAGCAGAGTGAGCCCCCGGTCTACCGCCGCATCGACTCGTGCGCCGGCGAGGTCGAAGCCGCGTCGAACTACTACTACGCGACGTGGGGCGAGCGCGACGAGGCGCCGCCGCAGGGCGACGCGAAGCGCGTCGTCATCCTCGGCTCGGGCCCGAACCGCATCGGCCAGGGCATCGAGTTCGACTACTGCTGCGTGCACGCGGTGCAGACCTTCCGCGCGCTCGGCTACGAAGCGGTGATGGTGAACTGCAACCCGGAGACGGTCTCGACCGACTACGACACGTCGGACCGGCTGTACTTCGAGCCGCTCGACACTGCCGGCGTGCTCGCAGTCTGCGAGCGCGAGCAGCCCGAGGGTGTCGTCATCCAGTTCGGCGGTCAGACGCCGCTGAAGCTCGCCCGCGCGATCGAAGCGGCCGGTTTCTCGATCCTCGGCACGCCGTTCGAGGCCGTCGACCTCGCTGAGGACCGTGCGCGCTTCGGCAGCCTGCTGCGCGAGCTCGGGATCGTGTGCCCGGAGTGGGGGATCGCCGAGTCGGGTGCGCAGGCCGTCGACATCGCTGACGGGATCGGCTACCCGGTGCTCGTGCGTCCCTCCTACGTGCTCGGCGGGCGCGCGATGCGCGTCTGCCACGACTCCGACCAGGTGCGCGAGGCGTTCGCCGGCGTGCAGGGGCCGACGCTCGTCGACCGCTTCCTCGAAAACGCGATCGAGATCGACGTCGACGCGCTGTGCGACGGAACCGACACGTACGTTGCCGCGGTCATGCAGCACGTCGAGGAGGCCGGTGTTCACTCCGGCGACTCCGCGTGCGTGCTGCCCGCGCAGTCGCTGACGCCGCAGGCGATGGAGCAGATCCACTCGATCGTGCGCCGTCTCGGGCCCGCGCTCGGCGTCGTCGGCGTCGTCAACGTGCAGCTCGCGGTCGCCGAAGAGCAGGTGTTCGTGCTCGAGGTGAACCCGCGTGCGTCGCGCACGGTTCCCTTCGCGTCGAAGGCGACCGGCGTCAACATCGTTGCGGCCGCGTGCCGGCTCGCAGCCGGCGAGCGCCTCGCCGAGCTCGACCTGCCGGCAGAGCGGCCGCCGCGCCAGGTGAGCGTCAAGGCCGCGGTGCTGCCGTTCGCGCGCTTCCCGGGCGCCGACCCGGTGCTCGGGCCCGAGATGCGCTCTACCGGCGAGGTGATGACGAGCGCGGGGGATCTTCCGACAGCGTTCGCGAAGGCCGAGCGCGCAGCGGGCAGGCCGCTGCCGCGCGACGGCGCCGTCTTCCTCTCGGTGCGCGACGACGACAAGGCGAGCTCGATCCCCGTCGCCGCCGCGTTCGCAGGGCTCGGCTTCCAGCTGTACGCGACCGGCGGGACGGCGAACACGCTGCGCAACGCCGGCCTCGACGTGCAGGACGTGCGCAAGGTCGGCGAGGAAGGCTCGGCGCCGAGCGTCGTCGACCTGATCCGGCGCGGCCGCTGCAACCTCGTCGTGAATACGCCGGACGGCGGACCGGAGCCGCGGTCGGACGGCTACCTCATCCGCGAGGCCGCGCTCGCGGCGCGCGTGCCGTGCATCACGACGATCGCCGCCGCGACTGCGGCCGTGCACGCAATCGCGAACGCACGTGCGGAAACCGCGCTGTCGCTCCAGGAGCGGATCGATGTCGAGGCCCAGGCGCGAGCGTCGTAGCGTCGTAGCCGTCGAGTCGGTCGGGCCGTACGCGCTCGTCCGTCTCGACCGCGGAACGATCGAGCCCGGAACCCCGGGGCAGTTCTTCATGCTCGAGGCGCCCGGCCGGGTGCTGCCACGGCCGATGTCGCTGTGCCTTGCGCCGAAGGGCGAGCTCGCGTTTCTGCTCGACCCGATCGGCCCGGGCACGACCGCGTTGGCGGAGCTCGAGCCCGGCGATGCCATTCACGTCTTCGGTCCGCTCGGCAACGGCTTCCGGCTCGACGTCAGGCGGCCGCTCCTTGTCGGCGGCGGCATCGGGGTTGCACCGCTGCCGTACCTGTCGGAGGCGCTCGAACAGCCGCCGGCGGTGCTCGGCTTTCGCTCCGAGGCGCACGCGGCGGCGGCGGCGCTTGTCCCGAACGCGGAGGTGGTCATCGACCCGGTGTTCGTCACGGAGGCGATGCCGAGCGGCCGCGACGTGCTCGCCTGCGGGCCCGAGCCGATGCTCGAAGCGGTCCGCGCG
>DATAUN010000157.1:0-6047 GCA_036268235.1 Gaiellaceae bacterium
ATCCCGTCGCTGAAGCTCACGGACCGCGGCCTCGTCGACGTCGACCGCTTCGAGCTCGTCGGGCTCCACGCATGAGCGGCGTCGCAAAAACCTTCGGGAACGCCTGGATCGTGACGATGGACGACGCAGGCACCGAGCACCGGCAAGGCTGGGTGCGCATCGAGGACGGGCTGGTGGCGGAGGTCGGCGCCGGCGAGGCGCCCGCCGGCGCCGAGGACCTGGGCGGCGCGATCGTCACGCCGGGCCTCGTCAACACGCACCACCACCTGTACCAGACGCTCACGCGCGCACGCGCGCAGGACGCCTACCTCTTCACATGGCTGAAGACGCTCTATCCGACGTGGGCGCGGATCGACGCGGAGATGGAGTACGCGGCGGCGCGCTGCGGTTTGGCAGAGCTTGCGCTCGCGGGATGCACGACCGTCTTCGACCACCACTACGTCTTCCCGCGCGGTGTCACCGGTCTCGTGGAGGCAGAGATCCGTGCCGCGCAGGAGCTCGGCGTGCGCATCGTCGCCGCACGTGGGTCGATGGACCTCGGTGAGTCCGACGGCGGCCTGCCGCCCGACTCGCTCGTCGAGGACATCGACGCGATCCTCGCCGACACCGAGCGGCTGCACGCGCTCGCCGACGGCGCGCAGGTCCAGATCGCGGTCGCGCCGTGCTCACCCTTCTCGGTGACGACGCGCTTGATGGAGGAGTCGGCGGCGCTCGCGCGGCGCCTCGGGCTACAGCTCCACACGCATCTCGCCGAGACGGTTGAGGAGAACGCGTACTGCCAGGAGCTCTACGGCTGCACGCCCGTCGAGTACCTCGAGCGTGTCGGCTGGATCGCCGGGGACGTCTGGTGCGCACACTGCGTTCACCTCTCGGAAGAGGATGTCGCGACGTTCGCGCGCGCCGGCGTCGGCGTGGCGCACTGCCCGAGCTCGAACCTGCGTCTCGGCGCCGGCGTCGCGCCCGTTCGCCCGCTGCTCGATGCGGGTGCGCGCGTCGGGCTCGGAGTCGACGGCAGCGCCTCGAACGAGCGCAGCGACCTGTTCCACGAGGTGAAGAGCGCGCTGCTGGCCGCGCGCGGACGCAACGGCAACGCTGCGCTGTCGGCGCGGGACGCACTTCGGCTAGGCACGCGCGGCGGCGCTGAGGTGCTGCGACGCGACGACATCGGCCAGCTCGCGCCGGGCAAGCGCGCCGACCTTGCGGTGTGGCGCACGGACGGGCTCGAGTTCGGCGGCGCCGAAGACCTCGTCGCGAACCTCGTGCTGAGCGGGCCGCATCGCGCCGATCGGCTGATCGTCGGCGGGCACGACGTCGTACGCGGCGGCGCGCTCGTCAACGCCTCCGAGGAAGAGATCGCGCGCGAGCACCGAAAGCAGGCGGCGAGGCTCTGGCGGTGACGACCCTCTCCACCCACGTGCTCGACACCGAGCGCGGCGCCGCGGCGCCGGGCGTCCACGTCGAGCTGCTCCGCTCCGACGGCACGCTCGCGGGCGAGGGCGTCACCGATGAGGACGGCCGCATCCGCGACCTTGCCGACGCCGAGCCGGGCACCTACCGCATCGTCTTCCACCCGGCCTCGCCGTTCTTCAAGCGCGTCGAGCTGGAGATCGAGCTCGGCGACGGCCATTACCACGTCCCTCTCCTCGTCTCCTCGTACGCGTGCGCGACCTACCGCGGCAGCTGACCGCCGAGGAGCTCGCGGAGCTCTTCGAGGGTCGCACGCGGTTCGTCGAGAGGCTCGCAGCGCTCGAGGACCCGCTCGGCCGGGCGCGCGAGATCGCGCACGAGCTCTCCGACGAGGAGCGCAAGGAGATCCTCGACGCGCATCCCGCGATCGGCAGCCAAGCGACCTCCAAGCGCTCGCGCCGCGAGCAGGGAACGGACGGCGATCCCGAGGTGCTCGCCGAGCTCGCGCAGCTGAACGCCGAATACGAGGCGAAGTTCGGCTTCCGGTTCGTCGTCTTCGTCAACGGGCGCCCGCGGCGCGAGATCGTCCCGGTCCTGCGCGAGCGGCTGCAGCGCACGCGCGAAGAGGAGCTCGCGACGGGCGTCGACGAGCTCGTCCAGATCGCCGTGAGCAGATGGCAAGCGTCGTAGCGCTCGCCGACTACTGGTGGAACTGGGGGGACCTGCTCTTCCGCTGGCTCCACGTGACGGCTGCGATCGCCTGGATCGGCGCGTCGTTCTACTTCATCGCGCTCGACAATCACCTCGAGCCGCCGAAGGACCCGCGCGACGCGAAGCGCGGTGTCGGCGGCGAGGTGTGGGAGATCCACGGCGGCGGGTTCTACCGCGTCGAGAAGTTCCGCCTCGCGCCGGAGCGCATCCCGATCCCGCTCTACTGGTTCAAGTGGGAGGCGTACACGACGTGGCTCTCGGGCTTCGGGCTCTTCATCGCCGTCTACTACTCGCACGCGACCTCGTACCTGATCGACCCAACGGTCGCGCATCTGACCGCGTGGGAGGCGATCGCGATCTCGGTCGCCGGTCTTGCGCTCGCGTGGGTCGTCTACGACGTGCTCTGCCGCGCGTTCGCGAACGACGAGGGCCTGCTCGCGGTGCTCGTCTTTGCATTCCTGTGCGCATCCGCGTACGGCGCGTGGAATCTGTTCGCCGCGCGTGCGGCGTTCCTTCAGGTCGGCGCGATGATCGGGACGATGATGGTCGGCAACGTGTTCTTCGTGATCATCCCGAACCACTGGAAGCTCGTGCGCGCGAAGGAAGCCGGCCGCGAGCCCAACCCGCGCTGGAACGCACAGAGCAAGACGCGCTCCGTGCACAACAACTACCTCACGCTGCCCGTGCTGTTCGCCATGCTCTCGAACCACTTCCCGTTCACCTACGGGCACAAGAACGGCTGGCTGATCCTGATCGCGCTCATGGCGATCGGCGCAGTCGTGCGCCATTACTTCAACCTGCGGCACCGCGGCCTGAACGCGTGGCCGATCCTCGGTGTCGCTGCGGCCGGGCTCGTCGCTTTGGCAGTGTTGATGCGGTGATCGCCTTCCTGCTCGTTGCCGTCGTCGTGATCGCGTCGCCGGGGCCTGACTTCGCGCTGACGATGCACGCAACAATCGCTCGCGGCCGGCGCGCGGGGGCGATGACGGGGCTCGGCGTCGTCTCGGGCCAGTTGGTCTGGGGCGTCGCGACGGCGGCAGGCCTCGCGGCGCTGCTCGTCGAGTCGCGACCCGCGTTCGTCGCCCTGCGACTCGCGGGCGCGGCGTACCTCGTGTGGCTCGGGATCGGCGCGCTCCGTGCGGCGTGGCGCGGTGTCGAGCAGCCCGCGCGCTTCCGCGGCAACCGCTCCGGCTACCGGCAAGGGCTCCTCAGCAACGTCGGCAACCCCAAGATGGCGATCTTCTTCACGAGCCTGCTGCCGCAGTTCGGCTCGTCGCTGCCCGAGCTCGTGACGCACAGCGTCCTCTTCTCCATGCTGACGCTCGTCTGGCTCGCGCTGGTCGTACGCGCGGGCGCGGCGCTGCGCACACCGACGGTGCGCCGCGTGCTCGACGCGCTCACCGGTGTCGTGCTCGTCGCATTCGGCGGCGCGCTCGCGCTGGACCGCCGGTAGGGTCTCGCCCGTGCTGGAGATCGTCGCCGCCGGGATGCGCTTCGTCGCCCGCTGGGAAGACGAGCTTGCGCCGCGCACGGTCGCCGCGTTCAAGGCGAGCCTGCCGATGGAAGAGCGGATCATCCACTGCCGCTGGAGCGGCGAGTCGAACTGGATCCCCTGGGGCGAGCGCGACTTCGGAATCGGCCCGGAGAACGCGACGTCGTACCCGCATCCCGGCGAGCTCGCGCTCTATCCGGGCGGCCAGAGCGAGACCGAGCTGCTGTTCCCATACGGCTACTGCAACTTCGCGTCGAAGGCGGGACAGCTGTGGGCGAACCACTTCGCGACCGTCGTCGAGGGAGCGGAGCAGCTGAAGGAGCTCGGGCGCCTCACCCTCTGGGAAGGCGCGCAGCCCATCTCGTTCCGCGAGCTTTAGCTCAGACGCGCGGCAGCGAGATCGTGAACGTCGAGCCGTCCCCCGGCACGCTCTCGACTCTGATCGTTCCGCCGGCGCCGACGACGAACGCGCGCACGTTCGCAAGGCCGATCCCGTGACCCTCGCCGGGCGGCTTCGTCGAGAACTCGGGCTCGAAGATCCGGTGGGCGAGCTCGGCTGAGATACCGACGCCCGTGTCCGAGAACGCGACCTCGACCGTGTCGCCGATCGACCGTGACTCGATCGTGACCGTTCCGCCTCCGGGCATTGCATCGCGCGCGTTTGCCGCGAGATTGCCAAGCGCGCGCTCGAATCCCTCCCGCGACACGGCGGCCTTCGGCTGGGACGGATCGAGCTTCAGCACGATCTGATCGCCGGACCCGACGAGCTGTGACATCACGCCGTGCATGCCGAGGATGACGTCGTTCAGGTCTGTCGGGCCGGACGGCGGCTCCGCCGGATCGGATGTGAGGAGGCGGCGGACGAGTGCCGCCGCGCGATAGGCCGCGTCGCGGATCTGGCTGGCGTGCGCCTCGCCTTCCGCCGGCAGCTCCTGGCGAACGAGGAGCTCGGTTCGGCCGACGACGGCCATCAGCAGGTTGTTCAGGTCGTGTGCCGTGCTGCGCGTCTCCGCGCGGAGCTCCTCGACGGTCTCGTCGATGGGCTCGTAGACGCTGACGACGAAGAGCGGCGACCTGTCGTCGTCGCGCACGAGTGCGGCGGTGACGCGGATCGTCACGGTCGTTCCATCGGCGCGGACGATTCGCCGATCCGTCTCGTAGCGTTCCCGCTCTCCCTTGACGAGGGCGCCGAACGTCTCCGACAGCCGCGCCGCCTCGTCCGGGTGCGTGACGTCGGTGATCGCGCGGCCGCGCAGAGCCGCCTCGGGAAAGCCGAGCAGGCTCGCCGCCGTAGGGTTCGCCGCGAACATGTGCCCGTCGAGCGTGATCAGCCCGATCGCGACCGGCGCGCACTCGAAGAGCCGTCGGAACGCGCGCGCCGCGTCGTCCGGCGGCAGCTCGCCCGACCCGAGCCTGCCCGCCATACGCGGGAGCTTATTCCTCGCGGTCGCCGCCGGCCATCAGCACGGCGATCTCGTCGATGTCGTCGCGGTTCCGCACGGGAGACAGGCGTCCCTCGTACATGACGAGGATTCGATCGGCGAGCGCGAGGATCTCGTCGAGGTCCTCGCTGATCAGGAGCACGCCGACACCGCGGTCGGCTGCGTCGCACAGGTGGCGGTGCACCGTCTCGACGGCGCTGACGTCGAGGCCGCGGGTCGGGGACGCGGCGATCAGCGCCTGCAGCTTCCCGGAGAACTCGCGCGCAAGCACGACCTTCTGGATGTTGCCGCCGGAGAGCGTTGCGGCCTCGACGTGCGGGCCCGTTGCCTTGATGTCGTAGGCGCGAATCGCCTCGGCCGCGCGCTCACGCATCAACGCGAGGCGCAGGAACGGCCCGGCCGAGTCCTCGCGGTACGACTTGAGCTCGATGTTCATCCAGAGCGGCAGGTTGGGCGCGACGCCCGTCCCGAGCCGGTCCTCCGGCACGTAGCCGAGCCCGGCGCGAAAGGCCGCACGCGGGTCGCCGTTTCGCACCTCGCGACCCGCAATCCGCACGACACCAGAGGTACGCGGACGCAGGCCCGCGATCGCCTCGGCGAGCTCACGCTGCCCGTTGCCCGCGACGCCGGCGACCGCGACGATCTCGCCCGCGCGCACGGTCAGGTCGACACCGGCGAGCGTCGTCGTCGCGCGGTGGCTCGGCGCGTGCAGGCCCTCGACCGCGAGCACCGGCTCACCGTCGGGCACCTCGACGCGGCGCCGCTGCACCGTGTCGAGATCGCGCCCTACCATCAGCGACGCAATCGACTGCGGGCTCGCCTCAGCTGTCGTGACCGTCGCGACGACGCGACCCGCGCGGAGAACCGTCACGCGGTCCGACACCGCCTTGACCTCGTTCAGCTTGTGCGAGATGAAGATCACCGTGCGGCCGTCCTGCGCGAGCTCGCGCAACGTGACGAAGAGCGTCTCCGCTTCGTCCGGCGTCAGCACGGCT
>DATAUN010000158.1:0-17220 GCA_036268235.1 Gaiellaceae bacterium
GCGCGGACGGCGCGTGGATCGTGCGCACCGTCAACTACATCCCGTACGACCCGCTCCATCCCGCCCGCACGACGACCATGGAGCACCTCTGGTCGGAGCTGCAGGCGTGGCTCGACGAGCGTGGCTAGACCAGACACGTCCTGTCGCCAAACCAAGGTAAGGGACTTGTTAAGCCGCGGCGATCGCGACGACGCCCGCCATCGCGATTGCAACGCCCGCCCGCTGGGCGCGCGTCAGCCGCTCGCCGAGCAGCATGTAGGCGAGGACCACGGTGACGATCGGATAGAGCGAGCCGAGCACGGAGACGAGCGCGAGCAGGCCGTGTCCGCTCGCGAACGCGAAGAGCGCGTTCGCGGTGACGTCCGCGAGGCCGACGAGCGCGACCGCCGGCAGCGAGACCCGCGCGATGCGAAGCGGCGCGCGCTGCACGAGCGCGAGCGTCACGAGCAGGGTGAGCGAGCCCACGCGTGCGCCGAAGAGCGTCGAGAGCGCGTCGCCCTGGCGGCTGCCGAGCCCGAGGAAGTACACGAACAGGCCGAGGACGATCGCTGCGACGAGCGCGAGGACGACCGCCCGTGCGCGCTCCGGCGAGTCCGAGCGCCGCTCCTCGAGCGACGCGAGCACCGCGCCGCCGAGCGCCAGCACGGCACCGACGACCGCGATCCGCGCCGGGCGCTCGCCGGTCGCAAGCGAGATCGCGAACGGCACGACCGCGCCGCACGCGACGATCGGTGAGACGACGCTCATCGTCCCGAGCGAGAGCGCGCGGTAGAACGCCGCGAGCCCCGCGCCGCCGCCGAGGCCCGCAAGCAGCCCGAGCGCGAACGACCGCCCGCCGACATCGCCGCCGCGAATCGCGACGGCGACGATCAGCGCGACGAATCCCGCCGCCTGCGAGAAGACCGTGACGGGGAACACCGGCAGCCGCCGCGTCAGCGAGCCGCCGCCGAAGTCCGCCGTTCCCCAGACGACCGACGAGCCGAGCGCGAGGACGAGTGCGAGCGCGCCCAGCGGTTAGCTCAGGCGCTCGACGAGCATCGCCATCCCCTGGCCGCCGCCGACGCACATCGTCTCGAGCCCGATCGTACGGTCCATCGTCTCGAGGTCGTTGAGGAGCGTGTTCATGATGCGCGCGCCGGTCATGCCGTACGGATGCCCGAGCGCGATCGCGCCGCCGTGCGGGTTCAGCTTGTCGCTGAACGGATCGACGCCCACCTCGCGGCAGACGGCGATCACCTGCGCAGCGAACGCCTCGTTGAGCTCCATCACGTCGACGTCGTCGATCGTCATCCCTGCGGCGGCGAGCACCTTCCGCACCGCTTCGATCGGGCCGACCCCCATGATCTCCGGCGCGACGCCGGACACCGACGACGCGATGATCCGCGCGCGTGGCTTGATCCCGAGCTCCCGCGCCCGGTCGGCCGACATGACGACGACCGCCGCCGCGCCGTCGTTCAGCGGGCACGAGTTGCCGGCAGTGACCGTGCCGCCCGGCTTGAACGCCGGCTCGAGCGACTCGAGCTTCTCGAGCGTGGACGAGGCGCGCGGGCCGTCGTCCTTCTCGACGCCCTCATACGGCGTGAGCTCGCGTCCGAAGAAGCCGGACTCCTGCGCCGCGACCGCACGCTCCTGCGACTGCTGAGCGAAGCGATCCATGTCGGCGCGCGAGACGTCCCACTGCTCGGCGACGTTCTCCGCGGTGAGCCCCATCGGGATGTAGACGTTCGCGATCGGGGCGTCGTCCCCGAAGAGCGCGGGGTGGAGCTCCTCCTCCGACTTGGGGTAGCCGCTCACCTGCGAGATCGACTCGACGCCGCCGGCGACGAACGCCTCGCCCTCGCCCGCGACGATCGCGTGGTAGGCCATCCGGATCGACTGCAGCGACGATGCGCAGAACCGGTTCACGGTCGTTCCGGGGACGGAGACGGGCAGCCCGGCGAGCAGCGCCGCGCGCCGGCCGAGGTTCATTCCCTGGCGTTCCTGCGGGAATCCGCAGCCGACGATGACGTCGACGACCTCCTCCGCAGGCAGCTCGGGAACCTTCCCGAGCGCGGTTCGGATGGCGAACGCGATCAGGTCGTCGGGGCGGGCATCGACGAGCGAGCCCTTGGCGGCACGGCCGATCGGCGTGCGCGAAGTGGAGACGATCACGGCTTCTGGCATGGCTCAATATTGACTGACGGGTCAAATGTCGCTTGACTGACCGACTCGATGGGGGTTCTGCTGGCGCTCAGCGACGTCGATGCGCGCTACGGCCAAGTCCAGGCCCTGCGTGGGATCACGCTCGCGGTCGACGAAGGCGAGATCGTCGCGATCCTCGGCGCCAACGGCGCGGGCAAGACGACGACCCTGCGCGCGATCTCCGGGACGGTCCGCCGGACCGGGAAGATCGAGCTCGCCGGCCGGTCGCTCGCCCGCACCGGGCCGGAGGTGGCTGCGCGCCGCGGGGTCGCGCACGTCCCCGAGGGGCGCGGCACGTTCTCCGAGCTCACCGTCTGGGAGAACCTTCGGCTCGGCGCGCACGTGCGTCGCGGCTCGCTGAAGGACGACTTCGCGCGCGTGTCGGCGTACTTCCCGTGGCTCGAGGAGCGCCGCACGCAACAGGCGGGGACGCTCTCGGGCGGCGAGCAGCAGATGCTCGCGCTCGCGCGCGCCGTCATGCAGCGGCCGCGGCTGCTGCTCCTCGACGAGCCGTCGCTCGGCCTCGCGCCGCTCGTCGTCGCCGAGATCTTCCGCATCGTCCGTGAGCTGAACGAGCGCGAAGGAGCGGCGGTGCTGCTCGTCGAGCAGAACGCGCGCACGTCGCTCGCGATCGCTGCGCGCGCGTACGTCCTCGAGGTCGGGCAGGTCGCCTTCTCCGGCCCGAGCGACGAGCTCGCGGCGCACGACAACATCCGCCGGAGCTACCTGGGCTACTGATGACCGCCCTGACCGCATTCCAGGCCCGCACGCGCATCCGCCCGACGACCGGGTGGATCGTGCCCCTGCTGCTCGTCGCCATCTGCGTGTTCCTCGTCGTCGGCTCGGTGCAGAGCTCGCTCTTCGCGCAGCAGACGGTGTCCGGCCTCGCGAACGGCGGCATCTACGCGAGCCTCGCCGTCGCGCTCGTGCTGATCTACCGCGCGACCGAGGTGATCAACTTCGCACAGGGTGCGCTCGCGACGTTCGCGACGTACATCGCGTGGCAGCTGCTCTCGTGGGGCTTCTCGTACTGGGAGGCGTTCTTTGCAACGCTCGCGATCGCGTTCGCCGGCGGCTTCGTGATCGAGCTGGTTGCGATCCGGCCGGTCGAGCGCCGCGGCAACCAGCTGACGGTGGTGATCGCCGCGGTCGGGCTGCTGATCCTCGTCGAGGGCGCGATCGGCTGGATCTGGGGCAACCAGGTGAAGTTCATGCCGAGCGCGTTCGCGCCGCACATCTACCGCGTCGGCGGCGTTGCGTTCTCCCGCCAGGACCTGAGCACGATCGCGATCTCGATCGCATCGGTCGGCCTGCTGTGGCTGTTCTTTCGGTTCACCAAGGTCGGACTCGCGATGCGGGCGGCGGCAGTGCGCCCTGCCGCGGCGCGGCTCGTCGGCGTCCGCGTCAGCTGGATGCTCTCGCTCGGCTGGGGGCTCGCAGCGGTGCTCGGCGCGGTGTCGGGGATGATGGCCGCGGCGAGCCCGAGCGTCCTGCTGCAGCCGTCGATGATGGACGGGATCCTCATCTACGCGTTCGCGGCGGCGGTCGTCGGCGGGCTCGAGAGCGCAGCCGGCGCGGTGATCGGCGCGCTGCTGATCGGCGTCGGGCTGAACCTCGTCTCCGCCTACATCAGCTGGGTGACGCCGCAGCTGCTGCTGCCGGCGGCGTTCGTCGTCATGCTCGCCGTCCTGCTCGTCAAACCGTCGGGTCTCTTCGGTCGTACCCGGGTCAGGAAGGTATGAGGCTGCGCGCGCCAACCGTCGCCGGGATCGCCGCCACGGTCGTGGTCGCCGCGATCATCGCGCTGCTGCCGTTCGGCCTCTCCGACTACCACCGCTCGACCGGCGCGACCGTCGCGGTCTTCTTCATCGCGATCCTCGCGCTCAACATCGTCACGGGCTACACGGGGCAGATCTCGATCGGCCACGGCGCCTTCATGGCGGTGGGTGCGTACTCGACCGCGATCCTCACGCACAACCACGGCTGGAACGATCTCGCGACGCTGCCCGTCTCGGCGCTCATCGGCTTCGTCGCGGGCGTGATCGTCGGTCTGCCGGCGCTCCGGCTGCACGGCGTCTATCTCGCGCTGACGACGTTCGCGGTCGCGCTTGCCGTGCCGCAGATCGTCTCGAACTACCCGAACTTCACGGGCGGCGTCGTGGGGCTCTCGCTGCCCTCGCACACCGGCATGTGGCTGTACGAGGTGAGCTGGGCGGTCGCGGGGATCATGTTCGTGGTCGCCTGGCTGCTCCTGCGGGGCCGAACGGGGCGCGCCTTCCGGGCGGTCCGCGACAGCGAGGTCGCCGCCGCATCCTCGGGCGTCTCGCTCGCCGTCTACAAGACCGTCGCCTTCGGCATCTCGGCCGCGATGGCCGCGCTCGCCGGCTCGCTGTACGTCCTCGTCAACAACTACGCCAGCCCGACGATCTTCGGGCTGACTCTCTCGCTCTACATCCTGATCGGGGCCGTCGTGGGCGGTCTCGGATCCCTTTGGGGGGTGCTGGTCGGGGCCGCGTTCGTCGAGTTGCTCCCCCTCGGGCTAACCAGTGCGGGCCTTGGATCGTCTCAATCCGTACCGGTGATCTTCGGTGCAGTCGTCATTGGGGTCATGGCGCTGCTGCCGCTTGGTGCGGCCACTCTTCTGCGCGCGGCCTTGCATTTCGGATCCCAGATAGGTCAACATTCCGATCAACCCCTAGGCACGGAGGGCAGATGACCAGAAGGATGAAGGGAGCGCTCGTACTCGCAGTGCTCGCCGTCTCGGCGGCGGCGGTCTCGGCGGCGTTCGCCGCGGGCACCGCGGCGACCCCGGGCGTCACCAAGACCACGATCACGATCGGCGGCACGTTCCCGCTCACCGGGGCAGCCGCGCTCTACGGCGTGATC
Source organism: Gaiellaceae bacterium (assembly GCA_036268235.1). Taxonomy (GTDB): domain Bacteria; phylum Actinomycetota; class Thermoleophilia; order Gaiellales; family Gaiellaceae; genus PALSA-600. The sequence continues at coordinate 5,068 of DATAUN010000158.1, forward strand.
CCGAAGGCCGAAAGCGCCTACTTCCAGTACGTGAACGCCCACGGCGGCGTGAACGGCCGGAAGATCAACTTCAAGTACTACGACGACGGGTACAACCCGGCGAACACGGTTCCGCTGACGAAGAAGCTTGTCCAGCAGGATCACGTCTTCGCCGTCTACGGCAGCCTCGGCACGGAGCCGATCCTCGCCACTCGCGACTACCTGAACAAGGCGAAGGTGCCGCAGGTGCTCGTCGCAACCGGCGACTCCTACTGGGGCGCGCAGTACAAGAAGTACCCGTGGACGATCGGCTTCCAGCCTGACTACCCGGGTGAGTCGCGCGTCTACGGCGCCTTCATCGCAAGCAAGGTGCCGCAGGCCAAGATCGGCGTCCTGATGCAGGACGACTCCTACGGCGAGAACTACTACAACGGCCTCGTCCAGGGCCTCGGTGCGGCGAAGTCGAAGATCGTCGACGTCGAGAAGTACGACGCGACGGCGACCGACGTCAGCTCGCAGATCGTGAAGCTGAAGGCAGCCGGTGCGAACGTCATCGCGATCTTCGCGCTGCCGACGCAGACGATCGACGCACTTGTCGTCATCACGAAGATCGGATGGAAGCCGACGACGTTCATCAACAACGTCTCGGCCTCGCCGCTCTTCATGGGCCTCGCGCGGCAGAACGGCGCGAACGTCGACGGCGACATCTCGGCGACGTACCTGCAGGACACGATCAACAACCCGAACACCGCGGCGGCGAAGCTCTACAAGTCGATCCTTGCGACCTACGACAAGGGAGCCGACCCGACCGACGCCAACAACCTCTACGGCGTCGCGAACGCGTGGACGATGGTGCAAGCGCTCAAGCAGGCCGGGCCGAACCTGACCCGCGCCGGGCTCATGAGTGCGATGACGAACATGAACTGGGTCAACCCGTTCCTCTATCCGGGCTTGAAGATGGTCACGACGCCCACGGAGCGGTTCCCGATCGACCAGCAGATCCTCGAGCAGTACTCGAACGGTGCCTGGCATCCGTTCGGGCACATCTTCTCGAAGGCGCGCTGACAGGGGCGAGGGCGGCGGCGGCGCGGAGACGCGCCGCCGTCGCTCATCATCGACCGTCTAGCCTCTTTGCATGGACGAGCTCGAACCCGGCATCCGCCGCGTCACCTTCAAGCTGCCGCTCGGCATCGACCATGTGCACTGCTACTTCCTGCGCTCGTCGAACGGCGGCTGGATCCTCGTCGACACGAGCCTCGGCACGCGCGACGCGGAGGCGAAGTGGCGGCCGGTGCTCGACGAGCTCGACGCGCCTGTCGAGGCGATCGTCGTCACGCACATGCATCCGGACCACGTCGGCGGTGCGCGCGACGTCGCGGCGCTGACCGGCGCGCCGGTCTTCCAGGGCCGCGACGACCACGCGCAGTGCGCGAGCGCCTGGGGCGAGCGCAACCGCGAGGTCTTCGCCGACTACTGGCGCGAGCACGGAATGCCGGCGTCGAACGTCGAAGGAATGCTCGCCGAGTCGGACCTGCTCTTCTCCGCCGTGCACTGGGTCGAGCACCCGGACCGTCTGCTCGATCCTGGGGATGACGTCGATGGCTGGACGGTTGAGATCCTCCGCGGCCACGCCGACGGGCACATCGTATTGCGCCGCGACGGTGTGCTGATCGCCGGCGACACGATCCTCGCCGGGATCACGCCGGCAATCGGGCTCTATCCGAACTCGCGGCCCGACCCGCTCGGCGACTACCTCGAGTCGCTCGCGCGAATCGAGGAGCTCGCCCCGCGGGTTGCCTACGCCGGCCACCAGACGCCGGTGACGGATCCCGCAGGCCGGGCGCGCGAGATCCGCGCCCACCACGAGGACCGGCTTTCGCGTGCGCAGGCGGCGCTCGACGGCGAGCCGCTTTCTGCCTACGAGGTCTCGCTTGCGCTCTTCGAGTCCGATCTGTCGCCGACATTGCGGCGCTTTGCGACCGCCGAGACGCTCGCGCATCTCGAGCGGCTCGTCCGGGAAGGTCGTGCGGGTCGCGCAGACGGGCACCGATACCATTCAGTCCATGGAGCCGCCTAGGATCGGCGTTCTCGCCGTGCAGGGGAACTTCCGCGAGCACGCGCAGATGCTGCGCCTGCTCGGCGCGGAGGCAGTGGAGGTACGGAAGCCCGAACAGCTCGCTGGGCTCGACGGGCTGGTGATCCCGGGTGGCGAGTCGACGACGTTCATGCGGCTGATGCGCCTCTACGGCCTCGACGAGGCGATTCGCAGCTTCGAGCGGCCCGTTTTCGGCACCTGCGCGGGGATGATCGTCCTCGACCGCGACCACCTCGGGCTCGTCGACGTCGCGGTGCGCCGGAACGCCTTCGGGCGCCAGGTGGCGTCGTTCGAGACGGATCTCGCGGTCACCGGCTTCGGCGAGCCGGTGCGGGCGGTCTTCATCCGCGCGCCGTGGGTCGAGGAGGTGGGCCCGAACGTCGAGGTGCTCGCGGAGGTCGACGGCCGGCCGGTGCTCGCGCGCGAGGGTCGCTTCCTCGTCGCTGCGTTCCATCCCGAGCTGACCGACGACACACGGCTCCACGAACTGTTCCTCGAGTCCGTACGGGAGGGCAACGTTGTCCGGGCATAGCAAGTGGTCGTCGATCAAGCACAAGAAGGGCGCCGTCGACGCGAAGCGCGGCAAGCTCTTCTCGAAGCTCTCGCGCGCGATCATCGTCGCGGCGAAGGAAGGCGGCGGCGATCCGGCCAACAACCTCGCGCTGCAGAACGCGATCGAGAAGGCGAAGTCGTACTCGATGCCGAGGGACAACATCGACCGCGCGATCGCGAAGGGCTCCGGCGCGGACGCAGACGCGGACGCGTTCGAGACCATCGTCTACGAGGGCTACGGGCCGGAGGGCGTCGCGGTGATCGTCGAGGCGCTGACCGACAACAAGAACCGCACCGCAGCTGACGTGCGGCACGTCTTTGCCAAGAACGGCGGCAACCTCGGCACGGCGGGCGCGGTCGCATGGCAGTTCGACCGGCGCGGTGTCGTCGTCGTGCCGGCGGACGGCGTCGACGAGGACGAGCTGTTCCTCGCGGCGGTCGACGGCGGGGCCGAAGACATCGAGCGGGACGGGAGCGTCTTTCAGATCACGTCTGTTCCCGAGCAGCTCGCGGCGGTGCGCGAGGCGGTCGAGGGCTCGGGCTTCACGGTCGACTCGGCAGAGCTCCAGCTCGTCCCCAAGACGACCGTGGCCGTCGACGACGAGACGAAGGCGCGCCAGGTGATGCGCCTGATCGACGCACTCGAGGACAACGACGACGTCCAGGACGTCTACGCGAACTTCGACATCTCCGAAGAGGTGCTCGAAGCAGTCGCGGGGTAGCTCACCGCGGACCGCGCCGCGAACCGGGGTCAGACGCTGCCTGTGACGAACGGACACGTCCTCCGGGGCATTTGAGGATGGATGCGGCCAGTCGCGACGCCTGTGGACGAATCGTCACACAATTGATCGGAAGAACACCGCTCCGCAGGCCACGGCCGGGGTCAGACGCCGCCCGAAAGAGCCCTGGCCGCGAAGGGCCGCCGAGGACAGGAACGTCCGGGGCGGCGCCTAACGTGTCTACGTGAAAGTCCTCGGAATCGACCCAGGGACGGCGGCGTGCGGGTACGGAATCGTCCACGAAAGCGGCGGGCGCCTCAGGGCCACGTGTCACGGGTGGTGGCAGACGCCCGCCCGGGAGCGGTTGGAGCTGCGGCTGCTCACGATCTACACGGGCGTCCAGGAACTGATCGCGGAGCACGCCCCGGATGCCGTCGCGCTGGAGGAGTCGTACGTCGGCGCAGACGCCCGCATCGCACTCTCCGTCGGGCAGGCTCGGGGAGCCGTGCTCGTCGCCGCGTCGTCCGCCGGCGTCGCGTGCGCTGAGTACGCGCCCGCTTCGGTGAAGCAGGCCGTCTGCGGCTATGGGCGCGCCGACAAGCAGCAGGTGGGGAAGATGGTGAAGGCGATCCTCGGGCTGAAGGAGATCCCGGCGCCGAACCACGCCGCCGACGCGCTCGCGGTCGCGATCTGCCATGCGCTCGCCCCGCCCCTGATGCGGGTGGTCGCATGATCGCGCGGCTCCGCGGCCGTATCGCCGCGCGCCACGGCCAGGCGCTCGTCGTCGACGTGAACGGTGTCGGCTACCTCGTCAACGCGACCCCGTCGGTGCACCGCCTTGGCGACGGCGAGATCGTCGTCGAGATCCACACGGTCGTCCGCGAGGACGCGCTGCAGCTCTACGGCTTCGCCTCGGCCGACGAGCGCGAGCTCTTCGAGCTGCTGCTCGGCGTGAACGGTGTCGGCCCGAAGGTCGCGCTCGCGATCGTCTCTGGCTCCACGCCCGCCGAGCTGCGCCGCGCGATCGCGCGCGACGACGTGAAGCGCTTCCAGGCGATCCCCGGCATCGGCCTGAAGACGGCGCAGCGTGTCGTCCTCGAGCTGAAGGAGAAGCTCACACTCCTCGGCGCGGTCGCCGAGGGCGGCGACCTGACCGCGCGCGACGCGCTCGTAGAGCTCGGGTGGAATGTCGTCGACGCAGAGCGCGCGCTCGCCGACGTCGACCCGGCGCTGCCGATCGAGGAGCAGGTACGCCACGCCCTCAGGCAGGCGGCATGAGCAGCAGCCATTTTCTCGCGCCGGCGCTCGCCGACTCCGAGGAGGAGCTCGAGCGCTCGCTGCGCCCGCGCACGCTCGCCGACTTCGTCGGCCAGGAGCGTGTCAAGGAGCAGCTCTCGATCGCGCTCGAGGCGTCGACCGCGCGCCACGAGGCGCTCGACCACGTCCTGCTCGCCGGCCCGCCCGGGCTCGGCAAGACCTCGCTCGCGCAGATCGTGCGCAACGAGCTCGGTGTCGGCATCCGCCAGGTCGCCGGCCCGGGCCTCGAACGAAAGGACATCGCCGCGATCCTCACCTCGCTCGAGCCGCGCGACGTGCTCTTCGTCGACGAGATCCACCGGATGAGCCGAGCAGCCGAGGAGATCCTCTACCCGGCGCTCGAGGACTTCCGGCTCGACATCGTCGTCGGCCAGGGGCCGGCCGCACGCACGCTGATGCTCGACCTGCCGCCGTTCACCCTGATCGGCGCGACGACGCGCACCGGCCTGCTCACGACACCCCTCCGCGACCGCTTCGGGCTCACGTTCCGGCTCGACCTCTACGACGCGGTCGAGCTCGCGCAGATCGTGCGCCGCTCGGCCCAGATCCTCGGCGTCGAGATCGCCGAGGACGCGGCCGAGCTCGTCGCCGCGCGCTCGCGGGGGACGCCGCGCATCGCGAACCGCATCCTCCGCCGCGTCCGCGACGTCGCCGAGGTGCGCCACGAAGGCGCCGTCACGACGGCGATCGCCGAGGAGGCGCTCACGCTGCTCGAGGTGGACGGCGCCGGGCTCGAGCGGTTCGACCGCGAGCTCCTGCGCTGCATCGTCGAGAAGTTCGGCGGCGGGCCGGTCGGGCTCTCCACGCTCGCCGTTGCCCTCGGCGAGGAATCCGAGACGATCGAGGACGTCTACGAGCCGTTTCTGCTCCAGCTCGGCTTCCTGCAGCGAACGCCGCGGGGCCGAATCGTGACCGAGCTCGGGCGCGGGCACCTCGGAGCCCTACCCGAACCCGGCACGCTGTTCTAGGCTGAGAGCAATGGGAACCACTGCGCCACGGGCCGACGCTGCGGCGGCGTCCGTCGGCGCTGCCGATCTCTTCGTCCTGCGCCGCGTGACGGACGACCGTTTCGTCCACTTCGGCGGCAGCGGCCGGGGCGCAGGCTGGGCCGGGCTGATCGAGGTCACGAGCGCGGAGTCCGAGGAGCTCGGGCGCAGCCTCGCGACGCGTACGCCGGTGCGGATCGCGCACGGCGGCAAGGAGCTCGTCTTCGGCCCCTACTACGCGCGCGCCGCGTCGTTCGTCCCGGTGACGAACGACGTCGTCGTCGTGTTCGGCGGGGAGGGCGACGAGCTTGATGCCGCCTCCGACGAGGCGCTGCAGTCTGCAGCGACGATGGCCGCCGACGCGGTCGAGCAGATCACGCCCGCGAAGCGCCTCGCCGACGAGCTCGAGGAGCTCGAAGCGGTTCGCGCCGCACTCGCCGTCCCCACCGAACGCGTGGAAGAGGCGATGCAGGCGCTCGGGCTCGTCGCAGCGGAGTCGCTTTCCTGCGAGTTCGCGGCGGTGTACCTCGCCGAGGGCGGGCTCATCCAGATCGTCGACCGCGGCTGGCAGCTGCGGGCGGCGCGCGAGTCGGTCGCCGCGGCGCTGAAGGGCGTGCTCGACGAAGGGCGCTTCCCCTACTGCGTGCAGGACGCGACCGTCGTGCCGCTGCCGGCGCCGCTCGACGAGGAGCAGGGGATCCGCTCCTACTACCTGCTGGAGCTGAACGGGCCTGCGCGCGGCGTGATGTTCATCGCGCACACCGACGCCGCCCCGCGGGGCTTCACACTCCTCTGCCGCCGGCTCGGCCTGCGTCTCGCGGACATCGCGTCGGCGCAGCTCGGCATCGCGCTCACGCAGGAGTGGTGCCGCGGAGAGGCTGCTCGGCTCCACGCCGAGTTCGGAAAACTGGACGCTTCCTGACGAACGTCAGGACGAGCGGCGCCGTCAGCAGCGCCATCACGTCGAACCACACGTAACCGGATGCGACTCCGCTCGGCGGGTTGCCGTCCGAGATTCCGGTCCCGGGCAGGTGCGTCGCCCAGCGCCACGTGCCGATCGACGTCCCGTAGAGCTCGAGCGCGGCGACGACGAGGAAGACGCCCGCGTACACGGAGCGGTTGCGCCCGCGCCAGAGGAAGAGCAGCAGCAGCGGCACGCCGAATGCGCCGGCGACGTCGCGGCGCGGTAGCACCGTCAGGCCGAGCAGTCCCCAGCCGGCGGCGACGACGGCCGCCGTTGCGACGAGTACGCGCGTGCGGCTGCGCAGCGCACCCGCGAGCGACAGTCCGGTGAGGTACACGAGCCCGTGCGCGGGCGGTACGAAGAGCGGCAGATTGTGCAGGCGGTAGTGGTAGACGCCCCAGACGAGCGAGCCGGTGACCTCGCCGACCGTCGCGAAGCAGACGACGCCGAGCGCCTGCACGCGCGTCTCGACCGGCACGCGGCTCAGTGCAACGCCGAGGACGATCCAGGTGAGCACGCCGAGTGCCAGCTGCTCGTGGTAGTCCGCGAAGTGGTCGAGCGCGAGGAGTGCGGCGAGGTACGCCGCGCCCGCTACGGCTTGAACTGCTGCTCGTGCCACGACGGCACCGGGGCGAGCTCGAGCAGCGGCCGGCCGCCGCCGCCCGGATGCTGGTAGGCGAACTCCGCGTCGTCCTCGTCCCAGACGACCTCGAGCGCGTTGCGCTTCACCTGGTGGTCGAGCCAGGCGCCGCGGAAGATCAGCTTGCGCAGCCAGTAGACGAGCGACTCGCCGTCGACGAGCGACACGCGCTCCCAGTTGCGCACGAGGTACCGCCCGAGCCGCGATGCGGGCTCGTCGATCAGCCCCTGTGCGGCCAGCGCGACGAGGTCGATGACCTCTTCCTCGTCGAGCTCGGGCGTCTCGACGACGCCGAGCTTCACGGCCGCGGCGACGACCCGCCCCTCGAAGTCGTTCGCCCCGAAAGCGAAGCGGTAGCCGAGGAACTCGACGATGTAGTCGTTGCCGGACGTGTAGTTCGCGTCGGGTGACGGCAGCGCTTCAGGCACGATCCCATGGTAGTGGACCTCCTTGCCGCCATCGACTGGCTGCGCCTCAGCGTCTGGCTGCCCGCGCTCGTGATCGGGAGCGGGCTCGTTCTCGGCACGCTGATCCTGCTCGGGCGCGCCTTTGCCGACTCGATTCGCGAGGCGGGGCATCCCCGTCTGATCTGGGGCGGCGCTGCGCTGCTCGTCGGAGCCGTGTTGCTCCTCACGTGGCTCGGGGTCCAGCTGCCTAGAGAATGACGACGGGCGTGCCGACGTGGACGTGGCCGAAGAGCCACTCGGCGTCGGGCACCTCCATGCGGATGCAGCCGTGGGACTCGCTGTAGCCGATCGACGTCGGCTCGTCGGTGCCGTGGATGCCGACGCCGGGGACGTTCAGCCCCATCCAGCGCGTTCCGAGCGGGTTGTCCGGGCCGGGCGGCACGGGCTTCAGGCCTTTCGCCCAGGCGTCGTAGGTCGGCGGGTACCACCACGGGTCCTTCTGCTTGTCCTTGATGCGCCAGACGCCTGCGGGCGACGGGTAAATCGCCTGCCCGGTCGCAACGCGGAACGTGCGCACGAGCTTCCTGCCGTCGTACAGGCGGAGCGTGTTGGCGGCGCGCGTGACGACGATCACCGGGCCGAACTGCGCGATCGTCCGCTTCGCCGGGACTGCCTTCGTGACGAGTCGCACCGGCGTGCGCGTCCCGTCCGCGAGCGCGCGAGTGAGCGCAGCCTGCATCGCGCTCACGTCGACCGCGGCGCCGGGCCGGGAAGCGGTGAAGAGGGGGCCGGCGGCGGTCGCGCCGGTGACGCGCGCCGCGGTCGGCGGACGGTCGAAGCGCTTCGCGAGCCGAGCGATCGCGGCGGCGGTCTTCGCCTTCGCGAGCTGCACCGGCACGGCGATGCGGCTGCCGGGCGTGGCGTCGAGCGCAGAGGCAACCGCGGGGCCGGCATCGACGGTGGCGCCGAGCGAAGCGGGGGAGATCGTCACCGCCTGTGCCTCGTCGATCACCGTGAGGGGGCGTGCGAGAGCCGCGTCGATCCGGTTGCGCAGCGGTTCCGCGCTGAGGCCGCCCGCGGCGATTCCGGCGACGTGGACGCCGAGTGGGACGACCGGAGTGGGGGTCGAGGCGGGCGCGAGCACGCCCGAAAGGGCGGCGGCGATGCCGAGCGCGGCAAGCGTCCTCAGCATTTGAGCGGATTCAAGCAGTTCCATCCGACGCTGTCCGTACCGTCATTTGCCCGATGGTTTCCGCACTGTGGCAACTCGAACCGTGCTCGTATGCCGAGGTGCGCTCGCTCGCGGCCGAGCTCGGCGTGTCCGAGACGACGGCGTCGGTGCTCGTCCGGCGCGGCTACGGGGATGCGGACGAGGCGCGGCAGTTTCTCGCCGGCGCCGTGCCCGACCACGACCCGTTCCTGCTCGGCGACATGCGCGAGGCGGTCGAGACGATCTCCGCCGCCGTCGAGGCGGGCGCCCGGATCTGCGTGCACGGCGACTACGACGCCGACGGCATCTGCGCGACCACGCTCGCCGTCCTGCTCCTGCGCGAGGTCGGCGCGAACGTGGCGTGGCACTTGCCCTCGCGCTTCGAGGAGGGCTACGGCCTGAACGCGGACACGCTGACGCGGCTCGCCGAAGAGGGCTTCGACCTCGTGCTCACAGTCGACTGCGGCATCACCGCCGTCGCCGAGGTGGAGCACGCCCGCTCGCTCGGGCTCGAGGTCGTCGTCACCGACCACCACCGCCCCGCGGAGACCTTCCCGGCCTGCCCGGTCGTCGCACCGCTCAAGGGCGACTATCCCTTTGCCGGGCTCTGCGGGACTGCGGTCGTGTGGAAGCTCGCGCACGCGCTCCTCGGCGCAGACCATCCGTTCCTCGAGCGTCACCTCGACGTCGTCGCGCTCGCGACCGTCGCCGACGTCGTCCCGCTCGTCGACGAGAATCGCGGCCTCGCGCTGCTCGGCCTGCGGCGGCTCGCGCAGACGCAGAAGCCCGGCCTGCGCGCGTTGATGCGCGTCGCCGGCGTCGACCCTGCTGCGGTGGACGAGTCGTCGATCGGTTTCCGGCTTGCGCCGCGCATCAATGCTTCCGGGCGACTGTGCCGGCCGGAGGCCGCGCTTGCGCTCCTGCTCACCGAGGACGACCGCGAGGCGAAGCTCCTCGCCGAGGAGCTCGAGAGCCTGAACCGCGAGCGGCAGGCGGTCGAAGAGCGCATCCTGCGCGAGGCGATTGCCGAGGTCGAGTCATGGCCCGAGGCGCGCCGCCGCCGCCGCGGCTACGTCGTCGCCGGGGAAGGCTGGCACGAGGGCGTCATCGGCATCGTCGCCTCGCGGCTCGTCGAGCGGTACAACCGCCCGGTCGTTCTGATCGCAGGCACGGACGACGCGTGGAAGGGCAGCGGCCGCTCGGTCGGCGCATTCGACCTGCACGGCGGCCTCGCCGCGTGCGCCGCGCACCTCGAGCGCTTCGGCGGCCATCGCGCCGCAGCCGGACTGACGATTCGCGCGGAGCAGATCGAGGTGTTCGCCGCCGCGTTCGCGGCGCACGCAGACTCGGTGCTCTCGGACGACGATCTGCGCCCGTCGGTGCATGTCGACGCGATCGTCGAGGGGTCGACGCTCACGCTCGATCTGTGCGCAGAGCTGGGCCGCCTCGCGCCCTTTGGGTTGGGCAATCCCGGCGTGACGCTGCTCGTCGACGGCTGCGAGGTCGCCGAGGCGTCGACCGTCGGCGACGGCAAGCATCTCCGCTTCCGCGTCCGCCACCGCGGCCGCGACGCGGGCTCGGCGATCGCGTTCGGGCTCGGCGCGCAGCTCGACCGCTTCCGGCGCGAGCAGCGCTACGACGTCGTGTTCCGCCTCCAGGAGAACCGCTGGAACGGGGTCGTCTCGCCGCAGCTCGTCGTGCGACGCGTCTTCGACGCGGCGGACGGGTTCGCCGAGCTGCATGCGTGGCTCGGCGAGCAGTGGCGCCTCGACGAAAGCGAGCGCACGGACGAGGCGCGCACGATCTTCGCGGAGCTCGAGCTCGCGTCGGGCGCGCGACGCAGTCTCTACGAGTCGGCGGCGTTCAGGGCGCTACTCGAAGCGAAGCCCGTGCTCGCCGAGGCGGCATAGGCCGCGTCGACGCTGCATCGAGGGTCTGCAGCATGCGGGCCACCTGGAGCAGTTTCTTGGTCTCTCGACGGCGTGTGAACATGGGCTTGGGAGGTTCATCGGTCGAACGCGTTTTCCTCTAAAGGGGGTACGGAGCCTCGAAAGGGGCAGGGGTACACTGGACGTATGGCAGTACTCGAGCGGCATGAGGACCTCGTAGAGGAGCTGCTCGCCGAAGTCGAGGCCTACAAGCCCGACGTCGACCGCGAGCTGCTCGCGCGCGCATTCGATTTCGCCGCGCGGGCGCACGAGGGCCAGCTTCGCCAGTCGGGCCAGGAGTTCATCTACCACCCGTGGGGCGTCGCGAAGATCCTCGCCGGCTTGCTGCTCGACGAGCCGACGCTCGCCGCCGCGCTGCTGCACGACGTCGTCGAGGACACCGGCGTCGATCTCGACGAGGTACGCGCCGAGTTCGGCGACGAGGTCGCAAAGCTCGTCGAGGGCGTCACCAAGCTGACGCGCGTGCAGTTCCAGAGCCGCGAGCACGCGGAGGCGGAGAACTACCGCAAGCTGATCGTGGCGATGGCGGAGGATCTCCGCGTCATCCTGATCAAGCTCGCCGACCGCCTGCACAACCTGCGCACGATCGAGTACCTCGGCAAGCAGAAGCAGCTCCAGAAGGCGCGCGAAACGCTCGAGGTGTACGCGCCGCTCGCACATCGTCTCGGTATCCACGCGCTCAAGTGGGAGCTCGAGGATCTCGCGTTCCAGACGCTGCACCCGCGCAAGTACGAGGAGATCAAGCAGATGGTGGCCGAGCGGCGCGCCGATCGTGAGGAGCACGTGCGCGAGGCGGCGATGGTGCTGCAGAAGGAGCTCGACAAGGTCGACATCCCGGCGGAGATCTCCGGGCGCGCGAAGCACTTCTACTCCATCTACGACAAGATGGCGCGCAAGGGCCGCGAGTTCAACGAGATCTACGACTTGACCGCGATGCGCGTGATCGCGGAGCGCGGCGGTGACGAGGGGACGCGCGACTGCTACGGCGCGCTCGGTCTCATCCACTCGCTGTGGAAGCCGATGCCCGGCCGCTTCAAGGACTTCGTCGCGATGCCGAAGTTCAACGGCTACCAAGCGCTGCACACGACGGTGATCGGCCCGCAGGGCAGGCCGCTCGAGATCCAGGTGCGCACGCGCGAGATGCACGAGACGGCCGAGTTCGGCGTCGCCGCGCACTGGCTGTACAAGCGCGGTAAGAACCAGAAGGACGCCGAATGGGTCAAGTGGGTCAAGCAGCTGATGGACGAGGGCACGACCGACGAGGCCGACCCGCGCGAGTTCATGAAGACGTTCCGCACCGACCTCTTCGACGAGGAGGTGCACGTCTTCACACCG
>DATAUN010000159.1:0-18884 GCA_036268235.1 Gaiellaceae bacterium
CAGGCTCTCGCTATGGCCGATGACGTCGCCGAGCGGGATGTGGAAACGGCCCATCAGCCACGCCGTCAGCCGAAGCGACGCCTCGAGCTGGCGCTTGTCACCGAGGATCTCCTGGTCGCTCGTGCCGACGTCCTCGATCCCGATCGCCGTCCAGTTCAGGCCGACGGTGTGGCGGCAGCGGATCGTGAGCGGAACGAGCTGGTAGATCGTGCCGTCACGGTCGATGACGAAGTGCGCGCAATCGCCGGGTAGCTCGTTCAGCTCCGGGTCGGGTGTGTCGGCCGAGAATGTGTTCCACACGGACGAGTACGTGGTCGTCGCGGTGTAGTGCTCGACGATCACGCGTGGGTGCACGAGCTTCCACGAGTCGATCCCGTAATGGGTTTCCGAGTAGCGCGCCATCTCGGCCTTGCGCGCGGCGCCGAACGGGATCGGCTTCTGGACGATGTGCGGCTTCACCGGGGCGGCGACCGCCAGGAGCAGCGCGAGCAGGATCCCCACGCTCTGGACGGTATCGCGCCTGCGGCTAGGTCGTGCCGGGTGGCGTGGGCTGCGACCCGCTGCCGCCGGGTGGGCCGCCGAAGCCGCCACCACCGCCGCGCCCGCCGAAGCCGGTGCCGTTCACCATCGCGCTGATCCGCGTCTTCGCGCTTGCGCTCAGCTGCGTCGCCTGCGCTTGCGTCAGCCGGCCGGCCGTGACCTCCTGGTCGAGCTCCTTCTGCTCGGCCGAGACCATCGCGTCGATCAGGCCGCTCGCGGACTTGCCGCTCGTCGCGTTCGCGACCTGCGCGAGCGACTTGCCCGAGCGCAGGTCGGTGAAGAGCGCGGTGCTGCTGACGCCGAGGTAGCTCGCCGCCGCCTGGAGGCTGCCGCCGGCGCCCCCGAGCCCGCCGCCGCGTCCGCGGAACCCGCCGCTGCCGCTGCCGCCGCCTCCGCCGAAACCGCCGCCGCCCGGTCCGCCGTACCCGGCGCGCAGCTGGCCGCCGAAGCTCCCCTGGGCGGCCGTCGAGCCGCCCGAGTGGAGCTTCGTGGCTGCGAAGGCGGCACCGCCCGCCACAAGGGCGACCGCGACGACCGCGATGACACCGAGCTTGCCGTTCCGCGTGAGGTTCATAGGAGAATCGTCGCCCGCGTTCCTAAGAGCCACCTTTCGATTCCGCGCGTCTTCGGAAGCTCTTCGGAACGGCACAAGCCGCGCTTAGCCCGCAACTCGACGGTGGCCGCATGAACGCGAACCTGCAGGCGATCGAGGTCGTCGTCCCGGTCTACAACGAGGAGCGCTCGCTCCGTGCGAACGCGGAGCTCCTGCTCGCGTACCTGCGCGCGGAGTTCCCGTTCCCGTTCGGCATCGTGATCGCCGACAACGCAAGCACCGACACGACCTCGACGATCGCCGCGGCGCTCCAGGCGGAGCACTCTGAGATCTCGGCGCTGCACGTCCCGCGCAAGGGGCGAGGGCTCGCGCTGCGCACGGCGTGGCTCTCGAGCCAAGCCGACGTCGTCGCGTACATGGACGTCGACCTCTCGACCAACCTGACGAGCTTCCTGCCGCTCGTCGCGCCGTTGCTCTCGGGGCACAGCGAGGTCTCGATCGGGACGCGGCTCGGCCACGGAGCGCACATCCGCAGGCAGCTTCGGCGCGAGGTCCTTTCGCGCGGTTACAACGCGCTCATCCACGCCGGCTTCGGTGCGTCGTTCAGCGATGCGCAGTGCGGGTTCAAGGCGGTGCGCGCAGACGTCGCACAGCGGCTCGTGCCACTCGTCGCCGACGACGGCTGGTTCTTCGACACGGAGCTCCTGCTGCTCGCGGAACGCAACGGGATGCGCATCCACGAGGTGCCGGTCGACTGGATCGAGGATCTCGACTCGCGCGTCGACCTCGCGTCGACGATTGCCGACGACCTCAAGGGATTGTGGCGGATGCGCCGCTCGTTCTGGCGCGGCGAAGGCGCCGCGCTCGAAGCGGCGGCCGCGCAGTGACGGCGGAAGCGATCGCCCGCCCGCGCGTCACGGCCTTCGCGGCGCAGTGGCATCGCGTCGCGCTCGTCGGCGTGCTTGGGCTCGCGGCAGCGCTCGACTTCGTGCGGCTCGGCCAGAACGGCTGGGCAAACTCGTACTACTCCGCCGCGGTCCGTTCGATGCTCGGGAGCTGGCACAACTTCCTCTTCGCGTCGTTCGACCCGGGCGGGCTCGTGTCGGTCGACAAGCCGCCGCTCGCGCTCTGGGTCGAGGCGGGCAGCGCGAAGCTCTTCGGCTACTCGAGCGTCGCGATCCTCGCGCCCGAGGCGCTCGCCGGCGTCGCCGCGGTGTGGCTCCTCTATCTGCTCGTCGCGCGCTACTTCGGCCGGGTCGCGGGGCTGATCGCCGCGCTCGCGCTCGCGGTGTCGCCGGTCTCGGTCGCGATCAACAGGGACAACAACCCGGACGCGCTCTTCGTGCTGCTGCTCGTCGCGGCCGCGTGGGCGGGCTGCCGCGCGGTCGAATCCGGGCGGCTGCGCTGGCTCGTCGGCTGCGCCGTCCTCGTGGCGCTCGCGTTCAACACGAAGATGCTCGCGGCCGCGATCGTCGTGCCCGGCCTCGGGCTCGCATATCTCGTCTACGCGCGGACGTCGCTGAAGGCGCGGCTCGCGCAGCTCGCCGTCGCGGGCGGAGTGCTCGCAGCTCTCTCGGCGGCGTGGATCGTCGCCGTCGACCTGACCCCTGCCGCCGACCGGCCGTACGTCGGCAGCACAACCGACAACAGCGCGCTCAGCCTCGCGCTCGGTTACAACGGCCTTGGCCGCGTGACGGGCCAGGAGGGCGGCACATCGACCGGCGGCGGCCTCGGCGGGGCGTTCAGCGGGACGCCGGGCGTCTTTCGGCTGCTGAACGACGCTCTGGGAGATCAGGGTGCGTGGCTGCTGCCGCTCGCGATCGTCGGCGCTCTCTCCGCGGCGATCTGGGCGTGGCGGCGCCGGCGCGCACAGCTCGGGCCGCTCCTCGTCATCGGCGGCTGGTTCCTCGCCGCCGCGGTCGTCTTCAGCCTGTCGAGCGGGATCATCCACACCTACTACCTCTCGGCGCTCGCGCCCGCGACGAGTGCGCTCGCCGGCATCGGCGTCGTCGCACTCGCGCGAGATGCGCGACGCGGCGGGCCGTGGGCTGCGCTGCCGCTGCTCGCGGTCGTCTTCACGGCGTGGCTGCAGGTCGCGCTGCTCCACCGAAGCGGCTACGACGCGTGGCTCGTGCCGCTCGTGATCGGCGCATCGGTCGCAGCGGGCATCGGGCTCGTGTCGCTTGCCGTCTTCCCGGAGTGGGGGCTGCGCGGGCGCGTCGCGATCGCCGCGCTCGCCGTCGCGACCATCGGCTTTCTCGCGGCACCTGCGGCGTGGTCCGAAACGACGTGGAAGACCGCTGTCAGCGGCACCTTCCCCGGCGCGGGACCGAGTTACCTCTCCGGCTCGGGCTTTGGGGGCGGCGGCGGCTTCGGTGCGGGCGGCGGGTCGGCCGACGTGGATGCGGCGCTCACATACGTCGAGGCGCACGGCGCCACATCGCGCTTCACGCTGATCGTCTCGAGCGAGCAGGAAGCGGCCCCGTACGTGATCGCCGGCGACCCCGTCTCGTCCATGGGCGGGTTCACGGGCCGCGAGACGGTGCTGACGCACGCCTACCTGTCGCGCCTCGTTCGACTCGGCGAGGCGCGCTACTTCCTGCTCGGCGGCCAGGGCGGGATCGGCCCCGGTGGGAGCGCCAACGAGGGCGCTTCGACGATCGAGTCGATCTGCAAGGCGGTCACGGGCTGGAGCGGCTCCGGCTCCGGTGCGACGCTCTACGACTGCGCCGGCAAGGCGAGTGCGATCGCGAGCGCAGGTTGAAAGTTGCGGCCGTCCGCCCGTTGCTTTACTCTTTGAAGTGATGCGCCGCGCGAACCTGCCCTTCTCGAAGATTCCGGTCAAGTTCACGCGCCCGCAAGCGCGCTAGCCGGCTCTGTACCTCCTCGCCCCGCCGGACTAGCCACAGATAGGGCGAGGGCACAGGGCCTCTACGACCCCGCGTACGAGCACGACGCGTGTGGCGTCGCGTTTGTCGCACGGCTCGACGGTGTCCGCTCGCACGAGACGATCGACCGCGCCCTGCGCGCGCTCGAGAACCTTGAGCATCGCGGGGCCGCCGGCGCCGACGCCGACACTGGGGACGGCGCCGGCATCCTCGTGCAAGTCCCCGACGCGTTCCTGCGTGCGTCGGTTCCGTTCGAGCTTCCTGCCGCCGGCCGGTACGGCATCGCGGTCTGCTTCCTTCCTCAGCAGGCTGCGCGGCGGCAGGAGCTCGAACGTGTGCTCGAGGACGCGGTCGTCGCCGAGGGCCAGACGGTGCTCGGCTGGCGCGACGTCCCCGTGCGCCGCAACGAGGCGGGGTCCCAGGCGCGTCTCTTCGCTCCCGTGATCCGGCAGCTCTTCGTCGGCGCCGCCGACGACCTCGAGGACACGATGGCGTTCGAGCGCAAGCTCTACGTGATCCGCCGGATCGCCGAGCGCACGGAACTCGTCATCCCGAGTTGCTCCGCGCGCACGCTCGTCTACAAGGGGATGCTCACCTCCCCGCAGCTCGGGCGTTACTTCCCGGATCTCGCCGACGAGAGGTTCGCGAGCGCGCTCGCGCTCGTGCACTCGCGCTTCTCGACGAACACGTTCCCGAGCTGGGAGCTCGCGCACCCGTACCGGATGATCGCGCACAACGGCGAGATCAACACGCTGCGCGGCAACGTGAACTGGATCCGTGCGCGCGAATCGCAGCTCGCGTCCGAGCTCTTCGGCGCCGACCTCGAGAAGGTGCTGCCGGTGATCCGGCTGAACGGCTCGGACACGGCGATGTTCGACAACGTGCTCGAGCTGCTCGTGCTCGCGGGCCGCTCGCTGCCGCACGCGCTGATGATGATGGTGCCCGAGGCCTACGGCGGGCGCGACGACGTCTCCGACGAGCTGCGCGGCTTCTACCACTTCCACGAGTGCCTGACCGAGGCGTGGGACGGCCCCGCCGCGATCGCGTTCACCGACGGCACCCTGATCGGCGCGACGCTCGACCGCAATGGACTGCGGCCCGGCCGCTGGCTCGAGACGACGGACGGCTGGGTCGTGCTCGCCTCCGAGACGGGTGTGCTCGACGTTCCCGCCGATCGGATCCTGCGCAAGGGGCGCCTCCAGCCCGGCAAGCTCTTCCTCGTCGATCTCGCGCAGGGGCGCATCGTCCCCGACAAGGAAGTGAAGGAAGAAATCGCGCAGCGCAAGCCGTACGGCGAGTGGTTCGAGCGCGAGCACGTTCGCCTCGCCGACCTGCCCGCGCGTGAGCCGCGTGCGCTCGCCGAGCCGCTGCGCCGGCTTCAGCTCGCCTTCGGCTATACGCAGGAAGACATGAAGATGATGCTCTCGCCGCTGGCGGCTAACGCCGAGGAAGCAGTCGGCTCGATGGGCAACGACACGCCGCTCGCCGTGCTCTCGAACCGGAGACCGCTTCTCTACTCGTACTTCAAGCAGCTCTTCGCGCAGGTGACGAACCCGCCGATCGACCCGATTCGCGAGGCGGTCGTGATGAGCAAGCAATCGCTCGTCGGCTCCGAGCGCAACCTGCTCGACGAGACGCCCGAGCATGCGCGGCAGCTCGTGATCGACAACCCGATCCTCCGCGACGACGAGCTCGAGCGGCTGCGCCAGGTCGACTCCGACGTCTTCCGGGCGCAGACGATCGACTTCACGTGGCCGATCGCCGAGGGCGTCGACGGGCTCCAGCCGGCGCTCGATCGCATCTGCGCGGAGGCGGACGCCGCGCTTGCGAGCGGCGCGAACATCCTCATCCTCTCCGACCGCGAGGTCGGTCCGGAGCGCGCGGCGATGCCGTCGCTGCTCGCGGTCGGCGCGATCCACCATCACCTCGTGCGCGCAGGCACGCGTCTGCAGGCGGGAGTCGTCGTCGAGTCGGGCGAGCCGCGCAGCGTGCAGAGCGTCGCCGTGCTGATCGGCTACGGCGCCGCTGCCGTCAACCCGTACCTGATGCTCGCGACGATCGATGAGCTCGTCGACGAGGGCCGGCTCGAGCTGACGCGCGAGGAGGCGGAGCAGCGTGCGCTGGCAGCGATCGGCAAGGGGCTTCTGAAGACGATCTCCAAGATGGGCATCTCGACGCTCTCGTCCTACTGCGGCGCGCAGGTGTTCGAGGCGGTCGGGCTCTCGCCGGAGGTCGTCGAGCGCCACTTCACCGGTACGCCGTCGCGCATCGGCGGGATCGGCCTGCGCGAGCTCGCCGAGGGCGCGCTCGTCCGGCACGCCCGCGCGTATCCGGCGACCGCGGACGAGCTGCTGCCGATCGTCGGGCTCTACGCGTGGCGCCGCGACGGCGAGCACCACCAGTGGAATCCCGAGACGATCGCGCTGCTGCAGCATGCCGTGCGCGGCGGCGGCAAGCCGAGCTACGAGCAATTCGCGGAGCTGGTGAACGACGACTCCGCGCGCCGCTCAACGCTGCGCGGGCTGCTGCGCTTCAAGGATCGCGAGCCGATCCCGATCGAAGATGTCGAGCCCGCGGCGGAGATCGTCAAGCGCTTCTCGACCGGTGCGATGTCACTCGGCTCGCTCTCGCGCGAGGCGCACGAGACGCTCGCGGTCGCGATGAACCGCATCGGCGGCCGCTCGAACACCGGGGAGGGCGGCGAGGATCCTGCGCGCTACGCCGACGAGCGGCGGTCGAAGATCAAGCAGGTCGCATCTGGTCGCTTCGGCGTGAACATCGACTACCTCGTCAACGCCGACGAGCTGCAGATCAAGATGGCGCAGGGCGCGAAGCCCGGCGAAGGCGGCCAGCTGCCGGGTCACAAGGTCGACCCGTACATCGCCTCGATTCGCTTCACGACACCCGGCGTCGGGCTGATCTCGCCGCCGCCGCACCACGACATCTACTCGATCGAGGATCTGAAGCAGCTGATCTACGACCTGCGCTGCGCGAACCCGTCGGCGCGCGTCTCGGTGAAGCTCGTCGCCGAGGTCGGGGTCGGCACGATTGCCGCCGGCGTCGCGAAGTGCAACGCCGACCACATCCTCATCTCGGGGCACGACGGCGGCACCGGCGCGTCGCCGGTCTCGTCGATTCTGCACGCAGGGATCCCCTGGGAGATCGGCCTCGCGGAGACGCAGCAGACGCTCGTGCTGAACGACCTGCGCTCGCGCGTGTGGGTACAGACCGACGGGCAGCTGAAGACGGGGCGCGACGTCGTGATCGCTGCGCTCCTCGGCGCCGACGAGATGGGCTTTGCGACCGCACCGCTGATCACGACCGGCTGCGTGATGATGCGCGCCTGCCATCTCAACACGTGCCCGGTGGGGATCGCGACGCAGGACCCCGAGCTGCGCGCGCGCTTCCGCGGCAAGCCGGAGCACGTGATCGAGTACTTCTTCCACATCGCCGAGGACGTGCGCGCGATCATGGCCTCACTCGGCATCGCGCGCTTCGAGGAGCTCGTCGGCCGCGTCGACCTGCTCGAGCCGGATGAGGCGCTCGAGCATTGGAAGCTGCGCGGGATCGACCTGACGCATCTGCTGCGCGCGCCCGACGTTCCCGAGGGCACGCCGCTGCGCCGCACGGAGGCGCAGGTCTCGCCGCTCACGGACGCGCTCGACTGGCAGCTGATCGACGCACTCGGTTCGTCGAAGCGGCGCTTCGAGGTTCGGAACGTGAACCGCACCGTCGGCGGACTGCTCTCGAGCCACGTCACGCGCCGCGGGATCACCGAGCGCGCGCAGTTCGAGCTGCACGGGTCGGCCGGTCAGTCGTTCGGCGCGTGGCTCGCGCCGAACATCGAGCTGACGCTCATCGGCGACGCGAACGACTACGTCGGCAAGGGCCTTTCCGGAGGCGTGCTCGCAGTGCGCCCGCCCGACGACGCTGCGTACCGCGCCGAGGAGAACGTGATCGTCGGCAACACGGTCCTCTACGGCGCGACGTCGGGCCGCGCGTTCTTCCGCGGTATCGCGGGTGAGCGCTTCGCGGTGCGCAACTCGGGCGCGTCGGCGGTCGTCGAAGGCGTCGGCGATCACGGGTGCGAGTACATGACCGGCGGCCGCGTTGTCGTGCTCGGCGCGACGGGTCGCAACTTCGCCGCCGGGATGAGCGGCGGCATCGCCTACGTGCTCGACCTCGACCCGGTGCGCGTGAACACCCAGCTCGTCGGCCTCGATCCGCTCGAGCCGGCCGACGAGGAGACGGTGCTCGCGCTGCTGCGCGAGCATGTCGAACGCACGGGCTCGACCGTCGCTGCGCGCCTGCTCGACGACTGGACGCCGGCGCGCTTCGTGAAGGTGCTGCCGCACGACTACAAGAAGGCGCTCGACCTGCCGGTCTCGGCGGGCGGGATCGGCCTGTTCACGCGCGAATCCGAAGGGGCGGCCGCCTGATGGGTCGTATCGGCGCGTTCAAGAAGGTGGGCCGCGAGGGTCAGCCCGAGCGCGACCCCGCGGAGCGCGTCGGCGACTTCCGCGAGTTCGTCGGCACGCTGCCGCTGACGGAGCTGCGCGAGCAGGCGGCGCGCTGCATGGAGTGCGGCGTGCCGTTCTGCCATCACGGCTGTCCGCTCGGCAACTTGATCCCGGACTGGAACGACCTCGTCTATCGCGACCGCTGGCGCGAGGCGATCGACCAGTTGCATCGCACGAACAACTTCCCCGAGTTCACCGGCCGCCTCTGCCCGGCGCCGTGCGAGGCGGCGTGCGTGCTCGAGATCGACGAGGGCAACGCCGTCACGATCAAGCAGATCGAGCTGTCGATCGTGAACCGTGCCTGGGACGAGGGCTGGGTCGTGCCGCAGCCTGCCGCCGTGCAGACCGGACGCAGCGTCGGCGTCGTCGGATCGGGCCCGGCGGGGCTCGCGTGCGCGCAGCAGCTCGCGCGGGCCGGCGAGCGCGTCGTCGTCTACGAGCGCGACGAAGCGGCGGGTGGGCTCATCCGCTTCGGCGTGCCGGAGTTCAAGATCGAGAAGGCGCTCGTCGAGCGCCGCGTCCAGCAGCTCGTCGCCGAGGGTGTCGAGTTTCGCTTCGGCGTCGACGTCCAGTCGCTCGACGAGCTTCGCGCCGAGCACAGCGCGGTCGTGCTTGCGATCGGCGCCCGCGTCCCGCGCGACTTGCCGGTGCCGGGCCGCGAGCTCGACGGCGTGCACTTCGCAATGGAGTACCTCTACGACCGCGCGCGGTCGCTCGAGTTCGGGCGCGAAGGCGGGCTCACCGCGGCGGGCAAGCACGTGATCGTCGTCGGCGGCGGCGATACCGGCGCCGACTGCGTCGGCCACGCGCACCGCGAGGGCGCCGCGTCGGTCACGCAGATCGAGCTGCTGGGCGAGCCGCCCGAGAAGCGTCCCGACGATCTCACCCCGTGGCCGCGCTGGCCGATGAAGCTGCGCACCTCGTACGCGCTGAAGGAGGGCGGCGACCGCGATTTCGCGCTCTCGACCACGCAGCTCTCGGGTGAGGACGGCCGCGTCTCGCGGATCCACTGGCAGCGGAACGCCGGTACGCACCCGTTCGACCTCGTGCCGGACACGGAAGAGGAGCATCCCGCCGACCTCGTCCTGCTGGCGATGGGCTTCACCGGGCCGGAGCAGCGCCTCGTCGATCAGGCTGAAGACGGGGTCTTCGTGACGGGCGATGCGAGGCGCGGCCAGTCGCTGATCGTGTGGGCGATCGACGAGGGCCGGAAGTGCGCCGCCGAGGTCGGCCGCTATTTGGACGAATCCGTTGCTTTCGTTTCTATAGCTACCGACGGGCGAGGGGAGTACACTGCCGCGCCATGAAGCGAACCATGAACGACACTCACGGCACGAACTGCGCGGTCGCCGCCACGGCGGAGATCATCGCGACGAAGTGGACGCCGCTGATCGTCCACGACATGTCGGAAGGTCCGCGCCGGTTCATGGAGCTCGAGCACGCGTGCCCGGGCATCAGCCCCCGCACGCTCTCCGAGCGGCTCGACATGCTCGAGAGCCAGGGCATCGCCATCCGGCGCAGCTATCCAGAGTCGCCGCCGCGCGTCGAGTACGAGCTCACCGAGAAGGGACGCGCGCTGCTTCCGATCATCCGCGAGATGCGCAAGTTCGGCCGCGCGTGGATGGTCCCCGAGCCCACCAAGCGGCGCCGCACGACCGCCGCGCGCAGGTAGGCACCGACGTGGAGCG
This sequence comes from Gaiellaceae bacterium, assembly GCA_036268235.1. Lineage (GTDB taxonomy): Bacteria > Actinomycetota > Thermoleophilia > Gaiellales > Gaiellaceae > PALSA-600. Next base: position 10,190 of record DATAUN010000159.1, read on the forward strand.
GCGGATCGCGATCGTCGGCGCGGGCCGGCTGGGCGAGTCGCTTCTCCGCGGGTTCCTGAGCTCGGGCTGGCGGACGGTCGACGATCTCGTCGTCACCGCGCGCCGGCCCGAGCGGCGCGCCGAGCTCGAGGAGCGCTACGGCATCTCCGCAGGCTCGTCGAACGCCGACGCGGTCGCATCAGTGCGGCTCGCGATCGTCGCGGTGAAGCCGCAAGACGTCGACGGGGTGCTCGCGGAGATCGCGCCCTCGGTCACGGCGGAGCACACGATCCTCTCCGTCGCCGCCGGCGTGACGACCTCGTGGATCGAGTCGCACCTGCCGGAAGGCGCTCGTGTCGTGCGCGCGATGCCGAATGCGCCCGCGCTCGTGCACGAGGGCATCGCGGGTGTGGCGGGCGGCGCGTCCGCGACGGACGTCGACCTTGCGCTCGCCGAAGAGGCGCTCGGCCACCTCGGCGCCGTCGTGCGCCTTCAGGAGAAGGACCTCGACGCGGTCACGGCGCTGTCGGGCTCCGGCCCCGCGTACTTCGCGCTGCTCGCCGAGGCGATGATCGAAGCGGGACTGCTGCTCGGCCTCTCGCGCGAGGTGTCGACGCGGCTCGTCGTGCAGACGATGCTCGGCAGCGCGCTGCTGCTGCGCGACGAAGGGATGCATCCCGTCGAGCTGCGCGAGGCGGTCACCTCGCCCGGCGGCACGACGACACGCGCGATCCGCGAGCTGGAGCGCTCGGGCGTACGCGCCGCGTTCCTGAACGCGATCAACGCCGCCACCGAGCGCTCGCGCGAGCTCGGCTCAGAGCACTAGGAGATCGCTTACCCTGCCGGGGTGGGGTGGGGGCTCCGACTCGTACTGTCCGCGGTCGTCTTCGCGACGCCCGGGCTGCGTCAGTTCCATGTGCCGTTCCCCGAGGGGTTCACGCGCGCGCAGATGATCGAACGCGTGGCGCTGGACGTGAAGATCGCCGACCGCGAGCTGAAGACGCAGAAGGTCGTACTGAGCTCGGCGGGGTACGCGAAGGCCAGCGAGCACGACGTCGTCCCGTGCTTCGGCAAGGGCGTGCAGAAGAACATGGAGGGCTTCCTGTTCCCGTCCGAGTATGCGTTCGACGTGACGACGCTCGGCGCGAACATCGTCGCAAACCAGATCTCGGCGTTCTGCGGCGAGTGGTCGAAGCTCGATCTCTCGTACGCGCGCTCGAAGAACCTGACGCCGTACGACGTGCTGAAGATCGCCTCGATGGTCGAAGAGGAGGCGGCGCTGCCCGGCGACCGGCCGAAGATCGCCGCGGTGATCTACAACCGGCTGCGGCTTCGCATCCCGCTCGGCATCGACGCGACGCTCCGCTACGGGCTGAAGATCCCGCCGGACAAGTCGATCACCGAAGCGGAGCTTCAGAGCGACAACCCGTACAACACGCGGAAGTTTCCCGGCCTGCCGCCGACGCCGATCGGCAATCCGGGCTTCCCGTCACTGAAGGCGGCCGCGCATCCGGTGAAGGCCGGGTGGTTGTACTACGCGCGCGTCCCGAACACGAATCCTCCGCAGCAGAAGTTCTTCGAGAGCTACTCCGCCTACGAGAAGTTCCTCGCCGCGAACGGCTACGGCCCGCACCCCTAGTCGTCCAGGATCTCGATCCCGAGCGCAGTCGCGAAGAGCGGCGCCGTTGCCAGGACGTCGTTCCAGTGCATGCGCGCGCCGCGGAGCGCCTCGACGCCGCGCAGGCCGGCGAGGTCGCAGCCGACGAGCTCGACACGCTCGAGCCTGGCGCCGGAGATCGTCGCCTCGCGGAGCTCGCAGCGTTCGAAGAGAACGTCCTTCAGCGTGGCGCCCTGGAGCTCGCACTCGGCCATGCGGCAGTCGCGGAAAACGACCCGCTCGAGCCGCGCGTGGCGGAGCCCGGCGAGGTCGAGGCGGCAGTCGGCGAACGTGACGTCTCTGAGCGTGGCTTCGGCCAGCTCGGCGCCGGTCAGCCGGCAGAGCTCGAACGTCACCCGCTCGGCGGAGAGCCGGATCGCGCGCTCGTTCGCCCACTCGGCGCCCTTGACGATCGCGTCGGTGAGGTCGCCGAGCTCGCTGACCGGTGGCGGCGCATCCTCCGGCGGGTCGGGCGGATAGGGGCTCCGTGGTGGCTTGCTCACGCGCGTAATAGTGTCTGACACCGTGGGTGTCAGACACCTCTTCGGGCGGGCCCGCAAGCCGAAGGAGCCGGAGCCCGAGTCGCAGGCCATGCCGCAGGGCGAGGAGTACGACGTGATCGAGGCGGAGCAGCAGTACGAGGACGAGCGCGCCGGCTTCGCCGAGGACGTGATCAGGAAGGCGGCCCACCGAGGCATGCCGTTCCTGGACGACCCGTTCGACTGAGCCGCCTGTTTCAACCGGGGTCAGACCCCGAACGCGCGTACAGTGCCTCGAACAGACGGCAGGTCGCGCAACCACGCCCTTCTGTGGAACGATCGTCACACTTTTGTGGCAGATCGCACCGTCCGCGCGGGCCACGCCCGGGGTCAGACCCTGTCTTAATCGAACAGCAGCGCCGCCTCGTCGAAGGCCCGGCGGAGTGCGATTGCGCGATCGACGGCGTTCACGACGGCGCGCAGCGACGCGGTGACGATGCTCGGGTGGATGCCGACGCCCCACACGAGATCGCTGTCGACGTCCGCTTCGATGTACGCCGCGGCTGTCGCGTCCGCGCCCGCCGCGATCGCGTGCTCGTGGTACTCGCGCAGGTTGATCGTCACGCCGAACGTCTTCTCGAACGCATCGACGAGGGCGGCGATCGGGCCGTTGCCGGCGCCGGTCACCTGCTGCACGACTCCGTCGACGCTCACTTCGGCGGCGATGCGGTCCTCGTCGCCGCTCGAGTGCGTGTACGCCCCGAGCTCGTACGGTGCGACGACTGCAAGGTAGTGCTCGTGGAACGCGGCGAGCAGCTCGTCGGCGCTCAGCTCGCCGCCGCGCAGATCGGTGATCGACTGCACCTTCTGCGCAAAATCGACCTGCAGCCCGCGCGGCAGCTCGAGGCCGTGCTCGGTCTCCATCAGGTACGCGACGCCGCCCTTCCCCGACTGCGAGTTGACGCGGATGATCGCTTCGTAGCTGCGACCGAGATCCGCGGGATCGATCGGGAGATACGGAACGTCCCACGCCTCCGAGCCCGACTGCTGCTGCGCGTACATCCCCTTCTTGATCGCGTCCTGGTGCGAGCCCGAGAACGCCGTGTACACGAGCTCGCCGACCCACGGATGCCGTGGATGCACCGGCAGCTCGTTGCACTCCTCGACGATGCGCTTCGCATCGTCGAGATGCGACAGGTCGAGGTTTGGATCGACGCCCTGCGTCATCAGGTTCAGCGCGAGCGTGATCAGGTCGACGTTGCCGGTGCGCTCGCCGTTCCCGAAGAGCGTCCCTTCGACGCGGTCGGCGCCCGCCATCAGGCCGAGCTCCGCGGTCGCGACTGCCGTGCCGCGGTCGTTGTGCGGATGCACGCTGACGAGGATCGAGTCGCGCACCGACACCTCGCGCTGGAACCACTCGACGCGGTCCGCGTACACGTTCGGCGGGAACGCCTCGACCGTCGTCGGCAGGTTGACGATCATCTTCTCGGCCGGCGTCGGGCCCCACGTCGCGATGACCGCCTCGCAGATCTCGAGGGCGAACTCGAGCTCGGTTCCGTGGAAGCTCTCGGGCGAGTACTCGAACATCACCTCGGTCTCGGTGCGCGCGGCGAGCTCCTTGCAGAGTGCCGTCGCGCGGACGGCAAGCTCCGTGATGCCGGCCTCGTCCAGGCGGAAGACGACGCGGCGCTGAACGGTCGAGGTCGAGTTGTAGAGGTGCACGATCGCGCGCGGCGCACCCTCGATCGCCGCGAACGTCTGCTCGATCAGCTCCGGCCGCGCCTGCGTCAATACGGCGATGGTGGTATCCGCAGGGATCAGCGCCTCGTCGACGAGCCGGCGGACGAAGTCGAAGTCCGTCTTGGACGCCGCCGGGAACCCGACCTCGATCTCCTTGACGCCGAGCTGCACGAGCAGGTCGAACATCCGCTGCTTCCGCACGGAGTCCATCGGCTTGACGAGCGCCTGGTTCCCGTCGCGGAGGTCGGTCGAGCACCAGATCGGCGCGCGCTCGACGACGCGGCTCGGCCACTGCCGGTCGGGCAAGTCAACTGTGTCGTACGGGCGGTACTTCCAGAAGGGCATGGACATGGCGATCCTCCGATTCGGGCGGACTGCTCCCTTGATGCGGGAACGCGGCACGGGTATGTCGCAAGCACGCCTCCCCTAGCGGGGAAGGAGGAGGCCCGTGCACGAGAAAGCCGTCACTTCCAAAAGCATAGTCACAGCGGCTATCCAAAGTAAAGCTTGACAGCGCGGATGCCGATAGGCACTCTTGGAACACGATGACTCGTTCGTCCCGCTCACTCGCGCTCTCGACGCCGCTCGCGGCGCGTTCGCTCGTGCTCGGGCTCATCATTCTTACGGTCATCGTCATTCTCCCCCTCTAGGGGGAGATTTCGCTCACGCGGCCACTTGACGCCGCACACGTCGACGTAAATCGCAGGAGTAGTGCGCCCAGACGTAGGAGCGAAGGAGGTTCACCCGCATGACCAAGACCGTTGCATGTCTCGCAGGGGACGGAGTCGGCCCGGAGCTGATGGCCGCCGCGACGCGCGCCCTCGACCGCGTCGCGGCTCTGCACCATTTCGATCTCGACGACCGCCATCTGCCGTTCGCGGGCGAGGCCGTGACGCGGTCCGGGCACCCGCTGCCCGCCTCGACGCGCGCCGGCTACCGCGACGCGGATGCGATCCTCGTCGCGTCCCCGCACGAACCGGCCTTCGCCGGCGTGAAGGCAGACCTCCAGCTTGCGTGGCGCGTCGCGCGCGTCCACGTCGGCCCGACGCACGATCTGGTCGTCGCCGGCCCGGTCGGCGAGTGGGCGAACGAAACCGCGATCGCGCATGCTTTCTCGTGCGCCGCCTCACGCCGCGGCCGGATCGTCTCCGTCGGCGACTCGCCGCTGTGGCGCGAATGCGTCGAGACCGAGGCGAAGCTCTGGGACGGCATGGACGTGGAGCAGGCTCAGCTCGGTGAGACGCTCGTCCGCCTTCGGGACGAACCGCGCTCGCTCGATGTCGTCGTCACCGAGACGCACCTCCTCGACGCGATCGTCGACGCAGCCGCGGCCTTTGCCGGCTCCGGCGCGTCCGTCGCACAGGCGTGGCTGCCCGACGAGGGCCCCGGCGTGTTCGCGCCCGGCCGCACCGCGTCGAGCGACGATGCCGGCTTCGGCGTCGTCGACCCGATGGGGATGCTGCTCGCAACCTCGCTGATGCTCGCCGAAGGGCTGAAGAGCCGCTCGGCGTCACGCACGCTCGAGCGCGCAGTCGGCGTCGCCGCGAGCCGCGGTGCGCAGGACACGCGCGAGTTCACCGATGCGGTGATCGAGCTGCTGCCGCAGTCGCGCACGGACGTCGACCACTTCGACGAGGTGTGGCGTTGAGCAAGAAGCAGCGCATGCTCGGCTCGGATGCGATCCTGCGCTCGCTCGAGCACGAGGGTGTGGACGTCGCGTTCGGCATTCCGGGCGGAGCGATCCTCCCGACCTACGACGCGATCGCGCGCGGAACCACCGTGCGCCACGTGCTCGCGCGCCACGAGCAGGGCGCGGGGCACATGGCGGAGGGGTACGCGCGCGCCTCGGGCAAGGTCGGCGTCGCGATTGCGACCTCGGGGCCCGGAGCAACCAATCTCGTCACCGCGATTGCCGATGCGTGGATGGACTCCACGCCGACCGTCTTCGTGACCGGCCAAGTGAAGTCGACGCTGATCGGCACCGACGCCTTCCAGGAGGTCGACATCACCGGCATCACGATGCCGATCGTGAAGCACTCCTGGCTCGTGCAGGACGTCGAAGAGCTTCCCGCGGTGATGAAGGCGGCGTTCCACGTCGCGCGCACGGGGCGGCAGGGGCCGGTGCTCGTCGACGTCGCGAAGGACGTGCAGGAGGCCGAGTTCGACTTCGAGTATCCGGACGAGGTCGTCCTGCCGGGCTGGAAGCCGCCGCAGAAGGTGCATCCGCGCCAGGTGCAGGAAGCGGCGCGCGCAATCGTCGTGGCGGAGCGGCCCATCCTCTACCTGGGCGGCGGCGTGCTGAACGCCGATGCGTGCGCAGAGGCGCTGCAGCTCGTCGACTCCGCGCAGCTGCCGGCGGTCGTGACGCTGATGGGCAAGGGCGGACTGCCCGACTCGCATCCGCTCAACTACGGCGCGCCCGGCATGCACGGCTCGAAGTTCGCGAACTGGGCGCTGAACAAAGCGGATCTCGTGATCGCCGTCGGCGCGCGCTTCGACGATCGCGTCACCGGCAAGGTCTCGGCGTTCGCGCCGGGCGCGAAGGTCATCCATTTCGACATCGATGCGGCCGAGGTCGGGAAGATCCGCCACGCGGACATTCCGGTTGTGGGGCCGCTGAAGATCGGGCTGGCGCAGCTCGCCGCAGAGGTGAGCGCGGTTGCCGCAGACGGTGCTCCCAACCACGGGCCGTGGCTGCGTCAGCTCGATGACTGGCGTGAGCAGTTCCCCTTCCGGTATGCGAAGGGGGACGGCACACTGAAGCCGCAGACCGCGATCGAGGCGCTGCGCGACGCGGCGGCCGGGCTCGACAACGACGTGATCTGGACGACCGGCGTCGGCCAGCACCAGATGTGGGCGATGCAGTACATGGTCTGCGACAAGCCGCGCTCGGTCATCACCTCGGGCGGGCTCGGGACGATGGGCTACGGCCTGCCCGCCGCGATCGGCGCAAAGGCGGCGCGGCCCGACGCGACCGTCGTGTGCATCGACGGCGACGGCTGCTTCCAGATGACCTGCCAGGAGCTCGCGACCGCCTCGCTCGAGCGGTTGCCGATCGTCGCCGTCGTGATCAACAACGGCTGGCTCGGGATGGTGCGCCAGTGGCAGGAGATGTTCTACGCGGAGCGCTTCGCGCAGACGCATCTCACGCACTCCGTCCCCGACTACGCGCAGCTCGCCGAGGCGTACGGCTGCGCAGGCTTCACCGTCGAGAACGAGGACCAGCTCGAGGATGCAATCGCAGGCGCGTTCGGCGCCGGCCGCAGCGCGGTGATCGACGTGCGCTGCGACCCGGAGGAGAAGTGCTTCCCGATGGTGCCCGCAGGCGCCGCGGCGGTCGACGTCCTCGAGGCGCCCGTCGAGGAGGCGTTCGCGTGAGCAGGCACACGATCAGCGTGCGCCTCGAGAACAAGCCGGGCGCGCTTGCGCGCGTCTCGCAGCTCTTCTCGCGGCGCGGCTACAACATCGAGAGCCTCGCGGTCGGCCCGACCGAGGACGCCGACGTGTCGCGGCTCACGCTGCGCGTCGACTGCAGCGAGCACTCGCTCGAGCAGATCGAGAAGCAGATGCACAAGCTCGTCAACGTCCTGCGCGTCACCGAGCTGCCCTCCGACGATGCGGTGGAGCGCGAGCTCGCGCTGATCACCGTCGCCGCGTCGCCCGACCAGCGCGCCGACCTCGTCGCGCTCGGGCAGGTCGCGGGCGCCGTCGTCGCCGACGTCGGCCGCGACGCACTCACCTTCGAGGTCGTCGGCCGCCCCGAGCAGCTCGAGGCGTTCGAAGAGCTCGTCCGTCCCTACGGCGTCCGGGAGCTGGTCCGCACGGGCCGCATCGGCCTGCGTCGCCCCAGCCGACACGAAAGGAACTGACCCGCATGGCAGAGATCGTCAAGAAGGGGAACGCCGAGCTCCTCGACGGAAAGGTCGCGGTGCTCGGCTACGGCAGCCAGGGCCACGCGCATGCGCTCAACATGTCCGAGTCCGGCGTCGACGTCGTCGTCGGCCTGCGCGAGGGCAGCAAGTCGTGGGCGGCCGCCGAGGAAGCCGGGCTCACGGTCACGACCGTCCCCGAGGCGGTCAAGGGCGCGCAGCTCGTCGCCGTGCTCGTACCGGACGGCGCGCAGCCGTCGCTCTTCGAGAACGAGATCGCGCCCAACCTCGCGCCGGGCGCCGCGCTGCTTTTCGCACACGGGTTCAACATCCACTACGGCGGCGTGAAGCCGCCCGAGGGCCACGACGTGATCATGGTCGCGCCGAAGGGCCCGGGCCACGTCGTCCGCCGCCTGTACACGGAGGGCTACGGCACGCCCGCCGTCGTCGCGGTCGAGCAGGACGCGAGCGGACGTGCACTCGAGCTCGCGTATGCATACGGCGCGGCGATCGGCGCCGCGCGCGCCGGCATGGTGCAGACGTCCTTCAAGGAAGAGACCGAGACCGATCTCTTCGGCGAGCAGACCGTGCTCTGCGGCGGTGTCACTCAGCTGATCCAGCTCGGCTTCGAGACCCTCGTCGAGGCCGGCTACCAGCCCGAAGTCGCGTACTACGAGTGCCTGCACGAGCTGAAGCTGATCGTCGACCTGATCTGGGAGGGCGGGATCGAGCGCATGCACTACTCGATCTCCGACACGGCCGAGTACGGGTCGCATTCAGTCGGCCCGAAGGTCGTCGACGAGCACGTGCGCGAGAACATGCGCGCCGTTCTCAAGTCGATCCAGGACGGCTCGTTCGCGCGCGAGTGGATCGCCGAGATGGATCGCGGCCAGCCGATCCTCGACGAGAAGCGGCAGGAGCTCGCAGCGAAGCAGATCGAGCAGGTCGGTGCGCGCCTGCGCGCGCTGAAC
>DATAUN010000160.1:0-4106 GCA_036268235.1 Gaiellaceae bacterium
CAGACCTGGCCGGTGACGCGCTCCAAGCCGGTCGTGTTCGTGCTTCAGACGATCTTCCCGGCGTTCCTCGCGCCGTTCTTCGCTGCCGGCGGCTTCGGCCCGCTGGACGGAGTGCCGTTCGTGCTGGCCCTGCTCGTCGTCGGCGGCGGGTCGATCGTGATCGCGAGCTCGCGCGCGGTCGCCAAGGCCGGCGGCTGAGCGCCGCGGTCTACCGCCCGAACGTCGCCGCGTACCGCGTGAAGAACGTCACCTCGGGCAGCGTCGCGAGCAGGCACGAGCGGCTGCCGACATGCACGATCGCTTCGTCGCCACGCGCGAGTGCGCCGACCTCCTGGCCGTCGACGAGCACTCGTGTCTCGATGTCCTGCGACAGATTGCGGACTGCGACGTCCGGACCGCGCGGGACGACGAGCGGGCGAATGTGCAGTGTGTGAGGCGCAACGAACGTCAGCACCATCGCGTCCAGGCCCCACACGAGCACGGGGCCGCCGTTCGAGAGGTTGTACGCGGTCGATCCCGTGGGCGTCGCGCAGATCAGCGCGTCGCACGGCTGCGAGCCGAGATCCTCTCCGCCGATCGAGTAGCCGACCTCGATCATCCGGCCGAGCGTCCCGCCCGCGACGACAACGTCGTTGACCGCGGTACGCGTCTCGCCCCCGACCGTCACCTCGAGCGTCGAAAGCTCGAACGTCCGGTACTCGCCGGAGAACACGCGCGTGAGGCCTGCTTCGAGCTCGTCGGCGTCGATCGACGTCAGGAACCCCACGCGGCCGTAGTTGACGCCGATCACCGGGACGCCGGCATCCAGGAACCGCGTCAGCGCGCGCAGCATCGTCCCATCGCCGCCGAGGACGACCGCGAGATCTGCATCGTCCCCGTCCACGAGCGCGACGCCGCAGGCCGCTGCGACCTTCTCCAGCCGCGCGAGCGCATCGCCGACGCCGTCCTTCTCGATCGTGACGACGGTCGCGCGCTCAACCGACCGCATCGGCGACCCACCGTTCGAAGTCGGCTGGGAGCTGCGGGTGCTCTTGCTGGACGAGGTGGAGGACGAACTCACGGTTTCCCTTCGGGCCGGGCAAGCCTGAGTCTACGACGCCGCGCGGCTCTGCCCCGCTCGCGAGCAGCGACTCCGCCACCTCGCGCACGACGCGCCGCTGCACCGCCGCGTCACGGACGACGCCCTTCGGCGTCTCGGCGCGCCCCGCCTCGAACTGCGGCTTGACGAGCACGAGCGCCTGCCAGTCGGCTGCCGCGAGTGCGAGCGCCGGCGGCAGCGCGAGCTTCACGGAGATGAACGAGACGTCACACGTGACGAGCTGAGGCGCAAACGGCAGCTCGGTCAGGGAGCGAGCGTTGACCCGCTCGAGCACCGTCACGCGCGGGTCGTCGCGGATCTTCGAATGCAGCTGGCCGTAGCCGACGTCGAGCGCGATCACCCGCGCCGCGCCGCGCTGCAGGAGCACGTCGGAGAAGCCGCCGGTCGACGCGCCGACGTCGAGCGCATTGACACCCGCCACGTCGATCCCGAAGGCGTCAAGGGCGTTCGCGAGCTTGTGCCCGGCGCGGGAGACGTACGGCGGCGGCGCGTCGACTTCGAGCGGGGCGCCCTCGTCCACCTGCTCGCCCGGTTTCTCGTGTCCCGGCACACGCCCGGCCATGACGAGCGCCTGCGCCTGCGTGCGCGACTCGGCGAGCCCGCGCTCGACGAGCAAGACGTCAAGCCGCTTCTTGGGCAACGACCGGCCGATCCGCGAGCACAGCGAGGATGAAGTTGAGCGACGCAAGGCTCGCCACGAACGCCGCAAAGGCGTACACGGTGTGGAGACCGAGCGACGCGAACAGGAAGCCGGCCGTCGCGTACGCGGCCGGCCGGATCACCTGGTTCGAGACGATGATCGCCTGAACCACCTTCGGGAAGAGCGCAGGCGGCACGCGCGTGGTCAGGATCCCGAAGTACGGAGCGTTCGTCATCGGGTTCGCGAAGCCGATCACCGCCAGCGCCGCGACCATCAGTGCAAGCGGCACGTGCGGCACAAGGAGCCAGAACGGCGCGGCGATGCCGATCGCGGCCACGATCGCGATCGACTGGCTCTTGAACCGCGCGAGGGCGGCGTACGTCGCAAATGAGCCGACGACACTGCCCCCGCCGTACGCGGCGAGCAGCAAGCCGGCGACGCGCGGGTTGTGGTGGTAGTCGCGATATGCGATCACCGGGAAGGAGGCGAAGACGAGTGGGAACGCGGCGCCGAAGAGGAACGGCGAGAGAACGGCGCGGCGCACGAAGCTGTCGCGTGCGATGTAGGCGAGCCCGGCCAGGACGCCGCCCGTCTCCTCCTTGTCGTGCACAACGCGGACGACGCGCACGAGGACGCCGACGAGGGTGAACGAAGCGAGAAACGAGACCGCGTCGATCCACATTACGTTCGTTGCGCCGACCACGCCGATCAGCACACCCGCGATCGCAGGCCCGGCGAAGTTCGTGAAGTTCGTCGCGCCTTCGAGGAACGTGTTCGCCTGCGAGACGGACTGCTCGTCCGTCCCGACGATCGCCGGGATCAGCGCGCGCTGGCAGCTGAAATACGCCGTCGAGAACAGGCCGAGCACGAATGCGACGACGAGGATGATCGCGTACGACAGCCCGCCGACGGCGTGCAGGAACGGGACGAGCGCGATCACCGGCGCCCGGGCGAGATCCGCCACGAGCATCGTCGCGCGCGGCCCCAGCCGGTCGACCACGAGACTCGCGTGGAGGCCGAAGAGCACGAACGGCAGCAGCTCGGCGGCGAACACGAGACCCATACGCGAGGTCGAGTGCGTCGTCACGAGCACGAACCACGGCAGCGCAAGCCCGGAGAAGGCCGAGCCGAGCGTTGAGATCAGCTCGGCGGTGGTCAGTGCGAGCAATGAGCGGTTGCGAAGCACGCCTGAACGTTACGCTCGGGGCATGCCACTCGTATCCATGCGCCAGCTCCTCGACGAAGCCGCGGCCGGCGGCTACGGCGTGGGCGCGTTCAACGTCAACAACATGGAGCAGATCCAGGCGGTCATGGAGGCCGCCTCGGAAACCAGCTCACCGGTCATCATCCAGGCCTCCCGCGGGGCGCGCTCCTACACGAACGATCGTTTTCTCATCCACCTGATGCAGGCCGCGACCGAGGTCTATCCCGACGTCCCGGTTGCGCTCCACCTCGACCACGGCAACGAGCCCGAGACGTGCTTCTCGGCGATCGAGCAGGGCTTCACGAGCGTGATGATGGACGGCTCGCTGCTGGCCGACGGGAAGACGCCGTCGGACTTCGACTACAACGTCCGCGTCACGCGTGAAGTGGTTGAACGCGCGCATGCGGCGGGCGTCACCGTCGAGGGCGAGCTCGGCACGCTCGGCGGGATCGAGGACGGCCACGGCTCGGGCGAGGTCCACCTCACCGACCCCGACCAGGCGGTCGAGTTCGTCGAGCGCACCGGCATCGACGCGCTCGCCGTGGCGATCGGCACGAGCCATGGCGCCTACAAGTTCACGAAGCCGCCCGACGGCGAGGTGCTCGCGATGCACCTGATCCAGGAGATCCACGAGCGCCTGCCGGAGACGCACCTCGTCATGCACGGCTCGTCGTCCGTGCCGAAGGAGCTCGTTGACGAGATCAACCGCTACGGCGGCGAGATCGCGCCGACCTGGGGCGTCCCGGTTGAGGAGATCCAGCTCGGCATCCGCCACGGCGTGCGGAAGATCAACGTCGACACCGACGCGCGCCTCGCGATGACGGGCGCGATCCGCAAGGTGCTGAGCGACGACAAGGGCGAGTTCGACCCGCGCAAGTACCTCACCCCGGCCCGCGCGGCGATGAAGGCCGTGTACGCGGAGCGGATGACGCAGTTCGGCCAGGCGGGCCACGGGGGCGACTACGAGCCGCTGTCGCTCGCGGAGATGCGGAGCCAGTACTAGGCCGCTGCGCCTACGACGTCCTGACGGCGAGGCCGCCGACGATCGCCGCGAGCACGTCGGTGTCCGCGTCGATCTCGGTGAGCTTCGCGTGTGCGCGCTCCGCCGCCTCCTCCGCGAGGCGGCGGGCGCCGTCCTCGCCGACCTCGAGCGCGTAGCCGTC
>DATAUN010000161.1:0-3984 GCA_036268235.1 Gaiellaceae bacterium
GTCGCGGGCGCCCTCGACGAGGCGGTTGGGCTCCTCGCCACCTGGTACGCGTTCCCGGCGGTCACCGTGCGGATCTTCGTCCGCTACCGCCGCCCGGTGGCGATCAACACCGAGCTCCTGATCCGCGCCCGCCTCGACGACGCCCGCGGGCGGCGCCTCCACGTGAGCGCCTCCATCGAGGACGGGGACGAGCGGCTCGCCGAGTGCCGCGCCGCGCTGCTCCACGTCCCGCTCGAGCACTTTCTGCAGACGCCGGAGGGCCGGGCCGCCGCGGAGCGCTGGCGCAACCAATAAGGACCGATCGCCGTTCTATCCGGCGATGACCGAACTCGACGACAGATGGCCCACTGCCGACGCGCCGACCGTAGTCGAGCCCGCAGAGACGGTCGTGGCACCACCAGCCCCACCGCCGGTCGCCCCACCCCCGCCCGCAGCCGGCCCGCCGCCCGACCGGCGTGTCGGCGCCGGAATGCTCCTCGGCATCGTCGCCATCCTGCTCGTCGCGGCCGGGATCGCGATCGCGTGGTACCTGATTCATCGCAGTCATACGAAGGCCCAGCCCACGACTGTCCTCGTGACGACGAGCCGGACGCCGACGGCCGTCCCCGCCGGCGCCCGCATCGCCGTACCCGCACTCGCCGGCCAGTCGCTCGCCGACGCGAAGACGAACCTGAAGCAGCTCGGGCTCGACGCGACCGTCCGTCAGGTCGCGTCCACGAAGCCTGCCGGCACCGTGATCTCGCAGGTCCCCGCGGCCGGCTCCAAGCTTGCGAAGGGCGGCGTCGTCGACCTCTCGGTCGCGAAGGCAGCCGCCACGCAGACGACGTCGACGACCACCAGCGCCACCACCCCCACAACGACCGCCGCCGCGCCAGCACCGGCCCAGCCGCAGACCGCGACGATGCCGAACGTCGCGAGCCAGACCGAGATCGACGCCGTGCAGGCGATCGGTCAGGCAGGCCTCTTGCCGAGCCTCGCGTTCGTCCCGAACGACGACACGCTCGGCACCGTCGAGGGCCAGGCGAAGGCTGCGGGCAGCCAGCTCCCTGCGAAGTCACACGTGCAGATCAACATCTCGACCGGCCCCGGGCAGAAGCCCGAGGAGCGCGTGCCGAACGCGGTCGGCCAGACGCTCCAGGCGGCCGTCTCGGCGATGCAGGGTGCGCACCTGCGGCTGATCTACCTGCGCTATCCGGTCACGTCGCAGTCGCAGGCCGGGAAGATCGTGCAGCAGTCGCCGCTCGCCGGCGGTCAGGCGCCGCAGAACGCACAGGTGCTCGTGTTCCTCGGTGCGCTCGAGAAGTAGCGCGCTACCAGCCGCGGCGCTCGAGCAGCTCGCTCGGATCGAGCGACTGCGTCGAGATCCCGACCATTGCCTCGCCGAGACCGGCGGAGACGCGCGCGATCACGTCGGCGTCCAGGTAGTGCGTCGTCGCCTCGACGATCGCGCGGGCGCGCTGCGCGGGGTTCCCCGACTTGAAGATGCCGGAGCCGACGAAGACGCCGTCCGCGCCGAGCTGCATGCAGAGCGCAGCGTCCGACGGAGTCGCAATGCCTCCCGCCGTGAAGGTGACGACCGGCAGGCGGCCGTGCTCGGCGACCCAGCGCACGAGCTCATACGGCGCCTGCAGATTCTTCGCCTCCGCGTAGAGCTCCTCGCTGCGCAGCGACTGGAGCCGGCGGATGCCGCCGAAAACGGAGCGCATGTGCGTGACGGCGTTGACGATGTCGCCGGTGCCGGCCTCGCCCTTCGTGCGGATCATCGCCGCACCTTCCGCGATGCGGCGCAGCGCCTCGCCGAGGTTCGTGCAGCCGCAGACGAACGGCACGGTGAACTGCCACTTGTCGACGTGATGATCGAGGTCGGCGGGCGTCAAGACCTCGGACTCGTCGATGTAGTCGATCTCGAGCGACTGAAGTACCTGCGCCTCGACGAAATGGCCGATGCGGCACTTCGCCATCACCGGGATCGTCACCGCCTCCTGGATGCCGTGGATCATGTCGGGGTCCGACATGCGCGCAACCCCGCCGTCCCGGCGGATGTCGGCCGGGACGCGCTCGAGCGCCATGACGGCGCACGCGCCTGCCTCCTCGGCGATCTTCGCCTGCTCGGCGTCGACGACGTCCATGATCACGCCGCCCTTCAGCATCTCTGCCAGGCCGCTCTTGACCCGCATCGTCCCGATCTCGCTCATCGGCTGAATGCTAGCTCGCGGGCGAGCACGGCCGCGACCGCGCGCAGCGCGACCTGGGTCTCCTCGAGCCGCGGCTCCCGTGTGGTCAGGCGCTGCAGCGCGAGCCCCGGGAGGAGAAACGCGTGCCAGAACCGGCGCGAGCTCTTCTGCACCATGCGCCAGAGCTCCATCGTCAGCGCGAGCGAGAGCACGAGCACGACGAGCGGCGTCCAGAACGCGGGCACGAGCGGCAGTGCCCGGTCGGCGAAGAACGTGACCGGGATCGCGAGCGCCGCGAAGTTCGTCCCGCAGCGCGGCGAGAAGCGCGACGGCCGCGCGGTTCCGACCCACGTCGCGCCGAGGCGCCGCTCTTCGGTGGCCGCGATCGCGCGATGCTCGGCGCCGTGCAGGTGCAGCGCCCGGCCGCGCAGGATCGTAAGGAGGAGAACAACGGAGAGGACGACGCCGGCCACGGTCGACCACGGCCCGCCGACCAGGGCCAGTGCGATCGGCGCGAGGACGGCGGTGATGATCAGCCAGCGCTCGCGGGGCTTGGCGACGCCGGAGCGGCGGAAGACGGGCGCGAGCGAGGCCCACAGGCGCACGAGCCCGCGCGCGAGGGGCAGGCGATGCAGGACCGCCGGCGGATGAGGCATGCGCCCCTCACGGAGCGAGCCGTCGGTGCCGGCGAACGCCCAGAAGCGCTCGCTGACGATCACGACGCCGTCCGGCCGGGCCATCCCCCCGAGGCGGGGCAACGCAAGCGCGGCGTCGGCGCGCCGCAGCAGATCTTGCGTGGCTCCCACGTTGCCGTTGTAGCGGACAAAGGGCCGCCCCGCGTGAGCGGGACGGCCCAGGGATGCGTGTTGTCGGTCCTACTGACCGGTTACCAGACGCCGCGCGAGAAGAAGCCGAGCAACGCGAGCACCAGGATGACGATCAGGATGATCCAGAGGATTCCCATTTGTCGAGTTCCCCCTTTCGTTAGAGGAAGAACGATGCTCAGGGAGTCGCGGATACGGGCAGCGGCAGCAGCCGCTCGATCGCCGGGCTGACGGCGAAGCGGTCGCGAAGCTCGACGTACTCCAGCGTCGCCCGCTCGGCGCGCGCGTCCGACGGCGAGTGCTCTGCACGAAGCATCACGTTCTTCGCCGTGTGCTCGGCCGAGACGAATTCGATCACGTCGACGCGGTAGCCGAGCATCTCGAGCGCGGACGCGCGCAGCGCGTCGGTGATGAGGTCCGCCTGCCGCCCGAGCAGGAGACCGTGGCGCAAGAGCGCGTCCTTCTCGTTCGCGGCGATCTGCGCCGCGAGCTCGTGGTGGCAGCACGGCGCGACGACGATCGCCTCGGCATTGAGCCGGACGCCGGCGGCGATCGCCTCGTCGGTCGCGGTGTCGCAGGCGTGCAGCGACACGAGCAGGTCGATCGGCTCGTCGCTCTCGAAGTCGGCGATCGACGACACGACGAACTGCGCCTCGTCGTAGCCGAGCTCGCCGGCGATGCCGCGCACGGTGTCGATCACGCCGGGGTTGGTGTCGATGCCGACGAGCTCGACGCGCGTGCCCGTCTCGCGTCCGTAGGCGACGAGCGCGAGGCTCATGTAGGCCTTGCCGCAGCCGGCGTCGACGACACGGATGCGGTCGCGCTCCCAGAGGGGCAGCGGACGCAGCAGCTCGACGTAGTGCTGCACCTGCCGCTGCTTGTCGCGCGAGGAGTGCGTGACCTTGAAGAGCGGATGGTCGGCCGGCAGCGGATGGTGGCGGGACCGGTCGTGCGCCGCGTCGACGTGATCGAATTCGTCTCGGCCG
>DATAUN010000162.1:0-24530 GCA_036268235.1 Gaiellaceae bacterium
CGTGGCGATCGGCCACGACCCGACGACGGCGCTCTTCGTCGACCAGCTCGACCACGACGAGCTCGGCTACCTCGTCACGAAGCCGGGCACGACGGAGACGAACATCCCCGGCGTGTTCGCTGCGGGCGACGTGCAGGACCACGTCTACCGGCAGGCGATCACCGCCGCCGGCACCGGCTGCATGGCCGCGCTCGACGCCGAGAAGTTCCTCGCGTCGTTCGAGGGTCATCCCGGCACGGCGCTCACCGCCGGCCGGTAGCCTCGCGGGCGTGGCCGACCGTCCGACGTGGATCGACCTGATCGACCCCTCGGCGGACGAGCTGCGCCAGCACCTGCCGCCGCACGTCCACGAGACGGCGCTCGAGGCGCTGCTCGCGCCCCACGTCCACGATGACGAGCCGCGGCCGCGCCTCGAGTCGCACGGCGACTACGTGCTCGGGATCTTCCTGGTCCCGGTCGCAGTGCCCGCGGAGGACCGGCTCTTCTACCAAGAGGTCGACCTGATCGCGACGCCCGAGTTCCTCGTCAGCGTGTCGAAGACGCCACCCGGCGAGCATGCATTCGACCCGAAGCCGGCGAAGGAGGCATGCCGCGTCCACGAGGACGTCGGCATGTACGTCTACCACCTCGTCGATCAGATCGCGGAGCGCTTCCTCGATCTCGTCGACGACCTCGACGACGAGATCGACGAGCTCGAGGATCTGGTTGCGGAACAATCAACGCAGGTGGTCGGCCGCCGTCTGCGCGAGCTTCGCCAGGACGTGCGTGCGATCAGGCGCACGCTCAGCCCGACGCGCGACGCAGTCCACCGCGTGATCGACGACCGCGTCGAGCTCGACGAGGGAGAGCTCTTCCCGCGGGACGTCGAGATCGCGTTCGGTGACGCATACGACAAGCTGCTGCGCTCGTGGGAGGCACTCGAGTCGTCGCGCGACGCGCTCGCGGGCGTGCGCGACTACCTGCAGGGCAAGATCGCGAATGACCAGAACGAGGTGATGAAGCGGCTGACGGTGATCGCCTCGGTGCTGCTCGTGCCGACCTTCATCGTCGGCCTCTACGGCCAGAACTTCAAGCACATCCCCGAGCTCCACTGGGTCTGGGGCTACTGGTGGTCGTGGGGCTGGATCCTCGGCACGACCGTCGCGCAGCTCCTCTTTTTCCGCTGGAAGCGCTGGCTGTAGAACGACAACACGGCGTTAACGAACGCTCCGCACGGCGGGGTTAGATTTCGCGCCCGGCCGCCGCCGATCGGCGTCCGTCTCCCCAGATGCTGCGTTCGATCATCGTCGCGGCAGGCGTGCTTCGCGCGGCCGCGACGCGGCGGCCGATTGCCGTCGCCTCGCTGGCCGTCGGCGTGCTTGCAGCTGCCGTGCGCATCCCGCGTGTCTGGTCGGACTCGCTGTGGCAGGACGAGGTCGCCTCGGCACGGATCCTCCGCGAGCCGACGTTCGCGTCAGTGCTGCATCGCGTCGCGCGGACGGAGTCGACGCCCCCGCTCTGGTACGCGCTCGGCTGGCTGCTGCACGCCGCCGGCACGCCGATCGTCGACGTTCGGCTTGTGTCGGTCGCCGCGGGCGCGGCGACGGCGGCACTCGTCGTCATGCTCGCGCGCCGGGTTCTGCCGCTGCGGCTCGCCGTCGTGGCGGGGCTGCTCGCAGCGCTCGGCCACGAGTTCCTCGTGCACGGGCACGAGCTGCGCGCCTACGCGCTGCTCACGCTCCTGTCAGCCGTCTTCGCGCTGCTGCTCGCGCGCACGACCGCGCCACTGCGCCGCCGCGATCTCGTCGCGCTCGCCGCATGCACGGCAGCGGGCCTGCTCACGCACTACTTCTTCTGCTTCACGGTCGCGGCGGGGCTGGCGTGGATCGTGTTCGAGCCGGACCTGCGCGGGCGGCGGCGCGTACCGTTGGCGGCGGTCGCGGCCGGCATGGTCGTGACGCTTCCGTGGCTGCCCGACGCGCTCACGCAGTACCACCAGGACCGGTTCTGGTGGATCGGCCGGTTCCGGCTGCGCCCGGTCGTCGACACGCCGCTTCGCCTCTTCACGCCTGCGATCCGGCCGGTCCCGCTGCTCGTCGCGTGCGGTGTCGTGTTCGCAACGCTCTGTGTCTTCGGCGCGATCCGGCTCGCGCGAACGTCCGCAGTCGGACGGCTCTTCGTCGCGCTCGGCCTCGGGCCTCTCCTCTTGGCGGCGCTCGTGTGGGCGGCCGGCGTTCGCATCTTCGCCCTGCGGAACCTGGTCGAGATCGGCCCGCTCGTGGCCGTCCTCGCAGCCGCCTCGGTCGCGTATCTCCCGCAGCGTGCGCGCCTCACGGCCGCCGTCGCGGTTGCGACCGCGCTCGCTGCGGGGTTCTTCACGTTCGGGACGAAGCCGGACGCGGTGCCCTTCGGGAACATCGCGCGGGTCCTCGTGCGCGAAGGCTGGGGCCGCCGCGACCCGATCGCGGTGTTCGGCGGGCAGAACGGCTTCTTCTCATTTCGCTCCCCGCTCGAGTGGTACCTGCCGCGCCAGCCCGAGCTGACGCTCGGCCGCACGACGGCGACTCCGTGCGACACGGTGTTCGCCGTCGTGCACTCGCGAAAGCGCGCGCAGCGCCTTCGGGAACTGGGCATCGCCGAGTCCAGCTGGATCGACGGCTACGACGTGCTGCGACTGCGGCTGCGCGGCTGGCCGGGGGAGGAGGCGCTCGGCCGGCCGTCGCTGATCACGGCGACGACCGGCCACGCGAGCTGCGTTTCGCCGGTGCTCGCAGGACGCGACCGGCCACTCGCGTGATCGCGCGTCAAGCCGGTAGCGCGGCGTCCGTCGCGAGCGTGATCGAGCGCAGCTCCTCGGCGCTCGACACCGCTGCCTCGGCCGCTTCGAGCACGTGCAGAGCGAGCTCGCCGCTCGCGCGATGCGGCCGACCGGCACGCAGCGCCTCGACGAGCTCCTCGATTCCGAGCCCGCGCGTCTCCTGCGCGCCGCGGTCGTCGTACGAAACCGCGGCCTCGGAGCCGTGGCCGTGGCGCAGCACGACCTCGCCGCCGAACCCGTTTGCGTCCGGCAGAAGCAACACGCCTTCGCTGCCGTAGACGACGAGACCGCTCTCGTACTGGTCGCGGGCTTCGAAGCTGACGGTGAGCGTCGCGAGCGCGCCGCTTCGCAGCTGAAGCACGGTCGCAGCGTGCGTCGGAACCTCGACGACGATCGTCTCGCCGGCGCGCGGGCCGGCGCCGAGCGTGCGCTCCGGCGTCGGCGTCTCCGCGAAGCCCGCGACCGAGGAGACAGGGCCGAGCAGCGACACGATCGCCGTGAGGTAGTACGGCGCGATGTCGAGCAGCGGGCCGCCGCCCGCGCGATAGAACATCTCGGCGTTCGGATGCCAGCTGTCGGGGCCGCCGACGAGCATCGTCGCCGCGGCGCCGAGCGGGAAGCCGATCTTGCCGTCGGCGATCAGCTTGCGGCCGGTCTCGTAGGCGCTGCCAAGGAACGTGTCCGGCGCGCAGCCGAGCCGGAGTCCGAGCGCGTCGGCCTGCGCGACGAGCTCGCGCGCCTCCTCGACGGTCGCGGCAAGCGGCTTCTCGGTGTAGACGTGCTTGCCGGCATCGAGCGCGGCGCGCACGAGGGCCGCGTGCACGCGCGGCGGCGTCAGGTTGAGGACGAGCTCGACCTCGTCGTCCGCGATCAGGTCGTCGACCGACAGCACGCGCAATCCGTGCTCGGCGCCGAACGCATCCGCGCAGACCGTGTCGAGATCGGCGCACGCGACGGGCCGCCAGTTCTCGAACGCCGGCGAGTCTTCGACGTACCGCTTCGCGATGATCCCGCAGCCCACGACGCCGACGCGCATAGGTTCAGCCATTCACGATCCTCCTGACTGCTTCGAGTGAGCGCGCGACCGCGCCGAACGGATCCGGGCCGACCTCGTCCTCTTCGACGATCAGCCATTCGGCGCCGGCCGCGATCGCGGCGGGAATCACACGCTCATAGCCCACGACGCCGTCGCCGATCGGCACGTCGTCGCGGCTCTCGCGGCTTCGATAGTCCTTGACGTGCACGAGCGGACAGCGGCCCTTGGTCGCTTGGAGCTCCGCGATCGGGTCGCCGCCTGCGTGCCAGACCCAGCCGAGGTCGAGCTCGAGCCAGAGAAGCTCCGGCGGCAGCTCGCGCAGCAGGTCGAGGAACGTGGCACCGCCGGCGAGCGGCGCCACCTCGCTCCAGTGGTTGTGGAACCCGAGCCGAAGCCCGGCATCGCGCGCGGCCGCGGCCGCGGCGGCGAAGCGCTCGACGATCGGGCCCGGGTCCGCGAGCGCCTCCGGATCGATCCACGCGATCGCACCGCGATCCGTTCCGTAAGCGCGCAGCTCCTCGACGAGCTCTGGGAGCTCGTTCTCGACCGCCTCGAGCGACGTGTGGCGACCCGCTACCTCGAGCCCGGCCTCGTAGAGCCACGCGCGCACCTGCGCGCGGTCGTGGCCGGGCAAGTGAATCAGCTCGACGCCGTCGTAGCCGAGCTCGCCGAGCGTGCGCAGCGCGCCCTCGAGATCGCGCTCGATCTCGTCGCGGATCGTCCACAGCTGCAAGGCGACGCGGGTCATGAGCGCATATCTTTGTCGTTGTGGCAAGACCTGTGACGCTCTTCACCGGCCAGTGGGCCGACCTGCCGATCGCCGAGCTCGCTCCGCGCGTCGCCGAGTGGGGCTACGACGGCTTCGAGCTCGCGTGCTGGGGCGACCACTTCGACGTTGCCGCCGCGCTCGCGGATCCGGCGTACGCCGGCGAGCGGCGCGCGCTGCTCGAGCGCCACGGGCTCGGCTGCTGGGCGCTCGGGGCGCACCTCGTCGGCCAGGCGGTGTGCGATCCGATCGACGAGCGTCACCAGGCCATCCTGCCACCGGAGATCTGGGGCGACGGCGAGCCCGCCGGCGTGCACGACCGCGCCGCGCAGCGGCTGATGGACACGGCGCGCGCCGCTGCCGCCTTTGGCGTCACGCAGGTCAACGGGTTCACCGGCTCGCCGGTCTGGCAGCGGCTGTACTCGTTCCCGCCGAACGACTTCGACGCGATCGAGCGGGCATACGACGAGGTCGCGGAGCGCTTCGGCCCGATCCTCGACGTGTTCGAGCAGGAAGGCGTGCGCTTCGGGCTGGAAGTCCACCCGACCGAGATCGCGTACGACTTCGTCACCGCCCAGAAGACGCTGGCTGCGCTCGACAACCGCGCAAGCTTCGGCTTCAACCTCGACCCCAGCCACTTCGCGCCGCAGTTCCTCGACGCGGCGGAGTTCGCGCGCGAGTTCCGCACGCGGATCTACCACGTTCACGTCAAGGACTCGAAGCGCCGGCTCGACGGCCGCCGTTCGATCCTCGCGTCGCATCTGCCGTTCGGCGACCGCAACCGCGGCTGGGACTTCGTCTCGCCGGGGCACGGCGACGTCGACTTCGACGAGCTCTTCCGCTCGCTGAACGAGATCGGCTACGAAGGACCACTCTCGGTCGAGTGGGAGGACACCGGAATGGACCGCGAATGGGGCGCCGCCGAAGCGGCGCGCTTCGTCCGCGCCGCCGACTTCGCGCCGTCGGACGTTGCGTTCGACGCTGCGATGCAGCGCGACTGACGAAGCGCGCGTCATGACGGCGCGATCGCCGAGATCAGACCGTGGACACGGAGCTCGCTCGAGCCGTGCCACTGGTGCGGGCCGGCGGCGGCGAAGAGCGTGTCGCGCGAGCCGGCGAGCCCGCCGTTCCCGAACGCGATTCCCCAGACGCCGTCGACATCGAGCGGCTTGCCGTTCGGCCCCTTGAGCACGCCGTCGAGCTTCCAGCCCTTCGCGTCCTGCCGGAATGCGTCGATCTGGCCGTTGCCGAAGTTCGCGACGAGGAGGTCGCCGCCGAAGCGCCCGAACGAGCGCGGTGCCAGGGCGAGCCCCCACGGCTCGTACAGGCCGGTGTTCGCGACGCGCGCGACGAGGCGTCCCTGGAGGTCGAACTCGTCGACGTAGCCGCCGACCGGCGCGTCGTTGCCGCCGACCAGGGCGCGGTAGATGTAGGTGACGAAGATGTGGCTGCCGGCCGCGTAGATGCCGTCGGGCGCGTACCAGGGCGAGACGCCGGGATCGCGGAACGATCCGGCGAGCCGCACCTGCTGCCACTTGCCGTTGAAGACCTCGACGATGCCGTTGTGGAAGTCGGTCGCGTACAGGAGCCCGTGCGCGAACGCGACGCCGCGGAAGATCGCGCCCTTGCCGGTCTGGTCGACCGTGACCTCCGCCTTCGCCGACCAGTCGTTCGGCACGGTCGGCGTCCACGCACGGATGTTCCCGTCCTCGCATGCGTAGACGAAGCGCGCCGGGTCGGAGCGACCGTTCGCACGCACGAGGAACGACGTGCCGGCGTTGTACGCAACGCCGGTCGGTCCACCGGGAACGGAGACGGTCAGCAGCTGCTTGCGGCCGGTCGACGAGTAGAGCGTGCTCGTGCCGCGCGCCTCGTTGCCGGTCCACCAGGGGCCGGTCGGGCTCGCGGCGAGGCCCCACGCGTTGACGAGCGTGCGGTCGACGTGCGGCGCGGGCACGCCGCCGTCGGAGACGAGCGGCGTCATCGTGTACGTGTCGCCCGACGCGCCTGCGCGGGCGACGAGGCCGATGGCCGCGGCGATCGCGAGCGCCGCGGCAGCGGCGACGCTAACCGACCGGTGCGGGAGCCGTCGACTCACGGATGACGAGTTCCGTCGCGAGCTCGATGCGCAGAGCGTCGAGCCGTTGTCCTTCGATCAGCCGCGTGAGCAGGCTGACCCCCATGCGACCGAGCTCCGCGAGCGGCTGGCGCACCGTCGTCAGGCGAGGCGTGACGATCGTCGCCTGGAAGGTGTCGTCGAAGCCGACGATCGAGAGCTCGTCCGGGACGCTGATGCCGTGACGGCGCGCGGCGTTCAGCGCGCCGATCGCCGCGTTGTCGTTGAAGCAGAAGATCGCGGTGGGCGGATCGGGGCGCGAGAGCAGCTCCTCGGCCGCCTGCTCACCGGTGGGGATGCTCCAGTCGCCGTAGAGGATCATGTCCGGGTCGGGCAGGAGGCGCGCGGCGGCCATCGCGGCGCGGAACCCGATCACCCGCTCGTCGTTTGCGTACCAACCCGGGGATCCGCCGATCGCGCCGATGTGACGGTGCCCCAGCTCGAGCAGGTGCTCGGTCGCGAGCTTCGCTCCGGTCGAGTGCATCGCCGAGACGCACGGGACGCCCGGCGGCGGCGGCTCGCGCGGGTCGACGACGACGAACGGATAGCCGATCTCCTGCAGATGCTGAAGCTCCTCCGACGACTCTTCCGGAAGCATCAGGATCGCGCCGTCGGTCGTGCCGCGCGTGAGCCGGTCGAGGAGCGACACCTCGCGATCGTGCTCGTGCAGCGTCGGGCACAGCATGATGCGCATGTCCTGCTCGTAGAGCGCCTCCGACGCGCCGCTCAGGATCGGCCCGAAGTACGCGTCGTTCACGAGCGGCAGCGTAAGACCGACGATGCCGGTGCGCCCGCTTGACAAACCGCGCGCGCCGCGGTTCGTCGTGAACCCGTGCTTGCGCACGACCTGCATGACGCTCTCGCGTGTCTCGGGCGAGACGTCCGGCCGGTCGTTCAGGACGCGCGACACGGTGGCGATCGACACGCCGGCGAGGTCTGCGATGTCGCGGATCGTCGCGCGGCCGCGGAACTTCTGATCGGGTCTCCGGTCGAGTTGAGCCATAGCCTGGGGCCAGACGGTACCGGAACCGTTTACGGAACGGAAGGGCACTTCCCTTTCGCTTAAAACGGTTAAGTTCGACAGTAGGAACTTGACACGGATGAAACGACCTGTTTACGGTTCCCGGGAATTTCCGGTAGCCCCCGCCCGGTGGTTTCAAGTGTCTCCCCTCCCGCCCGACGCTGGGCGAGAAAGGAACGGCAGATGTCACGTCACGTCCGCTCATCCCGCCGCCTCGGCCTCGTGGCCGGCGCCGGCGGGGCGGTGATCCTCGCTGCCCTCATCGTCGTCGCGGTTGCTTTCGCGTCGACAAGCAGCGCGCCGACGGCGCTCAGCAAGGCCGCGGCTAATCACAAGTGCCTCGTCCTCGCAGGATCGGGCGATCCTGCGTTTGTCAAGAACTTCAATCCGTTCGTCTCGACGAGCACGCCGGCCGGCGCGATCGTCAAGGGCGCGATCTACGAGCCGCTGGTCGTCACGACGGTCGCCGGCGGCGGTCACGTATACCCGTGGCTCGCACAGAGCTGGAAGTGGTCGAACGGCAACAAGACCGTCACGCTGAACCTGCGCACAAACGCCAAGTGGAGCGATGGCCAGCCGCTTACGTCGGCCGACGTCGTCTACACGCTGACGGCGGGCAAGCAGAACAGCGTCATGGACCAGATCAGCTACACCAAGCCCGACTCGAACGTGAAGTCGATCACGGCGAAGGGGCCGTACGCGGTCGTCATCAACCTGAAGACCGTCGACTCGACCTTCATCCCGGTGACGCTGAACGGCGTCTACGTGATCCCGAAGCACATCTGGTCGAAGGTGACGAACCCGACGACCTTCTCCGACGATCATCCGGTCGGCTCGGGCCCGTTCAACCAGGTTGCGTCGTTCTCGTCCCAGGCGTACACGCTGGGCAAGAACCCGCACTACTGGATGGCCGGCGCACCGAAGATCGCGTGCGTCCAGTACATCCAGGCTGCCTCGAACGATGCGGCGCTCGCCGACATCCAGAGCGGCCAGGTCGACTGGACCCACAACTTCGTGCCGAACGCCGCCTCGGCGTACGACTCGAAGGATCCGGCGCACTTCCACTACTTCTACCCGGTGACGTCGTTCGCGCAGTCGCTCGTGTTCGACGACACGCAGTACCCGTACAGCATCCCGGCGTTCCGCAAGGCGATCAGCCTCGCGATCGACCGGCAGTCGGTGTACAAGCTCGGCGAGTACGGCTACGGCCCGCCCGCCGACGCGCTCGGCCTGAACGGGCTCTTCGCGAACTGGTATTCGCCGGCCGTGAAGGCTGCCGCACAGGCTGCCGCGAAGTACGACCCGGCGAAGGCGAAGTCCACGCTCATGGCGGCCGGCTTCACCTACAAGGGCAGCCAGCTGCTCGATCCGAAGGGCAACCCCGTCTCGCTCGACATCCACGTGATCTCGGGCTGGTCTGACTGGGTCGCCTCTGACCAGATCATGGCCAAGAACCTGCAGGCGATCGGCATCAACTCGTCCGAGGTTCTCGAGCCGGACTGGAACTCGTGGTACCCGAACGCGTCGACGACGAAGAACCCGACGCTGCTCTGGCAGAACGTCGCCGCAAGCACGCCGTACGGGTACTTCAACGCCAACCTGTCGCAGTCGCAGTACACGGCGCCTGGACAGGACGCCACCGTAACGAGCAACTGGGCGCACTTCTACGACTCCGCGTCCCAGTCGACTCTGAACCAGTTCCGGTCGGCTCTGGACTCGAAGACGCAGCACGCGGACTTCACGAAGCTCGCGAACCTGTTCCTCAAGGACCAGCCGATCGTCCCCATCTACCTGGCTCCGCAGTGGTCGACGTACAGCACGAAGTATTTCCACGGCTTCTCGTCGCCCAAGAACTTCTACGCGCAGCCGATCTTCACGAACTACCCCGACAACATCATCTCGCTGACTCGGATTGCCCCTGGGGGCAAGGCAGGCGCCTAACCCGCGCCAAGCTTGCGGGGGGTGGAGCGAACGCTCCACCCCCCGCATAGATTGCTGAGGAAGTCCTATGCGCTGGTTCCTGCGAAGACTCGCCTTCTACGTGTTCGCCCTCTGGCTGGCGATCACGATCACGTTCCTGATCCCGCAGCTCCTGCCGGGCAGCCCGATCGGCGGCATCCTCCAGCGCCTGACCCCACAGCAGATCCAGGAGGACCCGGGGATCATCCTCACCTACGAGAAGATCTTCGGCGGCAAGGGCCAGTCGCTCCCCCACGCCTACGTGACCTACCTCCGGCATGCGGCTCACCTGAACTTCGGCATCTCCACCTCGAACTATCCGACACCGGTCTCGCAGGTGATCGGGCGAACGCTTCCCTACTCGATCGCCCTCGTCGGCATCTCGTTCCTCGTTGCGTTCATCCTCGGCACGACGATCGGCATGTTCGCGGCGTGGCGGCGCGGCGGCGGCTTCGACTCGATCTTCGTCCCGCTCTTCATGGCGCTCGGCGCCTTTCCCGCGTACTTCACCGCGCTGCTCGTCGTCTACCTCTTCGGCCTCAGGCTCGGCTGGTTCCCGCTGCAGCACGCCTACGGCACCGACCTCCTTCCGGGCTTCAACTGGACGTTCATCTGGAGCGCGATCGACCACGGCATCCTTCCCGCGCTCGTCATCGTCCTCGCGTTCGCCGGCGGCTGGGTGCTGAACATGCGCACCGTGATGATCAACACGATCAGCGAGGACTACGTCGCGATGGCGCAGGCGAAGGGCCTGCGCGACCGGCGCGTGATGACCCGGTACGCAGCGCGGAACGCGATCCTGCCGCCGCTGAACGGCTTCGCCCCGCAGTTCGCGACAGCGGTGGGCGGCGTCATCTTCGTCGAGCTCGTCTTCAGCTATCCGGGCGCCGGCTTCACGCTCCAGCAAGCGGCGCTCGGCAAGGACCTGCCGCTGACGCAGGCGCTGCTGCTCATCTTCGCGGTCTGTCCGATCATCGCCATCTTCATCATCGACCTCGTCAACTACGCCCTCGACCCGCGCATCCGCGCCTCGTGACATGAGCCAGGTCCAGGTCGAGCTCCAGCAGCCCCTTCCACCCGAGCCGCTCGCGGCGCCCGTGCGGTCGCGTCACCGCATCAAGCTCCCTGGCTGGGTGGTCATCCTGCTGCGCAATCCGAAGGCGCAGATCGGGCTCGGGATCCTGTTCGTGATGGTGCTGTTCGCGGTGATCGCACCGTTCGTCGCGAGCGCTTCCTCGGCGACGAACTTCAGCTTCGCGACCCGTCAGCCGCCGTCGTGGCACCACCTGTTCGGCACGACCGACCAGGGATCGGACG
This sequence comes from Gaiellaceae bacterium, assembly GCA_036268235.1. Taxonomy (GTDB): domain Bacteria; phylum Actinomycetota; class Thermoleophilia; order Gaiellales; family Gaiellaceae; genus PALSA-600. The sequence continues at coordinate 11,013 of DATAUN010000162.1, forward strand.
TGTGGGCAGGCGTCGTCTTCGGCGCGCGCCGGTCGCTTGCCACCGGGTTCTTCATCGCGGTGCTCAGCACGATCCTCGCGGCGACGCTCGGGATCCTCGCGGCGTACGCGGGCGGCTTCGTCGACGAGATTCTCAGCCTGATCATCAACGTCGTCATCGTCATCCCGGCGATCCCGCTGCTGATCGACATCACCGCGTTCCTGCACAGCCGCGGGATGCTCACGATGATCTTCGTGATCGGCGGCCTGCTCTGGTCGATCGAGGCGCGCATCCTGCGCGGGCAGGCGCTGACGCTGAGAAACCGCGACTTCATCCAGGCGGCGAAGGTCAGCGGCGAATCGACCTGGCGAATCGTCTTCGGCGAGCTGATGCCGAACATGATCAGCCGCATCGCCGCGGCATTCATCCTCGTCTTCTACATCGGGATCCTCGTCGAGGCCGGCCTCGAGTTCATCGGCCTCGGCGACTCGGCCAAGGCGAGCTGGGGCGTGTCGCTCTACTGGGCGACGGTCAACTCGAGCGTGCTTCAGGGCGAGTGGTGGTCGTTCGTCTTCCCCGGCCTCGCGATCGGCCTGACGGTGTTCGCGTTGGTGCTCGTGCTCGCCGGGATCGACGAGGTCTCGAACCCGCGCCTGCGCGGCCTGCCGAAGAAGAAGCGCCGGTTCCGGCAGAGGAGCGCCGCGTGACGGTCACCAGCACGTCGACGACGCCGCGCCCGTTCGGCCGCAGTGAGCCGCTCGTCGAGCTGCGTGGGCTCACCGTCGAGTATCTGACGCGCAGCGGGCGTCCGGTGCGCGCCGTCGACGGGGTCGACCTCGAGATCTTGCCGGGCGAGATCCTGGGCCTTGCGGGCGAGTCGGGCTGCGGGAAGAGCACGCTCGCGAACGCGCTCATGCAGATCCTGCGCCCGCCCGCGCAGATCTCCGGCGGCCAGATTCTCTTCGCGGGCGACGACGTGACGACGAAGAGCCGCGAGGAGCTGCGCAAGTTCCGCTGGCGCAACGTCTCGATGGTGTTCCAGAGCGCGATGAACGCGCTCAACCCGGTGATGCGCGTCGGCGACCAGTTCGTCGACATGATGCGCGCGCACGAGCACATCTCGAAGCGCGAAGCGCTGCATCAGGCGACGGAGCTTCTCGACCTGGTCGGGATCGATCCGCGCCGCATCCGCGCGTATCCGCACGAGCTTTCGGGCGGCATGCGTCAGCGCGTGATCATCGCGATGGCGCTCGCGCTTCGCCCCGAGCTCGTGATCATGGACGAGCCCACGACCGCGCTCGACGTCGTCGTCCAGCGCGAGATCTTGCAGCAGGTGAAAGTGCTGCAGCGCGAGCTCGGCTTCGCAGTCCTCTTCATCACCCACGACCTGTCGCTGCTGGTGGAGATCGCGAATCGCATCGCGATCATGTACGCGGGCGAGATCGTCGAAGAAGCTCCCGCGAACGAGATCCACCGCGCGCCAAAGCATCCGTACACCATCGGCCTCATGCAGTCGTTCCCTCCGCTTCATGGGCCCGTCGTACGGATGACCGGGATCGCGGGGGCGCCGCCCGACCTAGCGGCGCCCCCTTCCGGTTGCCGGTTCCACCCGCGCTGCCCGCACTGCCGGTCCGAAGACGCGCTGCTCTACGCGCGCCAGACGACCGAGCGGCCGCGGCTGCGTGAGGTCTCCCCCGGTCACCTCGTCGCCTGTCACCTCGTAGAGCGCGACGGATGAGCCTGAACGGTGCAAACGGCGCTGCCGGGCTCCAGGTCGAGGGCCTGACGAAGTACTTCCGCGTCGGCGGCGGGCTCTTCGACCGCAGCAAGGTGCACGCGGTCGAAGACGTCACCTTCGCGCTGCGCCCCGGAACGATCACCGCGCTCGTCGGCGAGAGCGGCAGCGGCAAGAGCACGGTCGCGCGGCTGCTCGCGCGCCTGTACGCACCGACGAGCGGACGCGTCCTCTTCGCCGGTAAGGACCTGACGCACCTGCACGGCCGCCGTCGCCTTCTCGCCTACCGCTCGCAGGTGCAGATGACGTTCCAGGATCCTTTCGGCTCCTTGAACCCGGCGAAGACGATTCGCCACCACCTCGCTCGGCCGCTGCGCATCCACCACGTCGTCCCGTCGAAGGAGATCGACCAGCGCGTGTACGAGCTGCTCGACCGTGTCGGCCTGGTGCCGCCGGAGCGGATCGCGGAGAAGTACCCGCACGAGCTTTCCGGCGGCCAGCGGCAGCGTGTCGCGATCGCGCGCGCGCTCGCGGTCGAGCCGACGGTCGTCGTCGCGGACGAGCCGATCTCGATGCTCGACGTCTCGATCCGCATCGGGATCCTCAACCTGATGGCCGATCTGAAAGCGCAGCACGATCTCGCGTTCCTCTACGTGACGCACGACCTCGCGAGTGCGCGGTACGTCGCCGACACGGTGCTCGTCATGTACGCCGGGCAGATCGTCGAGCAGGGCCCCGCCGAGCAAGTGCTCTCGACACCGCTGCACCCGTACACCGAGCTGCTGCTCGCGTCGGTGCCCGACCCGGCCGCCGGCGAGCGCGAGGAGATCGAGGTGCGCAAGGGCCTCGCCGCCGCGGCGGTCGACCCGCCCGAGGCCTGCCGCTTTGTCAGCCGCTGCCCGATCGCGGTCGACATCTGCTCGAAAGTCACCCCGCCCCTCGTCGAAGCGCGCCGGAATCAGAGCGCCCGCTGCCACGTCCGGGCACCCGCCCCCGTCACCCGAGAGGAATCAAATGTCATCTGAACAGGCCAACCACTTCCCGCGCGACTTCGTCTGGGGTGCGGCGACTGCCTCGTACCAGATCGAAGGCGCGAGCAACGAGGACGGCCGCGGCGAGAGCGTCTGGGATCGGTTCTGCGCGACGCCGGGCAAGGTGCGCAACGGCGACACCGGCGCGATCGCGTGCGACTTCTACCACCGCTATCGCGACGACATCGCGCTGATGCGCGAGCTCGGCATCGACGCGTTCCGCTTCTCGATCGCGTGGCCGCGCATCCTTCCGAACGGCCGCGGCGCCGTGAACGAGAAGGGGCTCGACTTCTACGACCGGCTCGTCGACGAGCTGCTCGGCAACGGCATCGATCCGTACGTGACGCTCTTCCACTGGGACACGCCGCAGGCTCTCGAGGATGCCGGCGGCTGGCCGGCGCGCTCGACCGTCGACGCCTTCGCCGAGTACGTCGAGGTCGTCGGCGCTCGGCTCGGCGACCGCGTCGGTCACTGGATCACGCACAACGAGCCGTGGGTCGTCGCGTGGGTCGGGCACGGCTGGGGTCACCACGCGCCGGGCCGCATGTCGGACGCGGACGCGCTCGCGACCGCGCATCACCTGCTGCTCTCGCACGGCCGCGCCGTCGAGATCCTCCGGCGCGTGTCCCCCAAGTCCGAGGTCGGGATCACGCTGAACCTCGACAACCCGTACTCGGCGAGCGACGACCCGGAGGATCTTGCCGCGACGCGCTGGGTGGACGGGCTGCACAACCGCTGGTTCCTCGACCCGATCTTCCGCGGCGAGTATCCGAGCGACATGCTCGAGGCTTGGCAGGAGAGCATGCCTGCGGTCGAGGACGGTGACTTGCGCACGATCGGTGCGGCGATCGACTTCCTCGGCGTCAACAACTACACCTCGCCGCTCGTCGCCGCCGACGAGAACGGCGGCCGCTCGCGGATCCTTCACCGCGCCGACGTCGACCGCACCGACATGGGCTGGGAGGTCGTGCCGGACGGTTTGCACGACCTGCTCGTGCGGCTGCAGCGCGACTACGCGCCGCCGGCGATCTACGTGACCGAGAACGGCGCGGCGTTCGCCGACGTGCGCGGCCACGACGGCAGCGTGCTCGATCCGGAGCGCCAGTCGTACCTCAGCGAGTACGTGGACGCGGCAGGCCGCGCGATCGCGGCGGGCGTGCCGCTCCGCGGCTACTTCGCGTGGTCGCTGCTCGACAACTTCGAGTGGGCCTGGGGCTACTGGAAGCGCTTCGGCCTCATCTACATCGACTACGCGACGCTCGAGCGCGTGCCGAAGGGCAGCTTCTACTGGTATCGCGACTTCATCCAGGAGCAACGGGGGACGGCCGAAGCAGCGGCCTAGCTCGGACCGCCGGGTACCCTGGCGCGCGTGCCGTACTACATCTGTCCGCACTGCAAGGAGCGGTCGCTCGACATCGACGCGCGTGAGGGTTTCTCGCAGGACGCGCCCGCCTGCCGGCACTGCGGGTTCGGCTTCCTGTTCGAGCTGCTCGACGACTACTACCCCGCGCCCGACACGGGGCTGCTCGTGACCGACAAGGAGCGGCGCGTGCTTGCGATCGGCCGCGGCATGTTCGAGCTGACCGGCTTCCCCGAAGCGGATCTGATGGGGCGCGACGTCGTCGAGGCGCTGAACGTCTCCGACGCGAAGCCGTTCGAGCTCGCGCAGGAATGGGGCGTCCGCCGGCTCGGCGAGCACCTGTCGATCAAGACGCGCGGCGGCAGCGACAAGCGCGTCGTCGCAGACGTCTTCCCCGCGTACGACGACGACGGCGGGCTGCTGCTCGCGCTGACGCCGCACCGCGGCGTCGCCAGCAGCTAGCGGCTGCTCTCGCTGGCGCGGGCGAGTGCGTCGTTCACTGCATCGATCGTCGCGCCTTCGATCGCGACGAGCTTGTCCCGCCCCGACTGGCCGGCGACGATCTCGATCTGACGCGCGGGAAGCGCGAGGACCTCCGCGAGGAGTCGCACGACCGCATCGTTCGCCTGGCCGCGCTCGGGAGCCGGTCGCACGTTCAGCTTCCAGCCGTCGCGGTAGGGACCGACGACGGCGGTCCTCGCCGAGCCCGGAGCGACGCGCACGCTGATGCGGACTGCCTCCATCACGCGCTCGAGCATACGGCTAGAGTCGGCCCAGGTTGCTGCAGCGACTTCAGACTCCCGCCGCCGGCGCGGCGATCGGTGCGCTCCTGATCATTCTCGGCGGAGTGATCGACGTCAGCGGAGCCGCGTCAGCCGGCGCGGTCGTCGCAATCGTCGGATTCCTCTTCATCATCAAGTACCGCGTTCTTCCCGCCCGGCGACGGCGTAACGACTAACGGCGGACCCCCGGTTGTCAACCATTGGTTGACATGACAACCAGCGGTTGACATAATGCGGCCATGGATAAAAACGGAATCGCAGAGACCTTCCTTCGCATCAAGGATATTCGGGCGCAAGCCATTCAGCACACCATCGCGGCAAGGCAACTCGCGGCCGAGCGTCGCGACCTCATGAGCACCCTGATCAAGGCAGGAGTCTCTCAGGCGGAGATCGCACGCGAGCTCGGGGTTACGCGCCAGGCCATCCAGAAGATGCTGGCGTGTTAGTCGCCCCGCAGCGAAGGCGGCCGAACAGCACCCGCATTGGCGCGCCGCTCGGCGCGACGCGCTCCGGGCTCAGCGTCTACGAGCTCCCTCCCGGCACGCCGACACTCCGGCATCCGGGCGGTAAAAGTGACATTCGAAGAATTGCGCCGCCGCCTGGAGCCTGGTCGACGCCGACGCTCCCGTTGTGGGCGTCCGCGACCTGTTTCACGATCGCGAGCCCCAAGCCCGCACCGGGTGTGCCGCGGTCCTTCATCGACCGGTAGAAGCGGTTGAACACGAGCGGTGCGTCTTCCGCCGCGATGCCGGGCCCGCGGTCGCGGACTTCCACCACCCCATTCCGAACGGACACGTCGATCGTCTCTCCGGCCGGGCTCCACTTCCGGGCGTTGTCGAGCAGATTGTCGACGGCTCGCTCGACGCGTTCTGGCAGCCCCAGAACCGTCGTCGGCTCGAGATTCGCTCGAAACACGACTGCCTGCGTCCGCTTGGCCGCCCGGTCGACGGCTGACCTGACGACCTGGTCGAGCCGGAACTCCATCGGCTCGACGTCAAGCTCTTCGCCGTGCGCCAGCTCAACCAGTTCGGTGACGAGCGTCGTCATCGACTCGAGCTCTTCATGCAAGTCGGCGACGAGCTCAGCTCGTTCATCTCCGTCGAGACCATCGGGGTCGGCAAGCAGCCCGACATTTACCCTCAGCGTGGCAAGCGGTGTACGCAGCTCATGTGACGCGTCCGCCACGAGCTGTCGCTGCGTCCGGATCGACTGTTCGAGGGTCGCAAGCAGCGCATCGAGCTGCACTGAGAGCCGACTGATCTCGTCTCGTCCGCGCTGACCGGTGCGCCCGCTCAGCTCGCCCGTTTCGGCGATCCGCTCGGTTGTCTCGGTCAGGCGGCGCAGCGGCATGATCGCTCGCCCGGATACGAGCGAGCCGAGCAGCGTCGCAACCGCAATGCCGCCCAGACACGTGAAGACGAGCAGCCAGCGCAGATGCGAAAGGCTCCGATCGACATCCGCCAACGACCGCGTGACGGTGACGCTGGAATGCTTTCCAGGTATCGCCAGCTGTCGCGCCGGCACTCCGTGCACGCTCACGGTCTGGTAGCTGGAAGATTCCACCGTAACGACATCGGTGGAGGAGACCGGGACGTCACGCACGAGGAGCGCAGTCGACGAATTGGGCAGGACGACAAGCCGGAACGTCGGCGGTGTATTGAACTTCACCGCGCTCACCGGCAGGCCGGTCGAGCCAATCGTCACCATCTGGTTGAGAGGTGCAACGTTGAGGCTTGCCCCGAGCTCGCCGTCAACTTGCCCGATCAGGTCGTGACGGTAGGAGTACTAGACGACAACGGACGCGCCGACGAGTGCGATCGCGACCGCGAGCGACGCCAACACCGTCAGGCGCAGCCGAAACGTCATCGTTCTCTCAACATGAAGCCGACGCCGCGCACCGTCTGGATCAGGCGCGGCCGGTCACCTGCTTCGAGCTTCCGGCGCAGGTGACTGATCAACATGTCCAGGGAGTTCGACGACAGCGAGGCGTCATATCCCCAGACCCGTTCGTAGATCACGCCGCGGGCGAGCACCTGTCTCGGATGGCGCAGGAAGAACTCGAGCAGCTCGAACTCCATCCGGCTCAACCGAATCTCGCGCGATCCTCGGCGTGCATCACGGGTCAACAGGTCGAGTTCGAGATCGGCGAATGAGACCATCGTCGAGCCTCCGCCGGCGCGGCGAAGCAAAGCGCGCAGACGGGCTACCAGCTCGTCGTTCGCAAACGGCTTGACGAGATAGTCGTCGGCCCCTGCTTCGAGTCCGGCGACGCGATCACGCACCGCGTGGCGCGCGGTCAGCATCAGAACCGGCAGCTGGTCGCCTGCCGCGCGCAGTCGTTCGCAGACCTCGATCCCGTCACTACCCGGCATCATCACGTCGAGGACGACCGCGTCGAAGCTCTGTGCCCGCACGCGCGCCAAAGCGTCGTCGCCGTCCTCGGCGACCTCGACTGCGAAGCCGTTCGCAACGAGCAGCCGCTTCAGGGCCTTCCGCAACGCCGCGTCGTCGTCGACCACCAGAATCGGCACAGCCCGAAGTCTGCTCCTCGTCCGTAAACGGAACCTAACTTCGCCGGGCTCCGCGGTCCCGTTTACCGTTTGGTTAGCCGCGTTTGACCGTCGGGTTAAACGTGTCGGCTTCTGTTCGCTGCGTGCCGCAAACGTCAATCCTCGGCTCGGCCGTGGCAGTTCTCGCCTTGTTCGCGGCGGGCTGCGGCGGGACGTCACGCAGTCCCGCGGTGGCGTCCCTTGGCGGCCACGGCTCGACTGCCGGCTCCACGGGGGCTACATCGTCAGCGCCGAGCGCGGCGGATGCAGCCGCCGCCTCCCAATGCATGCGGACACACGGCGTGCCGAACTTCCCGGACCCGATCCCGTTCAGGGGCCGTCTCGTATTCGGCTTCACCGTCAAGAGCGGGGTCGATCCCAACACGCCGCAGTTCAAGGCGGCCTTCACGTACTGCACGACCCGCTACCGGCTTTTCCGGAACTCGAGCACGCCGGCGCAGCGGGCGCAGTCGAACGCGGCGGCGCTGAAGTTCACCCATTGCATGCGATCCCACGGCGTCAACGACTTCCCCGACCCCGACGGAGAAGGCGCAATCAAGCTTCCGACAGACGACTACCTCAACACACCGTCCGTGCAGCGCGCTGCGGAGGCGTGCAAGTCGCTCCGCATCGGGGGATTCGTGTTCTCCGTCCCGGTCCCCTAGCCAAGAGTCCCACCGAACAGATAGCCGCTCGAACGGATCAGGCCAGGGCGCGTTCGAGAGCCGCGCGGTCGGCGGGTTCGCCGTGCGTCGGCAGCACCAACTCCACGGGCTTGTCGACCAGCGGCTTCAGCCCGTTCGCGACCTGCTCGACGGTGACGCCTTCCGGCAGCCAGCTGGCGGGGATCTCGAGCCCGTTGCCGAGGTCGATCAACGTAGCCCGCCGCCGGGACGAGCTGCTCCTTGGAGCGATCAGGCGTCGGGGAAAAGACGTAGCGAGAATGGGGCGAGATGGAGGTGTCCGAGGCGGAACGTGCGGTCAACGCAACGACAGAGGTTGCGTCGGCACTCGGGCTCACCGTCGGTGAGGCGCGGATCGTTTGCAACTCGAACAAGCTCGCGTTGCGGCTACTCCCTTCCGATGTCTTCGCGCGAGTGGCGTTCGTAGGGCAAGAAGCGTTCCACTTCGAGCTTGAGATTGCGCAGAGGCTCGCCGCGAACCAAAGCCCCGTGGCGACTCTGGACACGCGTGTTGAACCGCGCGTCTATGAGCGAGACGGGTTCGCCTTGACGCTGTGGCGGTACTACGAACAGTCGGGCATTGAAGCTTCAGCAGTTGCGTATGCGAAGTCGCTTGAACGGCTGCACGCGGGTATGGCGCAACTCGATGTCACCGCGCCCCACTTCAGCGACCGCGTTGCGCAAGCACAACGGCTCGTTGCGAGCCGGCACAGAACCCCACGGCTTGAAGACTCTGACCGCGAGCTTCTCAGTAGAACGCTACGGAGCTGCAGCCGCAGGATTGCTGAACGATCGGCACCCGAGCAGCTGCTCCATGGCGAGCCGCACTCGGGGAATGTGCTGAACACCTCGGAAGGGGTGTTGTTCATCGATCTCGAGACGTGTTGCCGCGGGCCCGTCGAGTTCGATCTCGCTCATGTACCGGAAGCCGTTAGCGAGGGTTATTCCGGAGCCGATCACGAACTGATTCGCGAATGTCGCCGCCTCGTCTTGGCAATGGTCGCGGCGTGGCGTTGGGATACAGACGACCGATTCCCGGGCGGCGAGAGAGCTGGGCGGGCGTTACTCAGCGCCCTGCGTGCAGGGCCGCCGTGGCCGACAGTCGACGTCGTGATGAACGAGTAGACGTCCGTAAAGCTGCGAGCTGCGCTGCCGTGGTGGGATCAGTGAGGTGTTTCTCGGGACGGCAGGCAGATGCGTGAATGCCGTTTGCGAGCGTACGGGATCTGAAGCGTGAGGCTTGAGCCGTCGTCAGCGCGGCTCGGCGAGCGGCGACAAGGCCCTGCTCGTCGGGCCGCTGGCACGGTTTCCCGCTACGAGCGCGCTTTCCTTGCTCGTTAGGTGGCCGGAAGTTTAGGGAGGCCGACGTAGTGCATGCCTTTCTGACCGTGCGTGATTTCGCCCGAGGCGGCTCCGGCCTCGTGTCGGAGATGTTCCCGCTCCTTGGCAAGCTGTCGGCTCTTTCTCTCCAGACCGAAGTTTCGTCGTCTGCGTTTGGGCCCGACTACTGGCTGGCGCGTTGTGACGGCTTCCAGGTCGTCGCGCTCGACGGCAGGCGAGGTGTGGTCATGGAGATCGTGAAGATCGATGGTGCGATCGAGGAGTTACGGATCGACCTCGACGGCGACGACGTGCGGGTGAGGCCGGCAGGCGTACTGGACATCGATCCGGTCGAGCGTGTGCTCGTCGTCGACCGCGTCGGCCGCGAATGAGGAGGTAGGACAGATGTCGCAATCTCTGACAGAGCGCAACAAGCCGCAGGGGACGGAGCTATGGGAGCCTTTCGGCGAGCTCGAGCTTCTCAATGAACGCATGCGCAGGATGCTCGAGCAGACCATCGGCGGGGCCGACGGAGGGACGTGGGCGCCGCTCGTCGACATCGAGGAGCAGGACGACGCCTATGTGCTCGAGGTCGAGGCGCCCGGCGTCAAGCGTGAGGACGTCAACGTCGAACAGATCGGCAACGAGCTCGTGATCAGCGGCGAGATCAAGGAGCAGGAGCGGAAGGGAATCGTGCGCCGCAAGGCACGTCGCGTCGGCCAATTCGCCTACCGCGTCATGCTGCCCGAACGCGTCGACCACGAGCAGATCCATGCGCAGCTCAAGGACGGCGTCCTGACGATCCGCGTCCCGAAGTCGCAACGGGCGCAGCGGCGTCGAGTCGAGGTCACCTCGTGACGTTCCAAAGGGCACGAGATGAGTGAGCTGATCGTCATCGGCTACCCCGACGAGGAGACGGCAAAGAAGGTGCTCGACAAGGCCGTCGCGCTGCAAAAGGACTACCTGATCGACCTCGAAGAAGCTGCGGTGGTCGTGCGCGACCCCAAAGGCAAGTTGCACGTGACGACGACCGACCACCTCACGGAAGCGGGTGCGCTCGGAGGGATCTTCTGGGGCGCGCTCATCGGCCTCATCTTCCTCGCGCCGCTGTTCGGGGCGGCCCTCGGCGGTCTCTACGGCGCGGTGTTCGGCAAGCTCGGCGACCTCGGCCTCAAAGAGAGCTTCAAGCGTCAGGTCGGCGAACTCCTCCAACCCGGCACCTCGGCGATCATGTTCGTCGCCCGCAAGATGACACCCGACAAGGTGCTCGAAGAGCTGGCGCCGTACGGCGGAACCGTCCTGCGCTCCTCTCTCGACCACGAAGCAGAGGAGCACCTTCAGGAAGCGTTGATGGCGGGCGTGGCCCGCTGACTCGAGCAATGATCGATCCGGCCGTCGCTGCCAGCGCGCGCGGCGGCCGGATCCTGGAGAAGTTGCCGGGAATCGTCGCCATCTGCTCGCAGGGTGAGAACAAGAGCCGCAGCGACTACGAACGGTCGCGTGGGCCCGGGAATGACCCCTGAGCGGCTAGTCCATGCCAGGCCCGTTCCCGCGTCGTAGTCGCTGGGGTCAAGCGAGGGCGCGTTCGAGAGCCGCGCGGTCGGCTGGCTCCCCGTGCGTCGGCAACACGATCTCCACGGGCTTGTCGAGGAGCGGCCTCAGCCCGGTCGCGACCTGCTCGACCGTGACCCCGTCCGGCAGCCAGCTCGCTGGGATCTCGAGCCCGTTACCCAGATCGATCAGCGTATCGCCCGCGATCACCGCCTTAGTCCGCTCGCTCCACAGCACAAGGTCGAGCTGGCCTTCACGGCCCGGATACGCCTCCATCCCGAACAACATGTCGCCGATGGCGTAGCGCGTCGCCGGGACGAGCTGATCCTCGGGGCGATCAGGCGCCGGCGCCCAGACGGGAAAGCCAAGGGATGCGGCGTCGCGCTCGTGCCACGTGGAGGTGAGTACCGTGATCACCTCGCGCGATCCGAACAGCGCGCGCACGTCCTCCGGAACGGCGATCGGGTCGATCAGGATCAGCCGCTCGCCGTCATCGATTGCGTACGCCGAGACCGGCCCTTCCCACTCGGGATGCGTAGCCGTCCAGTGGTACACGCCCTCAGGAAGCATTCTCGGGATGCTAAGCACTACCGACCCCTCGCGTCCGGCAACCGCTCGCTGAGGTTCGACGTTGGCCTGGGCCAGTGTTGCGCAATGCACCCTGAGCGATACATCATGATTCAGGCATGAGCGAACTCTCTGGCAAGGTTGAAGAACTGCTCCGCGACGCGAGAGAACTTGCCGACGCAAGAGGTCACGTGATGGTCGGGACGGAGCACCTACTTCTGGCGATGACCCGGCAGTCGGACGACAGCTTCGCCCGGAGGCTGCTCGACGAGTTCGGGGCGACGGAACCGCTCCGGACTCGCATCGAGGGCGCGATCGGCAACGACTGACGAACCTGGCCTGCGCCAGTGTTCAGCAATGACGCCAGAGCGGAATCGCGCGGGGTGCGGGACGGCCCACCGTCGCACCCTGTTCGGCTACTCGCCGGGGAGCAGCGAGAAGATGGTCTTATCCACTCTGCGTCCTTCGGACTTCGGCAGCGAGCGAATGATGCCCTCGCGTGTGAACCCTGCCCGCTCGAGAACTCGCTCCGATGGGACGTTGCCCACCTCGATATAGGCCGCTACGCGTTGGAGACCCAGCGTGAACGCATACTCCGCAAGCGCCCGCGCGACCTTCGTTGCGACTCCGCGACCGCGTGCCCGCGGATAGAGCCAATAACCGATCTCGATGACACTGCGCTTCGGGTCAAGGTGGTGGAGTGTCCCGCCGCCAAAAATGACGCCGGTCTCAACGTCGGCAACGACGAGCCGGACGAGCGTCGGGGAATGTGAGAGTCGCTCCGCAAGCTCGTCCCGGCAAAAGGGAGAAATGTTGTCCGCCTCATTCAACTCACCGTCGGTAAAGGCGGCTGCGAGCCCTTGCAGATCCTTGGGTCCCGGCACGCGCAGGACGAGATTGTCGAATCGCACACCTTCCTCCGGGAAGGAAACCCGCAACGTCCGCTCGTCAAATCCCTGCGGACTGCTCTGGCCGGCCGTGCTCATCGCACCCCATCTTGCAGAATTCCCGAGGCTGCGGGGACTTCCCGGTCTGGGCGTGCGCCGCTCGCCTCAGCCGTCCCAAGGCGCTGCAGTCGCCTGCGCGAGTGTTCAGGAATGCACCCCGAACGACGCGTATTGGCCGATCAGCTTCTGGCCTGATTCTGGGCCGTACATGTGAGCTAGGAACGAGGGCAGCCAGCGCATGACGACCTCACGGATGCCGACGGTCGCGAGCCAGCCGAGGAAGGCTTCGACCTGCCGGTCCGGTGCATAGATTGCATCTCCCCACAACTGCGTCGGCCAAGCGGTCGTCAACGCTTCGACGAACGCAGACGAGCCCCCGACGGCGAGCTGCTGGCTCTGTAGCGCGAGGATCGCCCAGCTGCCCGCCCGAGAATGGTGCAACGTCTCCGAGCTCCCGGCATCTGCGTAGAAGTAGCCTTCGTAGTCGTCAAAGTCGACCCACCAGTCCTGAGCTTCATCAGTCGACGCTGACCGCTCGATCAGGCTCAGGTAAAAGCCGTCGTCCTCACCAACCGCGCGCGCCGCCGTGGCGAGCGCACGGAACTGGGACTCGTCCAGGCCGTAGTGCACGCCGGTCGGAAAGAGGATCACCCGAGCCGCCGCCTCCGGCGTGAAGAACTCGAATGTCGGATCAATCCGGGAGATCACGCGACGGCGCGCGGCTCCAGCCTCAGACGCGTACTCGCTCTCCGACAGAGGCGATGTCTTACGGCGCGACATCGGCGGATCGAATCACGCGCCGTCGCGTGAACCACAGAAGATCGGTCACGGCGTGAAGGATACGCAGCGGGAAGAACGCTGCTCGCTTGCGCGAGCGTCCTTACGCCAGAGCTCGACGCAGCTACTCGCCCGCGCGGTCAGGGCGGACGCGCAGACAGCTGAGGGCGGCGCCGGCGTCCCGCACGGGGGCGCGATCGACCGTTCAGGGAACGACGAACATGAAGAACGCCGAGC
>DATAUN010000163.1:0-2401 GCA_036268235.1 Gaiellaceae bacterium
CGGCCCGGCGCACACGACGTCGAGCGCCGGGCAGCCGCTGCACGTGAACTCACTGGGCGTCGGGACGAACTCGCCTGCGTCGATGCGCCGGATCGCGGCGGACAGCTCCTCCTCGAGAGCGGGCAGCTCGAGCCGCTCGAATGTCGTCGCTACGACGGCGTCCGGCCGCTCGAGGAAGTGGTAGACGACCTCGACCTCGTCGGCGCCCGCCCGGAAGCACGCGAGCGCGTACACGAGCCGCTGCAGCCGGTAGTCGGCCTCGATGATCTCTTCCGGCGTGCCTTCCGCGAGCGAGTTCGTCTTGTAGTCGAGCACGAGCGCGCGCGGGCCCTCGCGCCAGAGCACGTCGAGGCGGCCGTGCAACAGCACGCCGTCGTGCTCGAACGCGAACGGCCGCTCGGGCTCGGCGCCGGGCAACGTGGCGATGCGCGCCGCGAGCTCCGACTCGCAATACGACGCGACGAACGTCTCGATCCGCTCGACCTCCTCCTCGGTCACCCCCGGGTACCACGTGCGCACGACCGACAGGTCGGGCGGCGCCGGTGCTGCCAGGTCGACCACCTCGAGCAGCCGGTGGACGGCGTCGCCGACCTCGGTCGCCTTCAGCCCAACTGCACCGGGCACCGTCCCGCGTTCCTCGCGCAGGCCCGCGACGCGCTCGGCGTAGTAGCGGTAGGAGCACCGCTCGAAGAGCGCGAGCGCCGAGTACGACAGCCGCTTCACCTTGTGCAGCGGCGGCGCGGGCAGCGGCGCGAGCTCGGGCAGCCGGTAACCGCGCGGTGCCGGCGCCGTGGGCAGCTCGGCGAAGAGCGCGAGCTGACCCTCTTCGGCGACGACCGGCTCGGGCGGCGCCTCCGGGGCAAAGCGGTTCACGCGCAGGTTGAAGCGCGCGTCGCCGCGCTCGAGCTCGCCGTCGGGCGCGTCCTCGTCGATGCCGAGCCGGCCGAGCACCCAGCCGATCGGCGTGTCGAGGTCGCGCGTCTTCTCCTGGTCGATCGCGCCCGACACGATCAGCCGGTCGATCGCGCGCGTCATCGCGACGTAGTACAGGCGCAGGCGCTCCGCCTTCTCGTCGGCGATCTCGGCGTCGCGCACCGCCTGGTAGTCGAAGACACCGCGCTTCTTACCGGACTTGGGATCGATCACGCGGAAGCCGAAGCGGCCGTCGGGGCGCACGACGATCTCGTCGCCGGACGGCGCGCCGCCGGTGTCGCGCCCGGCGTCCGCGACGATCACGACCTTGAACTCGAGTCCCTTCGCGGCATGGATCGTGAGCAGGCGGACGGCGTCGGCGCCCTCCTCCTCCGACACGGCCTCGAGCTGCGACGCACCGACCGCCTCCTGGTCGCGGATGAACTTCACGAAGCCCTCGATGTCCGGTCCGCGCAGCGCCTCGTACGAGCGGGCGAGTCGCATCAGCTTGCGCATGTTCGCGTAGCGGCGCTTCCCGTCCCACTGGGCGAGCACCGCGAGGTCGTAGTCGTGCGCGGCGACGATCTCCTCGCACAGCCGCTCGAGGCTCGTGCGCGCCGACGCGGCGACGAGCCGTTCGTAGCGCTGCTTGAACGCGCGTACGAGGCGCTCGTCGTTGTCCGAGAACGCATCCGGGAGGGAGCGCTCGATGCCGGTGTAGAGCGGCCGCCTGCCGGCGTGGCGCCGGATGTGGACGAGCCCGTCGTTCGAGACGCCGACGAACGGCGACGCGAGCACCGTCACGAGCGCCTCGTCGTCGTAGCGGTTGTGCAGCAGGCGCAGATACGAAAGCAGGTCGACGACCTGCTGCTGGCCGAAGTACCCGCGCCCGGTCGCACGGTAGGTCGGCAGTCCCGCTGCGCGTAGCGCCGACTCGTAGCGTTCCGCGTCGGTGCCCGCCGCGAAGAGCAGCACGATCTCGCCGGGTGCCGCGACGCCGGCGTCGACGAGCTCGCGCACGCGCGTCGCAATCGCCTTCGCCTCACCCTCGCGCCAGAACATGCCGGTATCGCGATAGCTGCGCTTGTCGGTGACGAGCAGCTCGACCGGATGGCCGAACACCGGGTCGGTGAACTCACCGGACGCGGCGAGCGGCTGGTAGCCGTCGCCGAACTCCTCGTGGAAGAGGTGGTTGACCGCCGCGAGCACCTCGGGGCGCGAGCGGTAGTTGCGCGCCAGCGGCAGCCGCTGCGCTGAGCGCTCGCGCCGCTCGCGGAAGACATCGACGTCGGCATGACGGAAGCCATAGATCGACTGGAACTCGTCGCCGACGAAGAACGTGTCGGGCGCGCCGGGCCCGGCGCGCAGCAGATCCACGATCTCGCACTGGAGGCGGTTCGTGTCCTGGAACTCGTCGACCATGATCGCGCGGAAGCGGAGCTGCTCGGTCTCACGGACGGCGTCGTCGTCGCGCAGCAGGTCACGGGCA
>DATAUN010000164.1:0-2728 GCA_036268235.1 Gaiellaceae bacterium
TCGCGGCTTGTCGATTTCGGCGCCTCCCGTTCGTCGTAGGGTCGTAACCGAAACGAGGAGGAGACATGAAGTACGCGATCCTGATCTACAGCCCCGAGGAAGGCGCGCCCGACGCCGCGGTCACCGCCGAGTACATGGCGCTCTCCGCGAGTGCAATCGACGGCGCGCAGCTCCAGCCCACCGGCACGGCAACCACCGTGCGCGTCGAGAACGGCGAGGCGCTGACGACCGACGGGCCGTTCGTCGAGACGAAGGAGGCGTTCGGCGGCTTCTACCTGATCGACGTCCCCAACCTCGACGACGCGCTCGAGTTCGCCGCCAAGGTGCCGGCGGCACGGCTCGGCGGCGCGGTCGAGGTTCGGCCGCTGGTGGAACACTGATCGAGGAGGTCTTCCGCGACGAGTGGGGACGCGTCCTCGCCAACCTGGTCGGCTTCCTCGGCGACTTCGACCTCGCCGAGGACGCCGCCCAGGAGGCGTTCGCGATCGCAGCCGAGCGCTGGCCGCGCGACGGGCTGCCGGACAACCCGGGCGCGTGGCTGACGACGACTGCGCGCAATCGCGCAATCGACCGGATCCGGCGAGAGCGCAGGCTCACCGAGAAGACGAAGCTCCTGAGGATCGAGGACGCAGTGGACGACGACCTGGACGAGACGACGTTCCCGGACGAGCGGCTCGAGCTGCTCTTCACGTGCTGTCACCCGGCGCTCGCACTCGACGCGCAGGTCGCACTGACGCTGCGCACGCTCGGCGGGCTGACCACAGAGGAGATCGCGCGCGCGTTCCTGCAACCCGAGCCGACCATGGCGCAGCGGCTCGTGCGCGCGAAGAACAAGATCAAGGGGGCCGGGATCCCGTTCCGCGTGCCGCCGCCGCATCTGCTGCCCGAGCGGCTCGCCGCGGTCGCGGCCGTCGTGTACCTCGTGTTCAACGAGGGCTACGGGGGCCGCACCGACCTTGCAGCCGAAGCCGTCCGGCTTGGCCGCGCGCTCGTCGAGCTGATGCCGGACGAGCCGGAGGCGCACGGCCTCCTCGCACTGATGCTGCTGCACGACGCGCGCCGCGACGCACGCTTTCGCGACGACGAGCTCGTGCTGCTCGCCGACCAGGATCGCTCGCTCTACGACGCCGAGACGATCGCCGCCGGGCGCGCGGCACTCGACCGCGCACTCGCACTGCGAGGCCGCGGGCCGTACGTCCTCCAGGCGGCGATCGCATCGCTGCATGCCGACGAGCCGCGCGACTGGGTCGAGAGCGCCGCGCTCTACACGGAGCTCGTGCGCGCCACGCAGTCGCCGGTCGTCGAGCTGAACCGCGCCGTCGCGGTGGCGGAAGCGGCGGGTCCGGAGGAGGCTTTGCGCATCGTCGACGGGCTCGACCTCGACGGCTATCGCTATCTGCACGCGACCCGCGGCGAGCTTCTGCGACGGCTCGACCGCACCGACGAGTCGCGAGCCGCGTACGAACGCGCGCTCGAGCTCACACCGGACGGTACGGAACGGCGCTTTCTCGAACGCAGGCTCGCGGAGCTCGGCACGGCAAGATAGACGCGTGCTCGACCGCATCCGCGCGCACCGTGGCGCCGTGCAGGAACGCCTCGCCGACCGCAGCGTCGCGACTGCACACGGCATCGCGCGGCTCGCCGACGCGATCCCCGACGTCTACGACGCGAACTTCCTCAGCGTCGACGGCGCCGTCGCGCCGGCGGCCGTGCTTGCGGAGGAGGCCGACGAGACGATGGCGGACCGCCACCACCGCCGCGTCATCGTCGAGGGCGCCGGCAGCGGCCTGACGGACGACTTCGCCGCGCTCGGCTTCACCCGCTCGACCCATCTCGTGCTCGCACACCAGCGCGAGCCGGACCGCCTTGTCGACGCGTCGATGGCGCGCGAGGCGACCCTCGACGAGCTGGTCCCGCTGCGCACGCGCGCGATCCTCGCCGAGCCGTGGGGCGACCCCGGCGTCGCCGTGCAGCTGAACGAGGCGAAGCGGCGCATCGCGGCGGCGGTGCCGACGCGCTACTTCGCAGTCCTCGCCTGCGACGAGATCGCCGGGTACTGCGAGCTGCGCCTGCTCGACGGAGTCGCGCAGATCGAGGACGTCGAGGTGATGGAGGAGCACCGCGGGCGCGGGCTCGGGCGCGCACTCGTCCAGCACGCGCTCGACGAAGGCCTGCGCGTCGCCGACATCGTCTTCCTCGAGGCGCTCGCAGATGACTGGCCGCGCGAGCTCTACGCGAAGCTCGGGTTCGTCGCCGTCGACAGCGTCGACTACTACACGAGGCTCCCGCACGCGCTCACGCGGCTCAAGCTGCGCACGCCGCGGCTCGAGCTGCGGCTTGCAACCGTTGCCGAGCTGAGGAGGCTCTACGAGGTCGCGACCTGGAGAGACGGTCTCGACGAAGACGCGTTCCTCGCGCTTCATCGCGACACGCTCGCACAGTGGAGCAGCGACCAGTGGGCGCTGAACCTGATCGCATTCCTCGACGGCGAACCGGTCGGTCTGCAGGAGATCGAGGCCGAGGCCTTCGCGCGCACGCGCACGGTCGCGACGGGCTCACGGCTCGGGCGCGCGTGCCGGCGCCAGGGCCTCGAGACCGAGATGCGTGCGGCAGCGCTCACGCTCGCATTCGACGGGCTCCGCGCGGAGAGCGCCGGGTGCGACGACCTCGAGCTCAGGCGCGAAAGCTTCTCGACCCCGGTGCCGGTCGAGATCTCCGGGCTCCGGCG
>DATAUN010000165.1:0-15347 GCA_036268235.1 Gaiellaceae bacterium
CTGCGCCGCGCGCGTGCGGCTGCTCGACGACGGCTCGGCCGAGGTGCACTGCGCCGCGGCGGAGGTCGGGCAAGGCGTGACCGGCGTGATCCTGCAGGTGGCGCGCACCGAGCTCGGGATCGACGACGTACGCCTCGCCCCTGTCGAGACCGCGAGCGTCGACTCAGCCGGCTCGGCCTCGGCGTCGCGCATGACCTGGATGGCCGCCGGCGCGGTGCGCGACGCATGCCGCGCGGCCCTCGAAGAGCAGGTGAGACGGCCGGGCGAGGAGATCGACGTCGAGACGATCTACCGTCACCCGCGCACGACGCCGCTCGACCCGGAGACCGGCCAGATCACCGGCGAGCGCGCGCACGTCGCCTTCGCGACCTGCGCGATGAAGGTCGTCGCGGAGGTCGACGTCGAGCTCGGTCTCACGCGCGTCGTGTGGATCGGCGCCGCCCAGGACGTCGGCAAGGCGGTCAACCCGCAGCAGGTCGAGGGCCAGATCGAGGGCGGGACGGCGCAGGGACTCGGGCTTGCGCTGATGGAGGAGATCCAGACGCGCGACGGCCTGATCACAAACGCGAGCTTCACCGACTACCTGATCCCGACCACGCTCGACATGCCGCCGGTCGAGTCGGTGCTGATCGAAGATCCCGAGCCCGACGCGCCCTACGGCGTCAAGGGCGTCGGCGAGCCGCCGACCGTTGTCTCGACCGCCGCGATCGTCGCGGCGCTGCGTGACGCGACGGGGCGCGAGCTGATGCGCGTCCCGGTCCGGCCCGACGACATCGTCTTCTAGACGACGAGCGTGCCGGGCTCGACGTCGCCGTCGGGGCGCACGAGCCTCGGGCCTCCGGCGTGCGAGCGCGCGGCGAGGACGATCGCCTCGCCCTCCTCGATCGAGACGATCACGAGCGTGCCCTCGAGCTCGTCCTTCGCGTAGTCGCCCGGCTCCATCTGCGCCTGGCGCGTGCCTCGCCCGCCGAGATCGACCTGGACGAGGAACGACGGCCCGCGGGCGCCCGGGTGGTCGCCCACGGAGAGGACGCGGCCGACGATCAGCTCCATGGCGGGACGCTAACGGACGGTCTCTTCGGGCGGCGGAGCCGTCGACGGCTCCTTGCGGACGACGAGTGCGACCGCGCCGACGACGATGACCGCGCCGACCAGCAGGCGCCACGACAGGTGCTCGCCGCGGAAGATCACGCCGAGCGTGATCGCGACGACGGGATTGACGTACGCATACGTCGAGACGAGACCGAGCGGCGCATTCGCGAGCAGCCAGACGTACGCCGTGTAGCCGACGACGGACCCGATCGTGACGAGGTAGATCCAGCCCGCGATCGACGACGCAGACGGCGAAAAGTGGTGCACCGTGAACACCGAGAACGGGAGCATCACGAGCCCGCCCGCGAGCATCTCGAGCGACGTTGCCGCGAACGGGTCGGTGGGCATTGTCAGCCGCGAGGACAGGAACGAGCCGCTCGCCCACATCAGCGCCGAGCAGATGCACAGCGCGATCCCCCACCAGCGCGCGCCGCCCGACGGCTGCGCGACCACTGCGACGCCGACGAACCCGATGCCGACCCCGGCGAGCAGCTGCCAGGGAAGCCGCTCGCGCGTCAGCCGCAGCACCACGAGCCACAGCGGCACCGACGCGATGATCAGCGACGCGAGCCCCGTCGGCACGTTGCGCTCCGCGAAGAAGAGAATCGCATTCGCTCCCGGAAGCAGGCAGCCGACGATCAGGCACGACGCGAGCGCGCGGCGCGACGTGCGCAGCGAGCCGCCGCGCAGCGCGACGACGCCGGCCATGATCGAACCCGATGCGATGAAGCGTGTCGATGCCGCGAAGAGCGGCGGGATCGTATGCCCGGCGTAGTAGATGCCGAGGTAGGTCGATCCCCAGATGACGTAGACCGTGACGAGCGCGGTCCAGACTTTCGCCTTGTGACTCACGCGCTATCGAACGAGCGAGAGGCCGGCGCCGATTCCCAGCAGCACGATCCCGACCGCGCGCTCCCACGAGATCGGGATGCTCTGGACGCCGAAGAGGCCGAAGCGGTCGATCGCCGCGCCCATCGCCAGCTGGCCTGCGATCAGGATCCCGATCACCGCGGTGGCGCCGATCCGAGGCTGTGCGAACGTGATCGCGCTGACGACGGTGAAGCCCATCAGACCGCCGGCCCACATCCACGCGGGCGTCTTCGTCACGTGCTGCAGCCCGCCGATGCCGCCGCGCACCGCGAGCAGCACGACCGCGGCGAGCACGAGCTGCACGGCCGTCGAGAACGCGAGCGCCTCGAAGACGCCGACGCGGCCGCCGAAGCGCCCCATCACCGCCACCTGCACCGAGCCCGCGAGCCCGCCGAGGATGGCGAGCGCGACCGCGAGGCCGCTCACGCGTTAATCTCCGCCACCATGATCAGGGCATTCGTACTGTACGAGGGGGACGTCGACACCGACCGCTACGCCGAGCACGTCGTGCTGTGCCGGACGGTTCCCGCCGCTGCGTTCCGCCACGGCCGCGTGTTCGGTGCGCCGATGGGCGAGCCGACGCACCGCTACTACGCCGAGTTCGAGTGGCCGGACCTGGAGGCGTTCAAGGCCGCGGCCGGCAGCCCGGAGTTCGCCGAGACCGGGCGCGACGCGATGGCGATGGGCGTGCCGTTCAGCGTCGAGTTCGCCGAGCTCTCGGACTAGAACTTCGGCGCGCGCTTCTCGCGCACGGCGGCGACGCCCTCGTGGACGTCGGGGCCGGTCATGTCGAGGAACTCGAGTGCGAGCGACGCGTCGAACGCGGGGCCCGCGAGCCGCAGCCAGTTGTTGAGTGCGAGCTTCGTGTGCCGGATCGCCGCCTGCGAGCCTTCGGCGAGTCGCGTCGCGATCGCGAGCGCGCGCGCCTCCAGCTCGTCCTCGGGCACGCAGAGCGAGACGAGCCCGATCCGCTCCGCCTCCGCGCCGTCGAGCGGCTCGCAGAGCAGCAGGTGGTACTTCGCCTTCGCCAGCCCGCAGAGAAGTGGCCAGACGATCACGGCGTGGTCGCCCGCTGCGACGCCGAGCTTCGTGTGCCCGTCGACGATCCGCGCGGTCGGCGTCGCGATCGACACGTCCGCGAGCAGGCCGACCGCGAGCCCTGCGCCGACGGCCGGGCCGGTCATCGCCGACACGATCGGCTTCGGGCAGTTCACGACGTTGTAGACGAGGTCGCGTGCTTCGTGGAAGACGCGCAGCCGCGTCGCCTGGTCGTTCGCGATCTCGAGGACGAGGTCGAGGTCGCCGCCCGCGCTGAATGCGCCGTCGGCGCCGCGCACGACGACGACGCGCGTCTCGTCGTCCTCGCCGATCGTCTTCCAGATCTCCGCCAGCTCGCGGTGCATCGTCGCGCTGACGGCGTTCAGCCGGCCGGGCGCGCGCAGCGTCAGCCGCAGGACGTGGCGCGCAGGCCGGTCGAGCTCGAGGCTGGGAAACGAGGCATATCGCTCCATTCGGCGAAGTATGGTCCGCGCAATGGCCGACGTCGAAACCAGCCGCGATGGCGGGGTCCTGACGATCACCCTCAACCGGCCCGACGTTCTGAACGCGCTGAACCGCGCCGTCCATCAGGGCCTCTTCGACGCGATCGCCGAGGCGAAGCGTGACGACGCCGTGCGCGCAGTCGTGATCACGGGCGCCGGCCGCGGTTTCTGTGTCGGCCAGGACCTCCAGGAGTTCTCGGGCGGCGCCGGCGACGTCGCCCAGAACCTCCGCGACAGCTACCACCGCAACGTGCTCGCGATCCGCGCGCTCGAGAAGCCGGTGATCGCCGCCGTGAACGGCCCGGCTGCCGGCGCGGGCATGTCGCTTGCGCTCGCCTGCGACGTGCGGATCGCCGCGGCGTCGGCGAGCTTCGTACCGGCGTTCATCAAGATCGGCCTCGTCCCCGACTCCGGCGGCACCTGGCTCGTACGCCGCCTCCTCGGTGCAGCGCGCGCGTTCGAGTGGCTGACGACCGGCCGGAAGCTCGGCGCCGAGCAGGCGCGCGACTGGGGGCTCGTCTCCGAGGTCGTGCCCGATGAGGAGTTCGCCGAGCGCACGCACGAGGTCGCGCAGCTCTTCGCCGCGCTGCCGACGAGGGCCGTCTGGGAGACGAAGCGGCTGCTCGACCTGGCCGAGACCTCGACCTTCTCCGACCAGCTCGAGCGCGAGGCGACGACACAGGCCGAGCTCACTCAAACGCCCGATTTCCGCGAAGGCGTCGCGGCCTTCCTCGAGAAGCGCGAGCCCGCGTTCACCGGTGCCGACGTGCCGCGCACGCATACCGTGACCTTGCGCAACGACGACGACCGGCGCCGCTGGCGGCTCACGGCGGCGCTCCGGTATCTGCTCGCGCTGCCGCACCTCTATCTGCTCGAAGCATGGAGCGTCGTCGTGATCGTCGTCGGGATTGCGAACTGGTTCATCGCGCTCGCGCGCGGTCGCACGCCGGACGCCGTGCACGCATGGCTTGCGCGCTACGTCCGCTACGCGACGCACGTGTACGCCTACACGTACCTGCTCGCCGATCCGTATCCGCGCTTCCGCGGCTGGGAGGGGACGTACCCCGTCGACCTTCGCATCGATCCGCCCGCGCGGCAGTCGCGCTGGACGATCGGCTTCCGAATCGTGCTCGCGCTCCCGGCGATCGTGTTCGCCTACGTGCTCGGGGTCGTGCTGGCGGTCGCCGCGATCCTCGCCTGGTTTGCGGCGGTCTTCGTCGCGCGCGTCCCGGCCGGCCTCCAGGGCCTGGGCGCGTACTGCCTGCGCTACCAGGCGCAGACGCTCGCCTACGTGTACCTGCTCACCGACAGCTACCCGACGCTCTCGAGCGGCGGCTTCGAGTTCGAGAAGGGAGCACCATGACCGAGACACAGTCCGACCGGCACCCGATCGGCCTGATCGTCGACGACGACCTCAAGCGCAGCAGGCTGACGGTGTTCTTCCGGCTCCTGCTGGCGATCCCGCAGCTGATCGTGCTCTATCTCTGGGGCATCGTCACGTGCTTCGCCGTGGTCATCGCATGGTTCGCAGCGCTCTTCACCGGCCGCGTGCCTGCGGGCCTGCACGAGTTCATCGCGCGCTACCTCCGCATGTCGACGCACGTCAACGCCTACATCCTCCTGCTCGCGGACCCGTGGCCGCCGTTCGGCGGCGAGACCGGGAGCTATCCCGTCGACGTTCGGATCGACCCCGCCGCACCGCAGAGCCGGCTGACGGTCTTCTTCCGCACGCTGCTCGCGATCCCGGCCTTCGTGCTGACGTACGTCTTTGGGATCGTGAACCGGCTGATCGCGATCTTCGGCTGGTTCTACTGCCTGGCGCTCGGGCGCATGAGCCAGGGCATGCGCGACCTGAGCGCGTGGCTGCTCCAGTACGAGGTGCAGACGCTCGCGTACGTGCTGCTCCTCACCGGCACGTACCCGACCCTGAGCGGAGGGCCGAAGGTCTAGAGAAGCCGAAGGGCGGCGAGCGCAGCCACGAGCGACACGGGCACGAGCACGAGCCCAAGGCGCGTGTAGCGCGCCACTGACGGCTGCGCGTCGAGCGACCGCGCGACGCGCAGCCACAGGAACGCGGACAGCGAGCCGGTGACCGCGAGGTTCGGACCGAGGTTCAGTCCGAGCAGCAGCTCGCGCGCGTGCACGGGCGGCGTCGGCGTCAGCAGCACCGACGCGGGCAGGTTGTTGACGACGATCGCCGCAACCGCCGTCGCGACCGACGTCTGCCAGCGCCCGAGCGAGTGGACGTACGACGACGGTCCGTGCCACCACCGGCCGACGCCGCCGAGCACCACGGCGAGGCCGAGCAGGCCGATGAGGACGCGCAGGTCCACCGCGGCTGTCAGCCGCCGGCGCGGCGTGCGGTCGAGCAGCACCGCGGCGACTCCGACCGCGAGGACGGGCAACGCCGGCGACGACAGCACGAGCACGAGCAC
This sequence comes from Gaiellaceae bacterium, assembly GCA_036268235.1. Classification (GTDB taxonomy): domain Bacteria; phylum Actinomycetota; class Thermoleophilia; order Gaiellales; family Gaiellaceae; genus PALSA-600. The sequence continues at coordinate 5,939 of DATAUN010000165.1, forward strand.
GGTGGCGGCGAGCACGCCGGCCGCGCCGATGCCGATGCGGACGGGAGCCCGTTCGCTGCCTGCATCCTGCGCGCGGCCGAGCTCGCGGTGGAACAGGAGCAGCAGCACGAGCGCGGTCACGACGGTCGACGCGACGGCGGCCGGCCACATCCGCCCGAGGAACGCGGCGCCGTCGACGTGCTCGCCGTGCAACACGATCAGGTTCGTGAGGTTCGAGCCTGGCAGGTACAGCGACGCGGCGTTCGACATGAACACGGCGCCGTAGAGAAACGGCGCCTCGTCGGCGCCGCGCGCGCGGGCCAGGTGGAGCAGGACCGGCGTCAGGAAGAAGACCGACGTGTCGAGGTTCAGGACCGCTGTGACGACCGCGACGAGGGCGAGCGCGACGACGTACAACGCTCGCGAGCCGCCGGGCATGCGCGCGAGCGCCGCTCCGGCGGCAGCGAACAGGCCGTCCTGCTCGGCGACGACGCCGACGAGCAGCAGCCCCGTGACGAGTGCGAACGCCGGCCACACCTGGCCGGCCGCGTGCGCGAGCCCGGCCATCTGGGCGGAGTCTTACCGGTCGGTGTCGACGGCGGTGAGGTTGTCGGGCGCCAGCACACGCCCGGTGACCCAGTTGCGCGTCATCGCCTGCGGGAGCGCACCCGAGTTCGCGACCAGGACCGGCACGGTGAGCGCCGCACGGTGCCCGTGGGCGTCGCGCGCGTAGACCTCGAGTGTGTGCGGGCCGTCGGCGACGCTCGCCGTGTCCCAGCGGAGCGTGAACGGACCGCGCGAGTCGCGGCTCACCGGCCGCCCGTCGGCGTAGAGGACGACGCGCTCGGCCGCTTGGCTCACGTGCACGCCGAGCGTCAGCTCGCCGGCGACCGCACCGTCCGAGACGGCGCCGGTCACCTGCACGCGCAGCGGCACGTTCTCGACGCGGATCGGGATCTGCTTCCGCACGCGGTAGTGACCCGTGCCGTACTCGAGCTCGGTCAGCATGTGGCGCCCGTTCGCGACCGTGCGCGAGTCCCAGCCCTTCGTGCGGCTGAACGAGTACGGCCACGTGTGGTCGGTGTAGAGCAGCTTCCCGTCGACGTAGAAGTCGACCTTGTAGATGTGCTTGCTCCAGCGGTGGTCGTAGTCGACGCCCGACCACCAGAGCGGGCTGCCGTGCACGACCGCCCCGGGAGCGACGGTCGAGCGGGCCGCGGGAAGGGCGGTCGCGGAGACCGGCGTCGCGTGCACGATCGTGCGCGTCACCGGGTGCACGGGCGGTGCGCTCACGCTGCGCGTCGAAGTGATGCGCTTCACGAAGTGCGGCAAGACGGGATGCTGCGCGTAGTAGCGCACGAGCTTCATGTAGTACGACCAGTCCCAGTACGGGCCCGGATCGGTGTGGTGATCGACGCCGCCGAACTCACCGGGATGGTCCGGATCGGGCACCTCGCTGTGCCCGATGATGTGCGACCGGTCGATCGGGATCGTCCAGCGGTGCGCGAGGTAGGCAACGAGCTCGGCCGACGCGCGGTATTCCGCGTCCGTGAACACATTGCGCTCCACGTAGCCGACGTGCTCGATGCCGATCGAGTGCAGGTTCCAGTACGCGTTGCCCGAGTGCCACGCGACGTCGGTCACGGGAACGAGCTGCACGATCTGGCCTGTGCGCGAGACGACGAAGTGCGCCGACGCCTCGTCGAATGGGTCGCGGAGAGCGAGCACCGAGCCCGCGAACGGCCCCTGGGTGCAGTGGATGACGATGTCGTTGATCGTCCGCGCCGTGCGGTTCGTGACCGTCTTGTTCGGCGTGTGCTGGATCAGCACGCGCAGCGACGCGCCCCACGCAGCCGACGTGAAGAGCGCGGCAATGACAAAGCCGGCGGCGAGCGCCAGCTGACCCCTGCGAGACCCCATTCGCGCCAACACAAGTAGCGCACGGTTCGGACAGGATTGTCCCCCTTTCGAGGGAGGTTTTTGTGCGCTTTCTTCCGCAAGCCGGGGCGGTACGCTCGCTGGCCGTGCCCCCCGCAGACGCCCAGACGCGCTATGCCTGGCGCGTTCTCACGGTCACGAGCCTCGGCGTTCTGCTCGCGGCCGCGAACACGTCGACGCTCGACGTCGCCCTGCCGGTCGTCGCCCGGCACTTCAAGGCGAGCGCCTCGGCGGCCTCGTGGACGCTGCTCTCGTACATGCTGGTCAACACCGTCCTGATCCTGGTGTTCGGCCGGCTTGCCGACATCGTCGGCCGCCGGCGGCTCTACCTGATCGGGCTTGCCACGTTGACCGCTGCGAGCCTCGCGTGCGGCTTCGCGCCGAGCATCGTCTGGCTCGACGTGCTGCGCGGCGTCCAGGCGGTCGGCGCGGCGGCGATCATCACCAACACGACGGCGCAGCTGACGGACGCGTTCCCGCGGCGGCTGCTCGCCACTGCGCTCGGCCTGAACGTCGCGGTCGCATCGGCCGCGCAGGTGATCGGACCGGTGATCGGCGGTGCGATGGCGTCGTCATGGGGCTGGCGAGCGGTCTTCTGGTTCAACGTCCCGACCGGCGTCGTCGGCCTCGTCTGGGCGCGGCTCAGCCTGCATCGCGCGCTGCAGCGGCCGTCGTCGGAGCGCTTCGACGTGCTCTCGGGCGCACTCTCGGTCGGCGTGCTCGGCGGCCCCGTGCTCGCACTGTCGGAGGGAGGCGCGCTCGGCTGGACGAGCCTGCCGGTGCTCGTCGGCGTTGCCGTGTTCGTCGTGACGACGCCGGTCTTCATCCTGATGCAGATCCACCGGCGCGACCCGCTACTCGACCTGCGGCTGTTTGCAAACCGCGAGCGTTCTGCCGCGTACGTCGCGGCGTTTCTGCTCTCGCTCGCGCGCTTCGCGCTCGTTCTGCTCGTCGCGCTCTATCTCCAGGCGGCGCGAGGGCTCGATCCGTTCGGCGCCGGCATCCGTGTCATTCCGGTCGCCCTCGGGATGATGATCGCCTCGCCGCTCGTCGGCAGGCTCGTCACGCGCTCGAGCGCACGTGTGCTCTCGACGTCGGGCCTCGTGCTGACCGGGATCGGGCTCGTCGGCCTCGCCTCCCGTCTTCGCCCCGCGACGAGCGACGTCGAGCTCGCGTTATGGCTCGGGCTGATCGGCGTCGGCACCGGTGTCTTCATGACACCGAACACGAACGCGATCATGTCGACGGTCGATCCGGCACGCCGTGGGATCGCGAACGGCGTGCGCTCGATGATGCAGAACAGCGGCTACGTCGTGAGCGTCGCGCTCTCGCTCGGCATCGTCACGAGTGCGCTCCCGCGTGACGAGAAGCGCGAGGCGTATGCCGGGACGCTGTCGCGACTCGGCCCGACGAGCCTCGCGCACCTCACGCACGGCTACCACGTGGCGCTCTACGTGCTCGCGGGCACGACGGTGCTCGGCGCTGCCGTGTCGCTCGCTAGATCGTCTTGAACTGCTCGAACGGCTGGCGGCAGCTTTCGCACCAGCGGATCGAGCGGCACGGCGTCGGGCCGAAGATGTTCTCGAGGCGCGTCTCCTGCGAGCCGCAATAGGGGCAGCGGAACGCCTTCGACTGCAGTTGCACGAGCGTCGTCGCGCCGGCGGCGCGCGGGGCAGGCGGTGCGAAGCCGGCCTCGCGCAGCTTCTCCCGGCCGGCGGGAGTGATGCGGTCGGTCGACCACGAGTCGTCCTGGATCACGCGCACGTCCGGCTCGGCGCCGAGCGCGCTGACTGTCTCCTCGAGCGCACGCTTCATCACCTCGAGGGCCGGGCAGCCGAGGAACGTCGGTGTGAACTCGATGCGAACGTGCGACCCGTCGACGGCGACGTCGCGGATCACGCCGAGATCGACGAGCGAGATGACCGGGATCTCCGGATCGGGGATCTCGTCGAGCGCCGCCCAGACCGCGTCCGCGGTCACCACTGCTGTCCCGGCGCGGATCGCCGCACCTCCGTCATCTCGTCGTGGAGCTGCGTGAATGCCTCCGCATGCTCGCCGCGCTCCACCGCTTGTGTTGACTCAACACTAAGTCCGACACGGCCCGCGAGGACAGGCCGCAGCTCGGGCTCGAGCACGCCCAGCGCGTACGGCCACAGCTCCTCGACGGCGTCCCGGAAGCGCGGTTCGTCGCGCAGGCGCGCCGCCCACAGCTCCGCGTGCAGGCGGTGATAGGTCTCTTCGCGGTCGATCTTCGCCGCGAGCCCGGCGAGCTCCGCATCGTCGCCGCGCTTGAGCGCATCGATCCGCACCCGGTCTGCTTCCTCGTAGAGGTAGCGGCGCGCGATCGTGTGCGCCCAGTCGAGCAAGTGCAGCTGGACGAGCGGCGCGCAGCGGTACTCGTCCGGAGTGCGGTCGAAGGCGAGTGCGTCCGCGTCCGTGTCGAGCTCCACCGCCGCGAGCTCGTACAGCGCGCGGGCGTGGCCGATCTCGTTCTGCGCGATCGACGAGAACGCGACGTCCTCCTCGAGCGTCGGCGCGATCCCCGTCCACTCCGAGTCGCGCCAGCCGAGGATCAGCTCGTCGTCAGCCAGGCTCAGGAGCTGCTGTGCCCGCGCGTTCACGTGCCTCCTTCAACCGCGACTTGATCGAGTAGCCGTCGACCCGGCGGTATTTCAGGTCGAACTCGTCCGCCCACTCCGTGATCTGGTGCACCGCGTCGCGCGGCACGAGCCACAGCGCCTCGCTCTCGCCGCGCCGGCCGTATTGCTCGCGCGCCCACGCATCGGCGAACGCGGCATCCGGCGCCTCGACCGACCCGGCATGCGCGAACGGCTGGCCCTTGCGCTCCTGGCGGAAGACTTCGAAGACCATCACGCCGCAAGCAGGGAGTCGCGGACCCACTTCTCCTGCTCGAGGAACCGCGCGCGGAACGCGAGCCGGTCCTGCGAGCGGGGTCCGTGGCCGGTGACGACCGACTTCAGCTCGGCCCAGTCGGGCTCGCTGTACTCCCACACGCCGTCGTCGGTGCGCCGCAGGTTCGGGTCGGGCACGGTGAGGCCGAGCTCCCAGATCTGCGGGACGTAGCCCTCCAGGAACTGCTGCCGCGCCTCCTCGTTCCCCTGCGACTTGATGCGCCAGACGTACATCGGGTCCTCTTCGCGCGAGATCGGGTTGCCGTGGAACTGCATCAGCGGCCCCCACCAGCGGTTGAGCGCCTCCTGCACGAGCTCGCGCTGTACGTCGCTCCCGGTCATCATCGCGAGGATCACATCGCGGCCGTGGAGGATGTGGAACGACTCCTCCCAGCAGATCTTCTTCATGATCCGCGCGTACGGCGCGTACGAGCACTTGAGCAGCGCCTTCTGCGAGATGATCGCCGCAGCGTCGACGAGCCAGGCGATCACGCCGACGTCGCCCCACGTCTTCGTCGGGTAGTGGAAGACGTTGTGGAACTTCGCCTTGCCGGAGATCAGATCCGCGAACATCGCGTCGCGCGGCTTGCCGAGGTCCTCGGCGATTCGGTAGATGAGCTGTGCGTGGCCGACCTCGTCCTGCACCTTCGCGGTCAGCGCGAGCTTCCGCTGCAGGGTCGGCGCCTTGAGGATCCACTCGCGCTCCGGGAGCACGCCCATCAGCTCCGAGTTCGCGTGCATCTCGATGAACTTGATCAGCTTCTGCCGGTACTCGTCCGGCAGCCAGTCGGTCGCCTCGACCTGGCCACCGTCCTGGACGTACGCGAGAAACTCCTGTGTCCGAGCGTCCATGCGACCTCCCTACCTACCGATCGTTAGGCTCGGTCGTTAGGTTACACCGGGTAGATGTCCGCGCGGCGTGCAGAGCTGACCCGGATCGCCGCCCGCCTCTTCGCCGAGCGGGGCTACCAGGGCACGTCGCTGGCCGACCTGGCCGGCGAGCTCGGCGTTCAGAAACCCTCGCTCTACCACCACATCGACTCGAAGGAAGACCTGCTCTGGGAAGTCGCGTGGGAGGGCGCCGAGGCGTTCCACGGTGCCCTCGACGGAGTCCCGGCGGGTGTGCCCGCGACCGAGCGGATCCGGCTCGCGCTCCGTGCGCACCTCGCCGTTGTTGCGGGTCAACTCGATGTGGCCACGGTGTTCGTGCGCGAGTGGCGGCACCTCTCGGGTGAGCGGCGGGAGTTGTTCGTCGCCGAGCGCCGCCGCTACGAGGAGCGCGTGCGCGATCTCTTCCGCGACGGCGTCGAGCGCAGCGAGCTGCGCACCGACCTCGACGTCGCGACCGCGGCGCTGCTCTTCCTCTCGGCAGCGAACTGGGCGTACACCTGGCTGCGGCCCGGGGCGTCGACCGACGAGCTCGCAGACCGGCTGTATGCGGCGCTACTCGACGGCATGCGCGGCTACGCGACGCCCTGAAGCGGGAACGACCGGCGCGTCGTCCACGCGCCGTGCTCGTCTTCCTCGAGCAGCAGCACCTCGGTCGCGCGGCACGCGATCGGCACCGGCACGTAGTCGACAGTGATCGTCACGTGTGGGATCGGCTCGTCGAACGCGCCTTCGTACGGCGGGAACTCGGGCCAACGTTGCGACACCGCGGCCGTCAGGTCGACGAACGGCGCGGCCGGCACCGGCCGAAGCCACCGCGTCCCGTCGTCGAAGGTCTCGATCTGGTCGGCGACGAAGTCGAACGCGCGGAAGCGGGATACGAGCTCCGCCACCGCCTGCTCGTCGACCTCGTCCGCAGCCGCGAACGGGAACAGGATCGTCACGTGTGCGGGGACGCCCGGCGCTGCCGAGTAGTACGGCGCGGCGGCGGGGACCGGGACGACGAGGGCGGTGCGTGGCATGCTCGTCAGCGTGAAGCGCGCACTGATGATCGTCAACCCGTACTCGACGCAGGTCACCGGCCCGCGCATCACCGAGGTGGAGGCCGCGCTGCGTGAGCACATCGAGGTGGAGACGCGGTTCACGGGGCATCAGGGGCACGCCGTCGAGCTCGCCGCCGCGGCTGCGCACGACTCGGTCGACGCGATCCTCGTGTTCTCCGGCGACGGCACCTACAACGAGGCGTTGAACGGCGCCGACGGTGCGCTGCCGTTCGGCTTCCTGCCCGGCGGCGGCACGAGCGTCCTGCCGCGCGCACTCGGCATCCCGCGCGACCCGGTCGAGGCGGCGCGTCAACTCGGCGAGGCGCTCGCCCAGGGTCGCACGCGGCGGATCACGCTCGGCGCGGTAAATGGCCGCCGCTTCAGCTTCTCGGCCGGACTCGGCTTCGACGGCGAAGCAGTGCGCCGCCTGGATGCGCTCGGGCGCGACCCCGCCGGCGCGCGGCCCGGCGACCTCGCGTTCGCGCGGATGGTCGCGAAGATGCTGCTCGAGCACCGCGGCCGCTGGGAGTCCATGCTCGAGATCGACGGCGTCGGCCGTGCCGCGTTCGTGCTCGTCGGCAACGGCGATCCGTACTCGTACGCAGGCTCGCTGCCGCTGCGGATCTCGCCCGGCGCGCGGTTCGAGGACGGGCTCGCGTTCGCCGCGCCGCAGCGAGTCCGGCCGCGCGACGTCCCCCGCCTGCTTTCCGCGCTGCTGCGCGGCACGGGGTATCCGGACGTCGTCTTCATGGGCGTCGATCTCGACCGGATCGAGGTCCACTGCGACCGGCCGTTGCCGCTCCAGGCCGACGGCGAGGATCTCGGCGACGTCGAGCACGCGGTCTTCGAGGCGCGGCGCGATGCCGTCGCCGTCCTCGTCTAGGAGGGGTACGCTTCCCGCCCGCATGGCCTCGACGGACGCAGCGAGCCGATTCGCGGCCGAGGGGATCGCAGACGCCGATCTCCTCGAGCTGTACCGCCGCATGGTGCTGCTCCGCACCTACGACGAGCGGTCGGTCGTGTACCACCGCCAGGGCCGCATCGGCACGTACGCGATCTTCTGGAACCACGAGGCGATCCAGGCGGGCGCCACGTTCGCGCTGCGCGACGAGGACTGGATCTTCCCCTCGTATCGCGAATCCGCGATCGGTCTCGTGCGCGGCATGCCCGTCGAGACAATCCTGCAGTGGTGGCGCGGGCATCCGTCCGGCTGGTGGAGCCCGGCCGACTGGAACGTCGCGTCGATCTGCGTGCCGATCGCGACGCACGTTCCGCATGCGGCCGGTCTCGCGTGGGGGAAGAAGCTGCGTGGCGAGGCCGGCGTCGCGATGGCGTTCTTCGGCGACGGCGCGACGAGCGAGGGTGCGTTCCACGAGGGCGTCAACCTCGCGGCGGTGATGAACGCACCGGCGGTGTTCGTCTGCAACAACAACCAGTGGGCGATCTCGACGCCGATCGAGGCGCAGACACGCGCGGAGGCACTTGCCGATAAGGCAATCGGCTACGGCATCCCCGGCGTGCGCGTCGACGGGCTCGACGTGCTCGCGGTCCACAACGCTGCGCGCGAGGCGGTCGAGCGCGCGCGCTCCGGCGGCGGCCCGACGCTGATCGAGTGCGTGCACTACCGCGCCGCGCCGCACGCGACCGCGGACGACCCGCGCGCGTACATCGACCTCGCGCGTGTCGAAGAGGAGCGCGTGAACGAGTGCGTCGGCCGCTTCGAGCGCGTCCTCAAAGAGGCGGGCGTGCTGAGCGACGAGCACGCCGCCGCTGTGAAGCAGAAGTGCGAGGACCTGATGCGCGCCGGCATCGCCGCCGCCGAGGCCGAGCCTGCGCCCGACCCTGAGCTCATGTTCTCGCACGCGTACGTCGATCCGCCCGGGAACATGCGGCGTGGCTGAGCTGACGCTGGTCGAGGCGGTCAACGACGCGCTCCACACGGAGCTCGCGCGTGACGACAACGTGCTCGTCATGGGCGAGGACGTGGGCCGGGCCGGCGGCGTCTTCCGCGCGACGGCGGGGCTCCGCGACCGGTTCGGCGAGAACCGCTGCGTCGACACGCCGCTCGCGGAGGCGGGGATGCTCGGCGGCGCCGTCGGGCTCTGCATGGCAGGGTGGCGTCCCGTCGTCGAGATGCAGTACGACGCGTTCTCGTACCCGTGCCTCGACCAGCTGATCACGCACGTCGGGCGCTACCGCTGGCGCTCGGGCGGGCGGATGGAGTTCCCGCTCACGATCCGCATGCCCTACGGCGGCGGTGTGCGCGCGCCCGAGCTGCACGACGACTCGCCCGAGACGTACTACGTGCACACGCCCGGGATCAAGGTCGCGATCCCGTCGACGCCGGCCGATGCGAAGGGACTGCTCGCGGCGGCGATCCGCGATCCCGACCCAGTCGTGATCTTCGAGCCGAAGCTCGTCTACCGCACCGCACGCGGCGAGGTGCCGGAGGGCGAGCACGTCGTGCCGCTCGGGAAGGCGCGCGTCGCGCGTGAGGGAACGGACGTAACGCTGATCGCGTACGGCGCGATGGTGCCGGTGTGCGAACGCGCCGCCGACGCGGTCGATGTCTCGTGCGAGGTGATCGACATTCGCTCGCTGCGCCCGCTCGACGAGGACGCGATCCTCGCGTCGGTCGCGAAGACCGGG
>DATAUN010000166.1:0-7027 GCA_036268235.1 Gaiellaceae bacterium
CGCCGGCGGGCGTCCTTGTAGACCCAGTAGACCGTCGCGACCCAGAACACGAAGACGAAGAAGATCGCGAGGTTGCGGATCACGTACCACGTCGACGAGTGGAAGAAATCGTGGACGCCGCCGAAGGTCGAGAAGATCACAGGAGCATCCTTCCTATTCCGTAGCCCGCAGCAAACGCGAGCACGACGAAGAGAACGAGCAGGAAAAGGGCGAACAGGAACACGGTGATCCGCTCACGGGCGCGACTCATGGTATGCAGACCTCAGGACGACTCGACGGCCAGGTCGGCGAGAAGGTACAGCGAACCGGTCACGAGGACGCGTTCGCCCAGGCTGTGAGCCCGCTCGAGGGCGGCCTGCGGGTCGGGAACCGTCTCCACCACGGCGAAGCGCGATCGACCCAGCTCGGCGACCGCCTCCGCCGGCAGAGCGCGCGGGTTGGCCGACTGCGTGGCGACGAGTGTCCTCCCGGCGCGCGCGAAGCGGTCGAGGAGCGCCGCCGCGTCCTTGTCGCCGAGGATCGACGCGACGACGACATAGTCGTGCGGCTCGGGGAGCCGCTCGAGGAGCCAATCGGCCGCCTCAGGCGTGTGCGCGCCGTCGCGCACCTCGTCGCGTCTGAGCTCGAGCCGCCCGGGGAGGCTCGCCTCGGCGAGGTCGACGTGGCGGCCGAGGAACGCGTCGACCGCCTCCTGCGCGCCCCCAGTCACGGTTGCGCCCGCGACGAGGTGCGCGAACTCCTCGTCCGGCAGGACGACCGTCGCCTGCGGTCCGGCGACGGCGAGCTTCTCGGCGGCGATCGCCTCGCGCGTCTCGCCGAGGACCTCGGTGTGCTCGAGCCCGACGTTCGTCAGCAGGACGACGCGTGCGTCGATCACATTCGTCGCGTCGTGCCGGCCGCCGAGCCCCGCCTCGATCGCGGCGACGGTCGCGCCCCGCTCGGCGAAGTCGGCGAACGCGGCGGCGGTGACGACCTCGAACTGGGTTGCGTTCAGCTCTTGCGCCGCTCGCCGCACCCGTGCGACGGCGCGCTCGAAGCCCGCGGGGTCGGTGTCGAGCCGCTCGTGCCAGCCGGACACGTGCGGGCTCGTGTAGGCGGGGCCGCCGATCGTGCGCGCAATGCGCCGGGCGGCGGTCGACTTTCCCTTCGTCCCGACGACATGCACCGCGTCGAAGCTCTTCTGCGGATCGCCGAGCCGCTCCAGCAGCGCAAGCATCCGCTCGGTCCCGAAACCGTCCTTCGGCCAGGGCGAGAGCGACTCGAGCCACGCAACCGCGGTGTCAGCCGCCGATGGCATCGAGCTCGCGCCGGTAGCGCTCGAGCTTCGCACGCTCGGCGTCGACGACCGCAGCGGGCGCGTTCGCGACGAAGCGCTCGTTCGCGAGCACCTTCTCCGCGCGCACGATCTCGCCGCGCAGGCGCTCACGCTCCGCGTCGACGTTGCCGTTCTCGCGCTGCGGCGCACGGTCGGGCTTCACGACCGCGTCGAAGATGCGCTTCTCGTCGCCTTCGAGCTGCGGTACGACGCCGGAGCGGCGGAACACCTGCGCGTACTCCTGGATGCGCTCGAGGGCGCCGGCTTCGGACTCGTCGCCGGCCACAGGCCACGACGAGACGATCAGGCGCGACTCGCGCGCCGGCAGGTGCGACCAGATCTCCTCCGTCACGTGCGGCATCGCGGGGTGCAGCAGCTTCAGCAGCCACTCGAGTGCGAACGTCGCGGTCGCGCGCGCGTTCGTGTCGCCGTCGTACAGCCGCGCCTTGACCGCCTCCAGGTACCAGTCGCAGAAGTCGTCGAACGTGACGTGGTACAGCTCGTCCATCGCGTGCGCGAAGTCGAACTCGCTGAGGAAGCCCTCGATCGCGCGCTGCGCCTGCGAGAGGCGCGCGAGGATCCAGAGCTCCTCGAGGGACGACGCCTCGTTCGCGGGGAGCGCGCCCTCGCATGACGTCACGATCAGGCGTGCCGCATTCCAGAGCTTGTTCGAGAGCTTGCCACCCTCCTCGATCGCCAGATACGAGAACCGCACATCCTGGGTCAGCGAGTTCTTCAAGAGGCCGTAGCGCGTCGCGTCGGCGCCGTAGCGTTCGAGCACCTCAAAGGCGTCGATGCCGTTTCCGAGCGACTTCGACATGCGCCGGCCGTCGAGCGCGAGCACCGTCGGATGGATGACGACGTCGTCGAAGGGCTTCTCGCCGAGCAGCTCGAGCCCGGAGAAGATCATGCGGTTCTCCCAGAGGCGGATGATGTCGCGCGCGGTCGTGTTGACGTTGCCCGGGTAGAAGTGCGCGAGCGAAGGCGTCGCGTCGGGCCAGCCGAGCGTCGCGAAAGGCCAGAGCGCCGAGCTGAACCAGGTGTCGAGCACGTCGGTCTCGCGCGTGAGCTCGGCGGAACCGCACTCGGCGCATGCGGACGGCTCGGTCTCCTCGACGGTGATGTGGCCGTCCGGGCAGTACCAGACGGGCAGCTGATGCCCCCACCAGATCTGCCGTGAGATGTTCCAGTCGGGCGCGTTCTCGAGCGAGTCGATCGCGAAACGGTGCTGGCTCTCCGGGTGGTAGCGGATCTCGCCGCTTCGCAGCAACTCGAGAGGCCTCTGCTTGAGCTCGGCCATCGAGCACCACCACTGCAGCGAGATGCGCGGCTCGATCCGCGAGTGGCAGCGCTCGCAGAACGCGACGCTATGCCGGTAGTGCTCGCGCTTCTCCAATAGATCGCGCTCTTTGCACCACGCGAGGATCTTCTCCTCGGCCTCCTTCTGGGTGAGGCCTTCGAGCCCCGCCGCGGTGACGCGCCCATCGGGGCCGATGCAGCTCGGCTCGGGCAGGCCGTGGTCGCGCCCGATCGCGAAGTCGGTGGGGTCGTGGCCCGGCGTGATCTTCAGCGCGCCCGTGCCGAAGTCGCGCTCGACGCGCTCGTCCGCGATCACCGGAACGCGGTTCTCCGTCCACGGGACGATCACCTCGCGGCCGATCAGGTGCTTGTAGCGGTCGTCCTCCGGGTGCACCGCGACTGCGACGTCGGCCGGGATCGTCGCCGGGCGCACGGTCGCGATCGGAATGAAGCCGTCGCCATCCGCGAGCGGGTAGCGGATCGTCGAGAGCGTGTCGTCGACGTCTTCGTGCTCGAGCTCGAGGTCGGAGAGCGACGTCTCGTGGTACGGGCACCAGTTGATGATCCGGTTCGCGCGATAGATCCAACCGCGGCGGTAGAGATGCACGAAGAAGCGCATCACCGCGCGCACGTAGTCGTCGTCCATCGTGAAGCGCGAGCGGCGATAGTCGAGCGACGCGCCGATCCTGCGGAAGTCGTCGAGGATCTTGCCGCCGTACTCGTGCAGCCACGCCCACACGCGCTCCTCGAACTTCTCGCGCCCGAGCTCCTGCCGTGAGGTGCCCTCCTCGATCAGGGCCCTCTCGACCACGTTCTGCGTCGAGATGCCGGCGTGGTCGAAGCCCGGCTGGAAGAGCACGTTGAACCCCTGCAGGCGCTTCCAGCGAATCAACACGTCGCCGACGCTCAGGTTGAGCGCGTGACCCGTGTGGAGACGGCCCGTCACGTTGGGCGGCGGATGGCAATCGACATAGGGGGTGCGCGAGGGATCCGGCTCCGCGTCGTAGAGCCCCTCGGCTTCCCACGTCTCCTGCCAGCGCTCCTCGACCCCGTGCGGGTCGTACCTCGGCTGCATGCTCTCGCCACCGCTCATCGAGCGGCCCATCCTATGGACCGGTGGGGGCTATGCAGGAACTATGGCGCGGATTATACGGAGCTCGCCGACGCCCAATCGGAGCTGACGTGCTCGAGCACGGTCGTCAGCAGCTCGAAGCTGTGCATCACATGCTCGTGCGCGAGCTCGCGCGCGCCGGCGACCGAGCCGGCGACGAGCGCCTGGCGGATCGCGCGGTGCTCGGCCTGGTTGCGCTCGTACAGCTCGTCGAGTTCCTCGTCCACGGGCGCCCAGACTGTCGTGCCCGTGAACGTGCGCCGCGCCGACTTCGCGACCGATTCGACGTAGGCGAGATCGGCGACGCGGTAGAGCACGTCGTGGAACGCGTGGTTCGCACCCATCCAGTCGGACATCAGCGAACGGCGGCTGCCGCCTGGCTCGTGCGAGCGAACCTCTTTCGTCAGCCGGGCGAAGCGCTTCTCCGCATCCTCGAGCTCCGCGAGCGCGTCCGGCGTCATCTTCCGCGCGGCCTCTTCGGTCACGAGCGCCTCCAGCTCGGCGCGCACGAGGAACGCCTCGCGCAGGTCCTCGTGCGTGATCGTGCGGACACGAACGCCCTTGTTCGGCTCGAACGAGACGAGGCCGAGCGCCGCGAGGCGCCTGAGCGCCTCGCGCACAGGCGTCCGGGACACGCCGAAGCGCTCCGACAGCTGTTCCTGCCGCAGGACCGAGCCGGGCGCCAGCTCGCCGGAGACGATTGCCTCCTCGATCAGCCCGGCAATGTCGTCTGCCTTCGTCGACTCGAGAGTCACGCCAGGAGATCGTACGCCGAAACCGTCAGGAAGTCCTTCATCGGCGTCGCGAGCGCGACGTCGGCGAAGACCTCCTTGGCGGCATCGGATGCGTCGATCTGCGCAATCTCCTCGCGCACGCGCGCCTCGTCGAAGCGCCCGCTCTGCACCCACGACCAGACCTGCGCACGCGAGATCTCGGCGGTCGCCGCGTCCTCCATCAGATTGTCGATCGCAGCCGCGCCGACGCCCTGCAGCCAGGCATCCACATAGCGCACGCCGACGCTCACGTTCACGCGCAAGCCCTCGTCGGTGATGTCGCTGCCGGGGATCTCGAAGTCGATGAGCTCGGCCTCGGTCACGTGGACGTCGTCGCGCTTGCGCTCGACCTGGTTCGGACGGTCGCCGAGCACCGCGTCGAACTCCGCGAGCGCAGTCGGCACGAGATCGGGATGCGCGACCCATGTTCCATCGAAACCGTCGCCCGCCTCGCGGCGCTTGTCCTCGGCGACCTTCGCGAGCGCGACCGCGTTCACCTCGGGGTCGCGACGCGAGGGGATGAACGCCGCCATGCCGCCGATCGCGTGCGCCTCGCGCGCGTGACAGGTCTGCACGAGCAGCTCGGTGTACACGCGCATGAACGGCACCGTCATCGTCACCTGCGCGCGGTCCGGCAGCACCGCGCCCATCTTCTTGATGCAGCTGAAGATGTAGTCCCAGCGGCCCGCGTTGAGGGCGCAGGAATGCTCGCGGAGCTCGTAGAGGATCGCGTCCATCTCGAATGCGGCGAGGATCGTCTCGATCAGGACCGTGCATTTGATCGAGCCGCGCGGGAGGCCGAGCTCGTCCTCGGCGATCCGGAACGCGCGCGCCCACAGCCGCGCCTCCTCGTGCGACTCGAGCTTCGGCAGGTAGAAGTACGGCCCGGTTCCGCGGGCGAGCTGTTCCTGCGCGTTGTTGAACACGGTCAGCCCGAAATCGAAGAGGGACGCGCTGACCGGCATGCCGTCGACTTCGTGGTGGCTCTCGACGAGATGCCAGCCGCGGTTGCGGATCACGAGCGTTGCCGTCGTGTCGTTCAGCCGATAGCTCTTGTCCGCTGTGTCGAGCTCGATCTGCCGGCGCACCGCGTCGAAGACGTTCCGCTGGCCGTCGCGCACGTTGTCCCACGTGGGCGAGTTCGCGTCCTCGTAGTCCGCCATGAAGACCTTCGCGCCCGAGTTGAGCGCGTTGATCATCATCTTGCGTTCGACGGGCCCGGTGATCTCGACGCGCCGGTCCTGCAGGTCGGCGGGCGCCGGAGCGACGGTGAAGTCCTCCGGCGCCCGCACGAACTGCGGCCGCAGTCCGCGTCGCGCGTCCCGCGCCGCGAGCAGGCGCTCGCGCTCGGGATTCAGCTCGCGGTGCAGGCGATCGACGAAACCGAGCGCCTCCCGCGAAAGCACGTCCTGATGCTCGCTTACGCGAATTGCGCTTCCTCGGTCGACCCGTGGAGCGCCAGGGTCGAGCTCTCGCCTCCGGACACGGCTTGCATCACCTGGTCGAAGTATCCCGCACCGACCTCGCGCTGGTGCTTCGTGGCGGTGTAGCCGTCCGGCTCGAGCGCGAACTCGCGCTCCTGCAGCTCGACGTACGCACTCATCCCGTGGTCGCGGTAGCCGCGCGCGAGCTCGAACATGCCGGCGTTCAGCGAGTGGAACCCGGCGAGCGTGATGAACTGGAAGCGATAGCCCCACTCGCCGAGCTGCTGCTGAAAACCGGCGATCTGCTCATCGGACAGAGCGCTCTTCCAGTTGAACGACGGCGAGCAGTTGTAGGCGAGCAGCTTGCGCGGATGCTTCTCGTGGATCGCCTGCGCGAACTCCTTCGCCTCGCCGAGGTCCGGCTTAGACGTCTCGAACCAGAGCACGTCGGCGTACGGCGCGTACGCGAGCGAGCGCGCGATCGCCGCATCGAGGCCGTCCGTGACGCGGTAGAAGCCCTCGCCCGTGCGCTCTCCGGTGACGAACGGCTGGTCGTATTCGTCGACGTCGCTCGTGAGCAGCGACGCACTCAGTGCGTCCGTGCGCGCGACGAGCACCGTCGGCACGTTGAGCACGTCCGCCGCGAGCCGCGCCGCGACGAGCGTGCGGATGAACTGCGACGTCGGCACGAGCACCTTGCCGCCGAGGTGGCCGCACTTCTTCTCGGCGGCGAGCTGATCCTCGAAGTGCACGCCTGCCGCGCCGGCTTCGATCATTCCGCGCATCAGCTCGTACGCGTTCAGCGCGCCGCCGAAGCCGGCCTCTGCGTCGGCGAGGATCGGCGCGAGCCAGTCGGTCCCGTTGCGTCCCTCGGACCAGTCGATCTGGTCGGCGCGCAGGAGCGCGTTGTTCAGGCGGCGTACGACCTGCGGCACGGAGTTCGCCGGATAGAGGCTCTGATCCGGATACGTCGCGCCCGCGAGGTTCGCGTCGGCGGCGACCTGCCAGCCCGACAGATAGATCGCCCGGAGGCCGGCCTTCACCATCTGCACCGCCTGGCCGCCGGTCAGCGCGCCGAGCGCGCTCACGTAGCCCTCCTCGGTCA
>DATAUN010000167.1:0-9930 GCA_036268235.1 Gaiellaceae bacterium
TGTTGCGCCGGTAGTACCGCGCGAAGCGCCAGCCGGTACTCGCGAGCTTCAGCGCGACCGGCGGCAGGAGCACCAGGCCGATGAACACGTGCAGGTGCAGGTAGGTCTGAAGGCCGAACAGAAGCGTGGCGAGCTCGACCAGGGTGAGGACGATGAGGACGAGGCCGACTGCCGCCGTCAGCCGCTCGTTTCCGTCGGGGTTGAACCGCCGCACACGGAGCGGATCTTCCATTCGCTCTTTGTACCCGAGCCGCGGCGACATTTCACGAGGCGTTCAGGTCTCTCTCAGCCACCCGCCTCGGCCACGGCGCTCGAGCTCGCGATCACGATCGACCCGCCCGCGACGACGAGCAACGACACCACGAACGGCGCTCCGTGCATCGGCCCGAACCCGGCGTCGGCGAAGAACGGCGCGAGGAACGCCGGGAAGATCGTCTGAAGCACGAACACGACCGGCTTGGAGCGCGTCACCGGCCAGGTCTGAAGCGCGGTCATCTCCGCGAGGACCGCGAGCACGGCCGAGGCGATCGTGCCAATGCCCCAGACGGCGACGCGCGTCCAGTCGCTTCGTGAGAAGGCTTCGCCGAGCACCGTGCCGCCGATCCCCACCCACGCGTAGAGCAGGCCCGCGGCGCAGCTCGCCGCGAGGCCGTCGCTTCGGCCGGTCACCCGCATGGCGGCGAGCAGCAGGACGACCGCGCACAACGCCGCGAGCGTCGGCGCTCCGAACCCCCAGCTGAGCGGCAGGTGGTTGTGCCGCGGCGCGACGAGCGCGAGGGCCGCAAGCCCCAGGATGATGAGCGCACCGCCCGCGTACTCGCGCGCCCCGAGCTTCTCACCGAGCTTCGTGACGCCGATCACGGCGAGGACGATCAGGCCGACCGCGAAGATCGGCTGGACGATCGCGAGCGACGAGACCGACAGCGCGGCGAGCTGGATCCCGAACGCGACGATGTTGACGCCGGTGCCGAGCAGCCACAGCGGCCGGCGGAGCAGCGTCCCCAGGAGCGACGCCTTGAGCGCCTGGCTCGACGGCACGCGCCGCGCCTCGAGCGCCTGCAGGGCGGAGCCTCCGAAGGCAAGCACGGCCGAGAGGACGGAGAGCAGGATCGCGACGACGAGGCTCATCACCCCGGTATGGGCCGATCAGCCGCCGAGGTAACTTCCTCGGCCCCGACAGGTCGTCCGCCGCCGCGCCGTCTACGATG
Organism: Gaiellaceae bacterium; assembly: GCA_036268235.1. Taxonomy (GTDB): domain Bacteria; phylum Actinomycetota; class Thermoleophilia; order Gaiellales; family Gaiellaceae; genus PALSA-600. The sequence continues at coordinate 1,209 of DATAUN010000167.1, forward strand.
CTCCGCGGGTGAGCACGATCGGCGCACGTCACGGAGTGGGTGCTCCCCGCCGCCGAGTGGCGATCCTGACTGCGGACGTCGGCGAGGGCCACGTCGCTGCCGCGAACGCGCTCGCGTCGGAGCTCTCCGCCCTGGACCGCGACGCCGAGATCGTCGTGATCGACGTCCTCGCGGCGTTCGGACGCACGCTCAGGCTCGTCCTCCGCGACGGGTACCGGCTCCAGCTCCGGCGCGCGCCGTGGCTCTTCGGGCTGATCTTTGCGCTCGCCCTGCGCGTCCGGGTCGCGCGCCGCATCGGCCGGGCCGGGCTCACGCTGCTCGGCGGCCGAGGGCTCGCACGAGCGCTGGCCGAGGCCCGCCCCGACATCGTCGTCTCGACCTACCCCGCTGCAACGAGCGTCCTCGGGGCGTTGCGGCTGAGGGGGCGCGTCACCGTTCCCGTGTACGCGACGATCACGGATCTCGCCGGCGCGGCGTTTTGGGCGCATCCCGGGATCGACCTGCACCTCGTGATGCATGCAGCGGTCGTCGACGAGGTCGAGCGCGAGGCGGGAGCCGGAAGCGCGCGCGCCATTCGGCCGCTGGTCGGGGAGAAGTTCGGCCTTCGCCCGGCACGAGCCGACGCGCGCGCCGCGCTCGAGCTGCCACTGGAGGAGCGGGTCGTCGTCGTGTCGGGAGGCGGGTGGGCTGTTGGCGATCTCGTCGGGGCAGTCGAGACCGCGCGCGAGGACGCCTCGACCAACGTCATCTGTCTCGCCGGCCGTGACGAGAAGGTGCGCGCGAAGCTGGAGTCGGAGTTCTGCGACGACCGGCGCGTTCGCGTCCTTCCGTTCACCGACCGCATGCCGGAGCTTCTGTCGGCGGCCGACGTGCTGATTCACTCGACCGGAGGCGTGACGTTGCTGGAGGCGCTCGCATGCGACTGTCCGGTGATCGCGTTCGGCGTTCCGCGCGGTCACGGGCCGGCGCTCGCCCGAGCGGCGGCCGGCCTGGGGCTCGCGGCGCATGCGCGCACGCGCGACGACCTGCGCCGGGCCCTCGTGACACCACCGCAGGTATCGGGAGCCGACGCTGCGTCGCTCACCGCCGGGGCGGCGCTCTTGGCGGCGCCGACCCGCGCGATCGCGCGGCGGCAGCCCCGGCGTCGCCTCGTCCCGGCGCTCGCCGTTTCGTGCGCGCTCGGGGCATTCGTGCTCGGATCGAGTGAGGCAGCGTTCGCCGTCGTCGATGGGCCGTTCGACCTCAAGCCGTTGGCCGCCATTCCCACCGCGAAGCCCTGGGTCGGGGTGGTCGTCGAGGCGCCCCAACCCGAGATTCCCGCGCTCGCCCGGGTGATCAGGGCCGACGGCGCGTCGGCGAGCTTCGCGTTCCATCGGCTCCCCGATCCGGCGACGCTACGGATGCTGAGCGCTGATGGCGACGGGGTGATCGTGGCGCTGCGCCCCGCGGGCGTCGACGACTGGCTGGGGACGCTCGACCAGCTCCGGGACTCGCGGAAGCGCGACGCGCGGCGCGGAGCGCTGTTCGCGCTCGCCCCGGCAACCGGCTTGAGCGCAGGCCAGTATCTGCTCGCGCGTGCGGCGGGCGCGAGGCTCGTTGCCGACACGCATGCGACCTCAGTGGGGCTCGTGTCGTCGGAGCGACTGGTGCCCGGGCAGGTCGTCGTCGCCGCCGCCGACACGAGTGCGCTCCGTCGTCTGCTGAGGCTCATCGCGAAGCAGCGTCTACGCGCCTCGTCACTGCAGGCGCTCGAGCAAGCGAGCTAGCTCAGCGCGTGCGGCGAAAGAGCCGCGCGAACAGTGAGCGCCGGGGCGACGCGGCCGCGACGGCGCGCTGCCGTTCCAGGTCGGCCTTCGCCCACGCGCGCTCCCGCATCACGCGCGTCGGGTACCGCGGCTTCCAGATCACCGGCCGCTGCCTCATTCCCGGCGACGGTAGCGTGGCCGGGATGGGTGGTGTGTCGAATGGGGAATTCGCGTTCGCGTTCCTCGTCGCGGCGATCGCGGGCATCGGCGTCTTCTTCCACGCCGAGCGGCACGGGATCAAGCATGCGTCCGCATGGGCGTCGTTCGTCTTCCTCTTCCTGATCGTCGGCCTGCCCGCGTATCTATTCCGCGTCCGGCGGGGTCGGAAGCGGACACGATGACGCCGACGGATTGCCTGCCTACGATGGAGGCATGCTCCTTCGGCTGCGCATCTCCAACCTCGTCCTGATCCGGGAGGCCGAGCTCGAGCTCGCGCCCGGCCTCAACGCGATCACGGGCGAAACCGGCGCGGGGAAGACGATCCTCACGAATGCGATCGGGCTGCTGCTCGGCGCGCGCGGGGACGCGGCGCTGATCGGTGCAGCGGGCGACGAGGCGTACGTCGAGGCGGAGTTCGACGCTGCCGACGACGAGGAACTCGGGCCGCTCGCCGACCTGCGTCCCGATGAGGAGGACGGCATCGTCCTCGCGCGGCGGATCTTCGCGGACGGACGCACGCGTGCCTATGCCTGGGGGCGGAGCGCCGCCCGCGAGGACGTCGCCGCCGCCGCCGAGGCGCTGATCGCGATGAGCGGCCAGTTCGAGCAACGCCGCCTCGCGCGACCCGCCTACCAGCGCGGCGTGCTCGACGCGTTCGCCGGGCTCGACACGCGCGCGGCGACCAAGGCGTGGCGCGAGCTCCAGGCGGCGCGGCGCGCCTACGACGAGCTGACGCGCGACGCGGAGGCCGCGCGGGCGCGGCTCGACGACCTTCGTGCGCTCGCCGCCGACACGGACGCGCTCGAGCCTGCGCGCGAGGACGAGCTTCGCGCGGAACGCGAGCGCCTCCGCCATGTGAGCGAGCTCGCGGATGGAGCCTCGGCCGCCGCCGTCGCGCTCGCGCCGGACGACGGCGACGGCGCGAGTGACCTCGTCGGCACCGCTGAGCGCGCCATTGCGCCGCTCGAGCGGCTCGCGCCGGAGCTCCAGGCGGCCGGCGACGCGCTTCGGCAGGCGGAGCTGCAGCTCCGCGAGACCGCGTCCGACCTGCACGCCTTTCTCGCGTCCCTCGAGGCCGAGCCGGGGCGCCTGGAGCAGGTTGAGGGCGAGCTCGAAGAGCTCTCCGACCTGCGCCGCCGCCATCGCATCCAGACCTACGCCGAGCTGCTCGAGCGCGGGACGGAGGCGCGAGCCGAGCTCGCGAAGCTCGACGACGGCCACGACCCGGTGCAGGCGGCGGAGGCGGCGCTTGCGCACGCGCAGGCGCGGGTCGACCGCAGCCACGCGGAGCTGCGCGCGGGCCGCCGCAAGGCGGCGGAGCCGTTCGCGGCAGCGGTGGCCGAGGAGCTGCGCGGGGTCGGGCTCGGCGACGGCGAGTTCCAGGTCGTCGTCTCGGACCGCGAGCCCGGCGCGAGCGGTGCGGATGACGTCGCCTTCCTGATCCGGCCGAACGCCGGGCTGCCGTTCGGCCCGGTTGCCGAGACCGCGTCGGGCGGCGAGCTCTCCCGCGTCGCGCTCGCGATCGCGGCCGTCGCAGGCGGCGAGACGATGGTGTTCGACGAGATCGACGCCGGGATCGGCGGCACGACTGCGCACGCGGTCGCCGAGACCCTCCGCCGCCTCGCCGAACGGGCGCAGGTCGTGACGATCACGCATCTCCCGCAGATCGCGACGGTCGCCGACCGCCACTTCAGCGTCGAGAAGGTGCCCGGCGACCCGACCCACACGCGGATCGAGCCGCTCGACGATGCACAGCGGCGCGACGAGGTCGAGCGGATGCTCGGCGGCGCCGACTTTCTCGCCTCGCTCGACCGGTGAGGGAGGCGAGCCTGGAGCTGCTCGCGCCGCGCGCGGACGTCTGGGCGTTCCTCGCGGAGCCGTACCACCTGCCGGACTGGTGGCCCGGGATCACGGGCGTCGAGCCCGACGTGCGCGGCTTTGCGCCCGGCGCCCGCTGGAAGGTGCACGCGATTAAGCGGAACCTCTTCACGGGGCGGCGCTCGGTCGAGACGATGCTGCTCGTCGGCGACGTCGAGCTCTATGAGCGGTTCAGCTTCCACCTCCTCGAGCCGAAGCTCGACGCGGAGATCAGGCTGCACGCCACCGCGCCGGACCGGACGCGCGCGACGGTCGTCGTCAGCCGCGGCAACGCGAAGCTCGCAGTGAAGCGGCTGTACGACCTCGTTCAGACTGCCGCGTCGATCTAGCCGACGTGCTCCCTACCATCCGCCGAGTGATGAAGCGCGGGGCACTGCTAGTGTGGAGTTCCGTGAGTCGAATCACGGAGAGCGGGATGTAGGTGGCCAAGTACGTTTTCGTCACCGGCGGCGTCGTCTCGTCTCTTGGGAAGGGCATCACCGCAGCGTCCCTCGGGCGTCTGTTGAAGGCGCGCGGGCTCAAGGTGCAGGTCCAGAAGTTCGACCCGTACATCAACGTCGACCCGGGCACGATGAGCCCGTTCCAGCACGGCGAGGTGTTCGTCACCGAGGACGGCGCCGAGACCGACCTCGACATCGGCCACTACGAGCGGTTCATCGACGAAAATCTCTCGCGCGCTGCGAACCACACGGCGGGGGCCGTCTGGGATCGCGTGCTGCGCAAGGAGCGCAAGGGCGAGTACCTCGGCTCGACCGTCCAGGTCATCCCGCACATCACGAACGAGATCAAGTCGCGGATCCGTTCCGTCGCCGACGCTACGAGCACCGACGTCGTCATCACCGAGATCGGCGGGACGGTCGGCGACATCGAGTCGCTGCCGTTCCTCGAGGCGATTCGCCAGTTCCGGCGCGAGGTCGGCCAGGAGAACGTGGTCTATCTCCACGTCACGCTGGTTCCGTACATCGAGACGGCCGGCGAGCTGAAGACGAAGCCGACGCAGCATTCCGTCAACGAGCTGCGGCGCATCGGTATCCATCCGGACATCCTCGTATGCCGCTCCACCGAGCCGCTAGCGCACGACATCCGCGACAAGATCGCGCTCTTCGCCGACGTCGACGTCGATGCCGTCATCACGAACTCCGACGTTCCCGACGTGTACCTCGTGCCGCTCGACCTGCGCGAGCAGGGCCTCGACGAGCTCGTCTGCCGCAAGCTCGGCATCGACGCGCCGGAGCCCGACCTCGCCGACTGGACCGAGCTCACCGAGCGCATCAACGAGCGCCGCGAGTCGATCGAGATCGCGCTCGTCGGCAAGTACGTGAAGCTCCACGACGCGTACCTTTCGGTGCATGAGGCGCTGAAGCACGCCGGCATCCACAACGGCTGCCGCGTGCACGTGCGCTGGGTCGACGCCGAGGACATGACGCTCGAAGAGGCGCGCGGCGAGCTCGCCGGCGTCGACGGAGTGCTCGTGCCGGGCGGCTTCGGCTCGCGCGGCTGGGAGGGGAAGATCCTCGCCTGCCGCGTGGCGCGCGAGGACCGCATCCCGTACCTCGGCATCTGCCTCGGCATGCACGTTGCCGTTTCCGAGTTCGCGCGTCACGTGTGTGGCCTCGACGGCGCGAACTCGACCGAGATGGACCCGGAGACGCCGTTCCCCGTGATCGACCTGCTGCCCGAGCAGAAGGAAGTCGAGGACCTCGGCGGCACGATGCGCCTCGGCGCGCAGGCGGTCGAGCTGGGCGAGGGAACCCGCACGCGCGAGGTGTACGGCGGCGAGCCGGTGATCGCCGAACGCCACCGTCACCGCTACGAGGTGAACAACGCCTACCGCCAGCAGCTCGTCGACGAGGGCCTCGTCATCAGCGGCACGTTCCAGGAAGGCCGCCTCGTCGAGATCATCGAGCTGCCCGACCACCCGTGGTTCGTCGCCTCGCAGTTCCACCCCGAGTTCAAGTCGCGGCCCACCCGGCCCGCGCCACTCTTCCGGGAGTTCGTCGCCGCCGCCCTCGAGCGCGCACGGACGCGCGCCGGCGTCGAAGTCGCCTAGTCCGAGCCCGAGCCCACCGAGACGTACACGGGCATGCCGGCGACGACGGTTTCGCCGGCGATGTACGAGAACGGCACCATCGTCCCGTCCTTCCGCTTCAGGTCGGCCGTGCCGGCGAGGCTGCCGTTTGACCGCATCTCCTCCCAGCGCGGGATGTTCGGAGCGACGTCGTCGACGCGCAGGGCGAGCAGCTCCTCGCGCGTGTAGCCGAGCAGATCGCAGGCGGCGCGGTTGACCGCCACGTAGCGGCGAGTCTCGTCCGCAACGAAGATCGGCGCGGGGCCGTTGTCGACGGCCTCGCCGAGGAGGGCGGTCTGGATCAGCGTGTCGGCAACGTTCACGGGTTCAGATTGCAGCAGTTTCCTCTACATCTTTCAAGAGGTATACGGCGGATCGACGGGCGCGCATAGGATCTTCGTCCGGTGCCGCCCGAGGTCTGCGATCTGTTCTGTGAGCTGGCGGCGCTGCCGAGCCCGCCCGGTGAGGAGCGGGCGGTCGCGGACGCCGTCGCCCGCTACCTGCGCGACTGTGGGTTGCCGGTCGACGAGGACGCCACCGGGCCGGAGACCGGCTCGAACATGGGAAACCTCTACGCATGGCTCGAGCCGACCGCCGCGGGCGAGCCGCTGCTGCTCTGCGCGCACCTCGACACGGTGCCGCCGACCGCCGCGATCGAGCCGGCGATCGACGACGGCATCGTGCGCAACGCCGCCGGCACGATCCTCGGCGCCGACGACAAGGCGGCAGTCGCGGTGATGCTCGAGGCGACGCGCCGGCTGCTCGCCGAGGGCCGCGCGCACGCCGGCATCGAGCTGCTCTTCACTCCGAAGGAGGAGGTCGGGCTCGTCGGCGCGTACGCGTTCGACCACACGCGGCTCCACGCGCGCACGGGCTATGTCTACGACCAGGCGGCGCCGATCGGGACGGTGATCCTGGGCGCGCCGTACTCGCAGTCGCTCGAGGTGACCTTCCACGGTCGTGCCGCGCACTCGGGCATGCATCCCGACGACGGACGCTCGGCGATCGCCGCCGCTGCGCGGGCGATCTCGGAGTTCCGGCTCGGGCGCGTCGATGACGACTCGACCGCGAACGTCGGGACGATCAAGGGCGGCACCGCAACGAACATCGTCCCCGAGTGGTGCACGTTCGTCGCCGAAGCGCGTTCGCACGACGAGCGCAAGCTCGCCGACCTCGTCCAGGAGATGCAGGACGCGATCACGTTTGCTGCCGGGGTCTTCGAGTGCGACGTCGAGACCACCGCGCGCAAGAGCTACCGCGGCTACCGCTTCGCGAAGAGCGACCGCGCCGTCGCTCTGGCGGCGGCCGCGCTCGAGCGCTGCGGGCACGAAGTCGTCTACGACCTGTCGGGCGGCGCCGCAGATGCGAACGTGTTCAACGAGCGCGGCCTCCAGTGCGTCAACCTCGCGAACGGCATGACGGACATCCACACCGCGAACGAGCACATCGCCGTTGCGGACCTCGAGGCGATGGTGGACGTGACGCTCGCGCTCGTGGACGCTGCGCTCGCTCAGTAGAACGTGTCGGTGCGGATGCGGCTGAGCAGCTCCTCGCCCGCCAGGTAACGGCGCAGGTTCTCGGCGAAGAGCTCGACGATCCGCTCGTTCTCGCGAACGGAGAGCGCCGAGGTGTGCGGGCTGATGATCACGTTGTCGAGGTCCCACAACGGGCTGTCCGCGGGCAGCGGCTCCGTGGCGAAGACGTCGAGAGCCGCGCCGGCGAGGCGACCGTCGCGCAGCGCTTCGACGAGCGCGTCCTCGTCGACGACGCCGCCGCGGCCGACGTTCACGAAGATCGCGCCGGTCCGCATCATTCCGATCCGCTCGCGGTCGATCAGACCTCGAGTCTCGTCGGTCAGAGGAAGGGTCACGACGATCGCATCCGCCTGCGGGAGCAGCTCGTCGAGATCGCCGTGCTCGCGCCGGACCGAGAGGACGCGCATCCCGAACGCCTCGGCAAGCCGCGCCACCTCCCGTCCGATCGCACCGAGGCCGACGACGAGCACCGTCGATCCGGAGAGCTCTGCAACCGGGTAGTGGCCCCAGCGGTGCTCGCGCTGATCGGCGAGAAGGCGGGGCAGCCCCTTCGTGAAGGCGAGGATCCCGAAGATGCTCCACTCGGCGAGCGGGGTCGCGTGCACGCCGCTCGAGCTCGCCCAGAGGATCCGGTCGAGCTCGTCGCGACTCAGGCGCGCACCGGCGAGCTGCTGCCCGGCGCCGGCGAACGTCGCCTGCACGTAGCGGCGCCCCGGAGCGGTGCGGACCGCCCACGCGATCTGCTTGGGATCCTCACGGGGAAAGCCGAAGAGCACCTCCGCGCCGGCGACGAGGGCCGTGAAGCGCTCCTCCTGCTCGGCCGTCCGCGACCAGGCGGGGTCGCCGACGTGGTCGCTGGGCCAGCGCGGCGGCGGCAGCAGGTCGGGGTCGAAGCGGATGTCGAGGCGGTCGTCGACGGCGCGGAGGCGGTCGACGAGCTCGGGCTCGAGGGGTGTGGCGATCGCGACGGTGACCATCGGGCAAGATCTTGCCGATGTCGCTCTACGAAGGTCCGATCTTCAATGTCGAGCGCCGCGACGGCAGGGACGTTGTCGTGCACGGGCCGGCGGTCGCGATCGTCCCGGTCGACGTCGACGGCTTCGTCACGCTCGTGCGGCAGCAGCGCGTGCCGGTCGGTGGGCCGATGCTCGAGCTGCCCGCGGGCGGCGTCGAGGAGGGCGAGTCGCCGCTCGAGACGGCGAAGCGCGAGCTCCGCGAGGAGACGGGACTGCACGGCGGGGAGTGGGTGGAGGCGGCGACGTTCTTCACGACGCCGG
>DATAUN010000168.1:0-17184 GCA_036268235.1 Gaiellaceae bacterium
TGACGAGCGACGCCACGGTCGCCGCCGCCTCCGGGATGGGCGTCGCGAAGATCGCCTCGGCGGCCTTCGCCCGCGACCTCGCCCGGGCGCCGCACATCGAGGAGCGGCCACAGGGGCTCGGCGGCAAGCTGGACCCGGAGACCCGGGCTCGCCTGGAACGGCTGCGCCGAGGCGAGTAAGCGGGTCCAGTGCAATTCGGGCTTGTGCTCCTTGCGGGACCATGCTAGATTCACCTCAACCTAAGGGTGAGACTTTCATGGTGCTGGACGGAAGCTCACCTGGAAAACGTCCGCAAACCGGGGGTAATCCACCGTGGCCGTCCGTACCGCATACGCCCAGAAGTCGCCGCAGAAGGTTCAACGAGAGCTTGAGGATCTGCAGCTCGTCCTGAAGGCGCGCAACGGCTCGAGCGTCGCCATGGACACGCTGATCCGCCGCTACACGTCGTTCGTCCGGCTGAAGTCGAGCTCGTACTTCCTCGCCGGGGGCGACTCCGAGGACCTCATTCAGGAGGGCCTCGTCGGCCTGTACAAGGCGGTGCGCGACTTCCGGCCGGACAAGGAGACCTCGTTCCGCTCGTTCGCGGAGCTGTGTGTGACGCGCCAGATCATCACGGCGATCAAGACCGCCACCCGGTTCAAGCATGCGCCGCTGAACTCGTACGTCTCGTTCAGCCACACGCCTGCCGGCCAGGAGGGCGACGACTGCACGCTCGGCGACGCGCTGCCCGGCCCCGCGGTCAACGACCCGTCGGTGCGCGTCATCTCGACCGAGGAGCTCCAGTCGCTCGTCGGCTGCCTCTCGACGACGCTCTCGCCGCTCGAGGCCGACGCGCTGCGGCTCTATCTCGAAGGCTCGTCGTACGAGCAGATGGCCGAAGAGCTCGCGTGCGACACGAAGACGATCGACAACGCGCTCCAGCGGGTGAAGCGGAAGATCCTCACCCACCAGTCCGGCCGCGCCGTCCTCCAGTAGCGCCGGAACTTCGTTCGCCGGAGGCGAACTACGTTCCCGAGTTTGCGTCGCGTACCATGCAAGCGCGCCGGAGTAGCTCAGTTGGTAGAGCTTTCGATTTGTAATCGAAGGGCCAGGGGTTCGAGTCCCCTCTCCGGCTCTCGGGGCTAGACCGCGACCGTCTCGCGCTTGCGCACTTCCGCGGCCGGAAGCTCGACGTGGAACTTCGAGCCCTTGCCGCTGTTGCCGTCGACCCAGATGCGGCCGTCCAGCCGGCGCACCAGCTCCTGGCAGATGTAGAGGCCGAGGCCGGTGCCGCCGATGCCGCGGGTCATGTTCGGGTCGAGGCGGTAGAACTTCTCGAAGACGCGGCGCCGCTCGGAGACGGGAATCCCGAGGCCCTCGTCGACGACCGTCCAGCGCACGCGTCGCTCGCCTCGATGCAGCTCGATCCTCACCGGGCCCCCGTCGGGCGAGTACTTGACTGCGTTCTCGACCAGATTGACGAGCACCTGGCGCAGCTGCTGCTCGTCGGCGGCCACTGCCGGCAGCTTCTTCGGCGCACTGAACTCGATCGTGACTCCGTCCGGGAGGTGCGCCTTCGCCGCTTCGACGACGGTGCGCGTCACCTTCGCCGCGTCGACGGTCTCGATGTGCAGCTGGAGCTGGCCCGAGTCGAGATGCGAGGCGAGCAGGACGTCGTTCACGATCTGCGCCAGTCGGTCCGACTCGTCCGCGACGACCTGCAGCAGGCGCGCGCGCATCTCCTCGCCGAGGTCGAGGTCGGTGCGCCGGAGCGTGATCGCGGCGCCGTAGATCGCGGCGAGTGGCGTGCGCAGCTCGTGTGAGACCGTCGCGACGAAGTCGGCGCGCATCCGCTCGAGGCCGCGCTCCTCCGTCAGGTCGCGGAACGCGTAAACGGTCCCCTCGTCGAACTGGACGGCGGAGAAGGACAGCCAGAGCTCGCGGCCGTCGATCTCGACCGGAACGGTCTGCGGCCGTCCGTCGGCCGCGACCGAAGCGACGTTGTCCTCGTAGCCCGGAAGCACGTCCCGCGCCGCGCGACCGACCGCGTCCGCTCGCTCGATCCCCGTGATCTGCACCGCGGCCTCGTTCCACAGCGCCACGCGCTGCTCGGGGTCGACGAGCAGAACACCGTCGGCGATCGTCTCCAGCGCCCGCGCCGCACGCGCTCGCCGTTCGACCTCTTCATAGAGCCGCGAGTTGTCGACGACCGCCCCGATGCGGAGCGCGAGCTCCTCCACGGTGCGCAGGTCGAGCTCGCCGAAGCGCCGGCCGGACTCGGCCGCGACAAGTGTGATCGCAGCGACGACCTGGCCGCGCGCGACCACCGGGACGCACAGGTACGAGCGCAACCCGAGCTCGCGGAGAAGCTCCAGGTGCATCTCGTCGCGCGCTCCCTCGCGCAGCATCTCGTCGGTGATCTCCGCGACGAGCCGCGAGCTTCCCGAGTCGAACACGCCCGCGGAGCCCATCGTGTGCTCGCGGTAGCGGTCGCGGAGCTCTTTCGCGAAGACGAGCTTTGCCTCGTCGGTGTGCTCGATCGCGATCGACGCGAGCGCGCCGTCGGGCTCGCGCACGTCGATCGTGCACCAGTCGGCGAGGCGGGGGACGGCGAGCTTCGCGACCGCGGCAAGCCCCGCGCGCCAGTCGAGCGAGCGCGAGAGCTCGGCGCCGGCGTCGAGTAGGAAGCGCTGCGCCTCCTCGATCCGCTTGCGGTCGTCGATGTCGGTCGCGGTGCCGATCCAGAAGCCTGCGTCGCCGACCTCGGAGATCGGTACGGCACGGCCGAGATGCCAGCGGTAGGTGCCGTCCGCCGCGAGGAAGCGGTACTCGGCCTCGAACACTGACCCGTCCTCGAGCGTCTGCGTGCGGCGGGCGAGGACGTGCGGGAGGTCATCGGGATGCGTCACGCGCGTCCACGTGTGCTCGTCGACGTCGTCCTCGGTCATGCCGGTGTACTCGAACCAGCGGCGGTTGTAGTACGTCGTCATGCCGTCGGCATCCGACGTCCAGACGATCTGCGGCATCGCGTCCGCGAGCTGGCGGTAGCGCTCCTCGCTCGTGCGCCGCAGTTCGGCGAGCTCCCGTTCGGCGAGCTGCTCGGCCTGCTCGCGGATCTGCCGGTTCTTCTCCCACAGCTCGACGAAGACGGAGACCTTGGCGCGCAGCAGCTCCGGGTCGAACGGCTTGAAGACGTAGTCGACCGCGCCGACCTCGTAGCCGCGGAAGACGTGCCGCTCTTCCTTCGAGAGCGCGGTCAGGAAGATGATCGGGATCGAGCTCGTGCGGTCGCGCTGCTTGATCACCTCCGCGACCTCGAAGCCGTCCATGTCCGGCATCTGGACGTCGAGCAGGATCACGGCGAAGTCGTCGCGGCCGAGCAGGACGCGCAGCGCCTCCGGGCCTGAGGCGACCGAGACGAGCTCGTGCCCGAGCGGCTCGAGGATCGCCTGGAGCGCGAGCAGGTTGTGCGGGCGGTCGTCGACGACGAGCAGCGATGGCATCAGCCGCACAGCTCCACGAGCGCGGGGGCGAGCTCCCTGATCGACGCCACTCGCGCACCGGGCACCGCGGCGAGCGCCGCGAGCGGCATCTCCGGCCGGGCTGCGGTCACGGGGTCCTGGACGATCGCGGCACCGCCGAGCTCGGCCACGCGCTTCAGCCCGACCGCACCGTCGGCGTTCGCACCCGTGAGGACCACGCCGATGCAGCGCTCGCGGTGCGACTCCGCCGCGCTCGCGAGCAGCACGTCGATCGACGGCCGCGCGAACTGCACGGGCTCGTCCGTCGACAGCGCCAGCGAGCTCTCCTCGACGAGCAAGTGGTAGTCCGGCGGCGCCACGTACACCGTGCCGTTCTGGAGCTCGTCCTTGTCGTCGGCCTCGCGCACGTTCAGCCGCGTCGCCGCGCTGAGCAGATCGCGATACGCCGTCGGATGCGACTCGACCGAGCGATGCTGGGCGACGACGATCGCCGCGTGCAGGTCGGCCGGCAGCTCCCCGAGCACCTGCCGCAGCACGTCGAGCCCGCCCCATGAAGCGCCAATCGCCACCAGATCGCTCATCGCATCTTCCGGTACAGCTTCTCGAGGGGGTCGAGCTCCTCGTAGCGGTCCTCGAACCCCGTGAACCGGATCGACTCCTTGTGCCCGAGCGCCAGGATCCCCAACCGCCCCAGGCTGTCGTGGAACAACTGGTGAACACGGTTCTGAAGCGGCCGGTCGAAGTAGATCATCACGTTCCGGCAGAGGATCAGGTTGAACTCGTTGAACGCGCGGTCCTGCACCAGGTTGTGCGGCGCCCACACGACGTTCTCGGTGAGCGTCCGGTCGAAGAGCGCGCCTTCGTACTTCGCGAGGTAGTACTCCGAGAACGCGCGCGTGCCGCCGGCGCGGATGTAGTTCTCCGTGTACTCGCGCATCTTGTCGAGCGGAAAGACGCCGCTGCGGGCGCGCTCGAGGACCGACTCGTTGATGTCGGTCGCGTAGATGAGCGTCCGGTCGTACAGCTCTTCCTCGGTGAGCAGGATCGCGAGCGAGTAGACCTCTTCCCCCGTCGAGCAGCCCGCGACCCAGATCCGCGTGAACGGGTACGTGTGCAGAAGCGGCGCAACCTTCTCGCGCAACGCGACGTAGAACGACGGGTCGCGGAACATCGACGTGACGTTGATCGAGAGGTCGAGCAGGAGCCGCTCCATCGCCTCCGGCTCGTGGAGCACCTTGGCGAGCAGCCCCGCGATCGTCTCCGTTTGCTCGTCCTGGACACGTCTCCAGACGCGCCGCTTCAGCGACGACGGAGCGTACTCCCGGAAGTCGAAGCCGTACTGCCGGTAGACGCCTTCGAGGAGCAGCTGGAGCTCGAGCGTCTCGAGGTCCAGCCGCCCCTCGGCGGCCTCGGCAGTCTGTGGGTCTACCTGTACAGCCACACCCGCATCAGCGAGAGGAGCTGATCGGTGTCGACGGGCTTCGTGATGTAGTCCGAAGCGCCTGACGCGATCGACTTCTCGCGGTCGCCCTTCATCGCCTTCGCGGTGAGCGAGATGATCGGCAGCTTCGCGAACTCCGGCTTCTCGCGGATCAACCGGATCGCTTCGTAGCCGTCGAGCTCCGGCATCATGATGTCCATCAGCACGAGGTCGATCTCGGGGTCGGCCTGAAGCGTTGCGATCGCCTCGTTGCCGTTCTCCGCGAACTGCACCTGCATGCCCTGGCGCTCGAGCACCGACGCGATCGCGAATACGTTCCGCACGTCGTCGTCGGCGATCAGCACGCGCTTGCCCTTGAAGACGTCGTCGGAGGAGTGGAGCTGCTCGAGCATGCGCCGTTTCTCGACGGGCAGCTTCGACTCGACGCGGTGCAGGAACAGCGCCGTCTCGTCGAGCAGCCGCTCCGGCGAGCGCACGTCCTTGACGATGATCGTCTCGGCGTACTTCTTCAACCGCGTCTCCTCGCGGCGGGTCAGGTCGCGGCCGGTGTAGACGATCACCGGCAGGTTCTGCCACCGCTCGTCCTTCTTCACCCGCTCCAGCAGCGAGAAGCCGCTCATCTTCGGCAGCTTCAGATCGAGCACCATGCAGTCGAAGCGCATGTCGCTCTCGAGCAGCTCGAGTGCCTCCTCGGACGAGCCGACCGCGGTCACCGCGACGTCCTCGCCCGTGCCGACGAGCTCGACGATCGCAGTGCGCTGGTCGTCGTCGTCGTCGACCACGAGCAGGTTGCGGACGCCGCGCTCGACGAAGTCGGCGATCCGGCCGAACTGCTCGTCGAGGTGCGCGTGCTCGACCGGCTTCTGGAGGACAGCGACCGCGCCGGCGCGGAGCGCGTCGTGGACGCCGCCGTTCTCGACGCCGCCCGAGACGATGTGCACCGGGATGTGCCGCGTGTCCGGGTGGCGCTTCAGCTGCTCCAGCACCTGCCAGCCGTCTCTGACCGGCAGCCTCATGTCGAGGATGATCGCGTCGGGCCGGTACTCGTGCGCGAGCGAAAGGCCCTCGTCGCCGCGGACGGCGACGATGCCCTTGAACCCGCGCTCGCGTGCCATCGCGAGCTCGATCTCCGCGTACTCCGCGTCGTCCTCGACGATCAGCACGACGCGGTCGCCGTCTTCGATCTCGCTCCGGTCGTCGTCGACGGCCGGCTCGTGCGGCAGCAGCTGCACCGGATCGAGCTCCTCCGGCTCCGGCCGCGACCGAGACGGCGGCAGGTCGTCGGTGTTTTCCGGCTCCGGCGCGCGGGCCGGCAGGTAGAGCGTGAACGTCGAACCCTCGCCCGCCGTCGAGCGCACGCGGATCTCGCCGCCCAGCAGCCGCGCGATCTCGCGTGAGATCGACAGGCCGAGCCCGGTGCCGCCGTAGCGGCGCGACGTCGTTCCGTCCGCCTGCTGGAATGCCTCGAAGATGAGCTTCAGCTTGTCGTCCGAGATCCCGATGCCGGTGTCCGTCACCTCGAACTGGATGATCGTGTCCGAGGCCCGGAGCGTGTCGGAGTCGAACCTCAGCTCCTCGGGCGCGGGGGACACCGTCAGCGACACAGCGCCCTTCGAGGTGAACTTGAACGCGTTCGACAGCAGGTTCTTGAGAACCTGCTGCAGCCGCTGCTCGTCGGTGACGATCGACGCCGGCAGGTTCTCGCCGAGCACGACCGAGAAGTCGAGCTCCTTCTGGTCGGCGACGGGAAGGAAGTTCCGCTCCACGTAGTCGACGACTGCGGCGGGCTCCACCGCCTGGAGGTTCACGTCCATCTTCCCGGCCTCGACCTTCGAGAGATCGAGGATGTCGTTGATCAGCTCGAGCAAGTCGCTGCCCGCGTTGTAGATCGTCTTCGCGAACTCGACCTGCTTCTCGCTGAGCGTCTCCTCCTGGTTGTCCGAGAGGAGCTTCGCGAGGATGAGCAGCGAGTTGAGCGGCGTGCGCAGCTCGTGGCTCATGTTCGCGAGGAACTCGCTCTTGTACTTCGACGAGAGCGCGAGCTGTTCCGCCTTCTCCTCGAGCTCCAGGCGGGCGAGCTCGACCTCTGCGTTCTTCTGCTCGATGCGTGCGTTCTGCTCGGCGAGCAGTGCCGCTTTCTCTTCCAGCTCCTCGTTCGTCTGCTGCAGCTCTTCCTGCTGCTGCTGGAGCAGCTCCTCGGACGCCTTGAGCGACCGTGCCTGCTCCTCGAGCTCCTGGTTCGTGCGCTCGAGCTCGTCGCGCTGCGCCTGCAGCTCCTCCGACTGGCTCTGCAGCTCGAGGGTGAGCCCCTGCGACTGCTGCAGCAGCTCCTCCGTCCGCATCGTCGCGATGATCGTGTTGAGCACGACGCCGAGCGTCTCGGAGAGCTGCTCGAGGAACGTGAGGTGCGCGTCGGAGTACGGCGTGAACGACGCGAGCTCGATCACCGCCATCACCTGGTCCTCGAAGAGCACCGGCAGGACGACGATGTTCACCGGCGGAGATTCGCCGAGCCCGGAGCCGATCGTGATGTAGTCCTCAGGCGCCTGCGTGATCAGGATCGACTTGCGCTCGAGCGCGGCCTGGCCGACGAGACCGTCGCCGAGCCCGAACACGTTCGCGATCCCCTTGCGCCGCTTGTACGCGTAGCTCGCGATCAGGCGCAGGACCGGATCGCCGTCATCGGCAGCCTCGGCCATGAAGAAGCCGCCGTGCTGGGCGCCGACGAGCGGGGTGAGCTCGCTCATGGTCAGCCGGCTCACCTGCTTCAGGTCGCGCTGCCCCTGGAGCATGCCGCTGAAGCGGGCCGTGTTCGTGTTCAGCCAGTCCTGCTGCGCGTTCACCTCGGTGGTGACGCGCAGGTTGGTGATCATCTGGTTGATGTTGTCGCGGAGCTCCTCGACCTCTCCGCGTGCGTCCACTGCGATCGCCCGCGTCAAGTCGCCGTTCGTCACGGCGGTCGTCACCTCTGCGATCGCGCGGAGCTGCGTCGTCAGCGTTCCAGCGAGCGTGTTCACGTTGTCCGTGAGGTCGCGCCACACGCCCGACACGCCTTCGACCTCGGCCTGGCCGCCGAGGATGCCTTCGGTACCGACTTCGCGCGCGACGCGCGTCACTTCCGCGGCGAACGTCGCGAGCTGATCCACCATCGTGTTGATGGTGTTCTTCAGGTCGAGGATCTCGCCGCGGACGTCGACGGTGATTTTCGCCGTCAAATCGCCGCGGGCCACTGCCGTGGTGACCTCCGCGATGTTGCGCACCTGGTTCGACAGGTTGTCCGCGAGCGTGTTCACGTTGTCGGTCAGGTCCTTCCAGGTGCCGCTGACGCCCTTGACGTTTGCCTGACCGCCGAGCTTGCCCTCGGTGCCCACCTCACGGGCCACGCGCGTCACCTCGGCGGCGAACGACGAGAGCTGGTCGACCATCGTGTTGATCGTCTCGGCGAGCGCGGCGACCTCGCCGGAGGCCTCGACGGTGATCTTGCGCGTCAGGTCGCCGTTCGCGACCGCCGTCGTGACCTCGGCGATGTTGCGCACCTGGGTCGTCAGGTTCGACGCCATGAAGTTCACGTTGTCGGTGAGGTCGGCCCAGGTCCCGGAGACGCCTTCGACGCGGGCCTGGCCGCCGAGGATCCCCTCGGAGCCCACCTCGCGCGCCACGCGCGTCACCTCCGACGAGAACGCGCGGAGCTGGTCGACCATCGCGTTGATCGTCTCCTTCAGCTCCGACACCTCGCCGCGGACGTCGACCGTGATCTTCGCTGTCAAGTCACCGCGGGCCACGGCTGTGGTGACCTCGGCGATGTTGCGCACCTGCGTCGTCAGGTTGTACGCCATCAGGTTCACCGAGTCGGTCAGGTCCTTCCACGTGCCGCTGACGCCCTTCACGTTCGCCTGGCCGCCGAGAAGACCCTCGGTGCCGACCTCGCGGGCGACGCGGGTGACCTCGTCCGCGAACGACGAGAGCTGATCGACCATGCGGTTGATCGTGTCGGCGAGCGCGGCGACCTCGCCGCGCGCCTCGACGGTGATCTTGCGCGTCAGGTCGCCGTTTGCGACGGCCGTCGTCACGTCGGCGATGTTGCGCACCTGGGTCGTCAGGTTGTTCGCCATGAAGTTCACCGAGTCGGTGAGGTCCTTCCAGGTGCCGGACACTCCCTTCACGTCGGCCTGGCCGCCGAGGACGCCCTCGGTGCCGACCTCGCGCGCGACGCGCGTCACCTCGGACGAGAACGCCGAGAGCTGGTCGACCATCGTGTTGATGGTGTTCTTCAGCTCGAGGATCTCGCCGCGTGCGTCGACCGTGATCGTGCGCGTCAGGTCGCCGTTTGCGACGGCCGTCGTCACGTCGGCGATGTTGCGCACCTGGTTCGACAGGTTGTCGGCGAGCGTGTTCACGTTCTCCGTCAGGTCGCGCCAGACGCCCGACACGCCTTCGACGCGGGCCTGGCCGCCGAGCCGGCCTTCGGTGCCCACCTCGCGTGCGACGCGCGTCACCTCCGCGGCGAACGCATTCAGCTGCACGACCATCGTGTTGATCGTGTCGGCGAGCTCCGCCACCTCGCCCTTCGCCTGCACGGTGATCTTCCGTGAGAGGTCGCCGTTCGCGACCGCCGTCGTCACCTCGGCGATGTTGCGCACCTGGCTCGTCAGGTTGTCGGCCATGCCGTTCACCGACTCGGTGAGCCCGCGCCACACGCCGGAGACGCCTTCGACCTGGGCCTGACCGCCGAGCTGGCCCTCGGTTCCCACCTCGCGCGCGACGCGCGTGACCTCGTCCGCGAACGCGGACAGCTGGTCGACCATCGTGTTGATCGTCGCCTTCAGCTCGAGGAACTCGCCGACTGCCTCGACGTCGATCTTCTGCGAGAGGTCGCCCTTCGCGACCGCGGTCGTCACCTGCGCGGTGCTCCGCACTTGCTCGGTGAGGTTGCGCACCATCAGGTTGACGTTGTCGGTCAGCGACCGCCAGGTTCCCGAGACGCCCTCGACCGTCGCCCGGCCGCCGAGGCGGCCTTCGACGCCGACCTCGCGGGCGACGCGCGTGACCTCGTCCGCGAACGACGAGAGCTGGTCGACCATCGTGTTGATCGTGTCGGCGAGCTCTGCGACCTCGCCCTTCGCCTGCACGGTGATCTTGCGGGAGAGGTCGCCGCGTGCCACCGCCGTCGTGACCTCGGCGATGTTCCGCACCTGCGTCGTCAGGTTGTTCGCCATCGAGTTCACGTTGTCGGTGAGCGCCTTCCACGTGCCGGCGGCGTTCGGCACCTCTGCCTGACCGCCGAGCACGCCTTCGGTTCCCACCTCGCGCGCGACGCCTGTCACCTGGTCGGCGAAGAGGCGCAGCGTGTCGATCATCGCGTTGATCGTGTCCGCGAGCGACGCGACCTCGCCGCGCGCCTCGATCGTGAACTTCTGCTGCAGGTCGCCCCCGGCGACCGCGGTGACGACCTTGGCGATGCCGCGCACCTGGGTCGTCAGGTTCGACGCCATGAAGTTCACGTTGTCGGTCAGGTCCTTCCATGTGCCGCTGACGCCCTTCACGTTCGCCTGGCCACCGAGCTGGCCCTCCGTTCCCACCTCGCGTGCGACGCGCGTCACCTCGTCTGCGAACGACGAGAGCTGGTCGACCATGGTGTTGATCGTGTTCTTCAGGCGAAGGATCTCGCCCTTCGCGTCGACCGTGATCTTCCGGGTCAGATCGCCCTGCGCGACCGCTGTCGTCACCTCGGCGATGTTGCGCACCTGGTTCGTCAGGTTGTCGGCCATGCCGTTCACGGACTCGGTCAGGCCGCGCCACACGCCCGACACGCCTTCGACCTCGGCGGCTCCGCCGAGCTTGCCTTCCGAGCCCACCTCGCGCGCCACGCGCGTCACCTCGGCCGCGAAGACGCGCAGCCGGTCGATCATGGCGTTGATCGTGTCCGCGAGCGCGGCCACCTCGCCCTTCGCCTCGATTGTGAACTTGCGGTTCAAGTCACCGTCGGCCACGGCGGTGACGACCTGGGCGACGCCGCGCACCTGCGTCGTCAGGTTGGAGACCATCAGGTTCACGTTGTCGGTCAGGTCCTTCCAGGTGCCGCCGACTCCCTTCACGACGGCCTGCCCGCCGAGCTTGCCCTCCGTACCTGCCTCGCGCGCGACGCGCGTCACTTCGTCGGCGAACGTCGAGAGCTGGTCGACCATCGTGTTGATCGTGTTCTTGAGCTCGAGCACCTCGCCCTTGACGTCGACCGTGATCTTCTTCGTCAGGTCGCCGCCGGCCACGGCGGTCGTCACCTCGGCGATGTTGCGCACCTGCGACGTCAGGTTCGACGCCATGCCGTTCACGTTGTCGGTCAGGTCCTTCCACGTTCCGGAGACGCCCTTCACCTGCGCCTGGCCGCCGAGCTTGCCCTCGGTGCCGACCTCGCGTGCGACGCGCGTGACCTCGTCGGCGAACGACGAGAGCTGGTCGACCATCGCGTTCACGGTGGTGCCGATGCGCAGGAACTCGCCCTTGACCGGGCGGCCCTCGATCTTCAGCGCCATCTTCTGGTTCAGGTCGCCTTCGGCGACGGCGTCGATGACGCGCGCGACCTCGAGCGTGGGGCGCGAGAGGTCGTCGATCATCGCGTTGACGGCCGCGAGGCTCGTCCGCCAGATGCCCTGCGCGGCCTTGAGGTTCGCGCGCTCGGTGAGGCGGCCTTCGCGGCCGATCGCCGTCGCGATGCGGATAATCTCGTCCGTCGTCTGCTCGCGCGAGACCGCGAGGTCGTTGAACGCCTTGTTGAGCTTGCCGACGAGGCCGCGCCTGCGCGCGTCGAGCCTGACGCCGGTCTCGCCGCGGGTCGCCCCGCGGAGTGCCTCGAGCAGCGGCTCGAGGTCGGCGGCGGCGATCACGGTGCCGTCGCCGGTCCTGTCGCTGCGGGGAGCGGTCCGTGCTGCCCGCGGCTTTGTCTGTGTGGCCACAGAGCTTCCTTTCTCGAAGTGACGCGTGAAGGCCCTCTGATCGGCTATTCCCGGTCCGGGAACCTGCCGAATCCTTACTTTAAGCAGTGGGCCTTACAATTTCAAGCGGTGGGACTAGCGACCCAGCGCCTGCGCCAGATCGGCCCAGAGCGGGTCCGCGTCCTCGAGCCCGACGGAGAGCCGAAGCAGTCCGCGGGGGATCCGGTCGCCTTCCCAGCGGTGGCGGCTCTCGATCGTGCTGTGGACACCGCCGAGGGAGGTCTGGTTGGCGATCAGGAGCGTCGAGGTCTCGACCCGGCGCGCCGCATCGCCGTCGGCGACGTCGAAGGAGACGATGCCACCGAGCCCGGGATACCGCACGCGCTCGACGGCGTCGTGGTCGGCGAGGCGGCGGGCGAGCTCGGTCGCGGTCTCTGTCTGGCGGCGGATGCGGGTCTCGAGCGTCGGCAGCCCGTGGAGCAGGGCGCCCGCCGCGTCCGGCGAGGCCGCGAGGCCGATGCGCGTCCGCACCTCGTAGAGCCGCGCGCGCAGGTCTGAATCGCGGGTGATCGTCGCGCCCAGCATCGCGTTCGAGTGGCCGCAGAGGTACTTCGTCGCCGAGTGGAGCGAGAGGTCCGCTCCTTCATCGAGCGGGCGCAGGAACACGGGCGTCGAAAGGGTCGCGTCGCAGACGACGGTGCCGCCGTGTGCCCGGGCCGCTTCCCAGTCGGGCTGCGTGAGGACCGGGTTCGCGGGCGCCTCGAGCCAGACCACATCGGCGCCTGCGGGCGGCGGGCCGGTCTGGTCGTACTCGACGACGCGGAGCCCCCACGGCGCGAACTGCGCGAACGTGACGCCGGTGCCGTAGTAGGCGCCCTCGGCCAGCGCAATCGTCGAGCCGGGGCGGCAGAGCGCGAAGACGCACGCGGTGACCGCCGCCGTGCCGGAGCTGTAGAGCAGCGCCTCGCCACCCTCGAGCGCGCCGAGCTTCGCCTCGGCGGCGGCGCCCGTCGGATGTGCGTAGCGCTGGTAGTAGAAGTCGCGCGGCTCGCCCTGCTCGTCGTAGGGCCAGGCGGTCGAGCGGTCGAGCGGCTCCATTCAGCGGCCCCGCGCGAGCGCATGGAGCGGCTCGAGCGCGTCGATCGCGCGCGAGGTCCACTCGCTTCCGCCCTCGTAGACGGCTGCGAGCGTGACGCCCAGGTCGTCGCCGACCGTCCGGCGCAGCTCGCCGACCGGCGGCGCGTGGTCGGGAGCGGGCTCGTCGTGGTGCGCGAGCGCCTCCTCCAGGATCGCCTGCGCGATCGCGTTGCGCGTGCGGCGCGCGAATGCCGCCGTCTCCGACTCGGTACAGCTGTCGATTGCGTCGCGGACCGCTTCCAGGCTCACACTCCTATTGTGAACTAGTCTCCGCCCGATGCACGAGACGACCGGCGAGAAGCTCAAGTGGCTCGCGGAGCTCCGCGACGAAGCCCGCCACGCGGGCTCGGAGAAGTCGGTGCAGAAGCACAAGGCGGCGGGCAAGCTGCTCGCGCGCGAGCGGGCCGAGAAGCTCTGCGACCCGGGCTCGTTCGTCGAGCTCGACCGGTACGTCCGGCACCGCGAGTCGAACTTCGGGATGCTCGAGCGTCGGCCCTACGGCGACGCGGTGGTCACCGGCTACGGAACGATCTTCGGGCGCCGCGTCTTCGTCTTCAGCCAGGACTTCACTGTGTTCGGCGGCTCGCTCAGCGAGGTTTTCGCCGAGAAGATCTGCAAGGTGATGGATCTGGCGGCGAAGTACGGGTGTCCGCTGATCGGCATCAACGACTCGGGCGGCGCGCGCATCCAGGAAGGCGTCGTGTCGCTCGCCGGCTACGCCGAGATCTTCTGGCGCAACGTCCAGGCGTCGGGTGTGATCCCGCAGATCTCGCTCGTGATGGGCCCCTGCGCCGGCGGCGCGGTGTACTCGCCCGCGATCACCGACTTCATCCTGATGGTCGAGGGGACGTCGTACATGTTCATCACCGGGCCCGACGTCGTGAAGACGGTGACGGGCGAGGAAGTGACGTTCGAGGAGCTCGGCGGCGCGCTCACGCACGCGAGCAAGTCGGGCGTCGCGCATCTCGTCGCGCCCGACGAGGAGTCGGCGCTCGAGGACGCGCGCTACCTGCTCAGCTTCCTGCCGCAGAACAACACGGAGCCCACGCCGTACGACGCGCCGTCCGATCCGGTCGACCGGGAAGCGCCCGAGCTCGACGAGTTGATCCCCGACGAGCCGACGAAGCCGTACGACATCAAGGCGGTGATCGTCGCGGTCGTCGACGATGGCGAGTTCCTCGAGATCCAGCCGCTCTATGCGGAGAACATCGTCTGCGGCTTCGCGCGGCTCGGCGGCTACAGCGTCGGCGTCGTCGGCAACCAACCGCGCGCGCTCGCGGGCGTGCTCGACATCGACGCGTCGGAGAAAGCCGCGCGCTTCGTGCGCACCTGCGACGCGTTCAACATCCCGCTCGTCACGTTCGTCGACGTCCCCGGCTTCCTGCCGGGCACGGCGCAGGAGTGGGGCGGGATCATCCGCCACGGCGCGAAGCTGTTGTACGCGTACTGCGAGGCGACGGTCCCGAAGCTGACGGTGATCACGCGGAAGGCCTACGGCGGCGCCTACGACGTCATGAGCTCGAAGCACGTGCGCGCCGACTTCAACTTCGCGTGGCCGACCGCCGAGGTCGCGGTGATGGGGCCCGAGGGCGCGGTCAACATCGTCTTCCGCAACGAGCTCGCAGAGTCGGCCGACCCCGACGCGCGGCGCGCCGAGCTGATCGCCGAGTACAAGGAGGCGTTCGCGAACCCGTACACGGCCGCCGAGCGCGGCTACGTCGACGAGGTGATCGAGCCGAGGCGCACGCGGCCGGTGCTGATCGACGCCCTCCGGACGGCGATCACGAAGCGCGAGCGCCGCCCGCCGCGCAAGCACGGCAACATCCCGCTGTAACCCGGTTGCCGGCGAAGCCGGAACCGGGTTGAACGTCTGCTGCGGTCGTGAGCCAGCTGACGACCGCAGCAGACGTGAACCTTGGTTCCGCTGCGCGGAAACCAGGTTCGGGCGTTTAGGCCGTAACGAGGCTCGTGTCGAGCGCACCGGCCGCGGCGAAGAACGCGCGCACGACCTCGGGGTCGAACTGCGTGCCGGCGCAGCGCTCGACTTCCGCGAGGGCCGCGGCGCGTGCGATCGGCGTGCGGTAGAGCCGGTTCGACGTCATCGCGTCGAACGCGTCGGCGACGAAGATGATGCGGGCGCCGAGCGGGATCGCCTCGCCCGCGAGGCCGCCCGGATAGCCGGCGCCGTCCCAACGCTCGTGGTGATGCAGCACCCAGTCGGCGATCGGGTCGACGCCGAGGCTCTCGAGCATCCGGAACCCGATCTGCGGGTGACGCTGGATGACGAGCCACTCCGCGCTCGAGAGCGTCGACGGCTTCTGGAGGATCTCTTCCGGGATCGCGAGCTTGCCGAGGTCGTGCAGGCTCGCCGCGAGCCGCGTCAGCTCGACCTCGTCGGGCGGAAGCCCGAGCTGCTCGGCGATCGCGGCGGCTGTCGTCGCGACCCGCTCGGAATGGCTGCCCGTGTACGCGTCGCGCGAGTCGACGGCGCGCGCGAGTGACGCCGCCGCGCTGAACCGGGCGGCGCGGTCGGGCCCGCTCGCGACCTTGCGGAACTCCGACAGCTCGACGACGTCGGAGCGCGCGAGGCGCACCTGGTTCTTGCCGTGCTCCTTCGCCCAGTACAGCGCGCCGTCCGCGAGCCGGATCAGCCCGTCGCGCTCGCGCCCGTGCTGAGGGAACGTCGCGACGCCGGCGCTGACCGTGATCGTGCCGATCTCGCCGAGGTCGAGCTCGCCGATCCGGTCGACGATCGACCCGGCGATCGAAAGCGCGGCCCGGTCGTCCATCGCCGGCAGCAGCACCGCGAACTCGTCACCGCCGAGGCGGAACGCCTCGCCGCCCTGCCGCAGCCGTCCGGCGACCTGCGACAGCACGCGGTCGCCCGCGGGGTGGCCGAACTGGTCGTTGATCCGCTTGAAGTCGTCGATGTCGAGGAAGCACAGCGAGACGATCCCGCTGGTCTCCTCGGCCGCCGTCACCTCGCGCTGGAGCCGCTCGTGGAAGTGGCGGTGGTTGCCGAGCCCGGTGAGCGGGTCGGTGAGCGCAAGCCGGATTGCGTTCAGTGCGCGGTGCGTCGAGCGCTGGTACAGCGAGATCGCGACGAGCGGGCCGACGAGGGCCGCGAACAGGAACGGCGTGCGCTGCCAGAGCACGACCAGCATCAGGGCCGTGGACGACATCAGCGTGAACGGCAGGATCGTCCAGCGCACATTCGAGCGAATCAGGTTGAAGTAGCCGAGCTCGGAGCCGGACGCTGCGATCGCGGCGGTCACGATCGGGATGTTGACCGCGTAGAGGATTGCGCTCGTGATCCCGACCTTGAACAGGATCGCGCCCGCGTCGTCTCCGTGGACGTGAGTGAGGACGTAGCCCGCGATCGTCCCGACCAGGCCGAAGACGCCGGCATTGAACAGCGTGCGGATCAGGGGGCGGCGGTCGGCGAGCTGGACGATGATCGGCGCCGTCACGTAGACGAATGTCGCCGGCGCCCAGCCGAAGAGCACGAGGGCTGCGACCGCGAAGACGAACCCGAGCGAGACGCCGTAGGCGTCGGCGCCTTCGACGGGAACCGGGAAGCGCTCGCCGAGCGTCGAGGCGACGAGCAACGCGCCCACGCCAAGGACGGTCGTCGCCGGGCCCGCATCCCGTGCAAAGGAAAACGTCGCCGCAAGGTACGCGGCGACGCCGACCAGGGAGACAGGCGCGACAACCGCGAGAAGCCTCGCGGGTGGTAGCGCCCGACCGCTCACAACACTGCTGCGGTCGCTACCAGTTGAAGTTGACGAGCCAGTTGAAGTTGCCGAGAACGGCTGCAAGCGCGACCAGGAGCGCCACGAGCACGATCAACGTCAGCTTCGAGTTCCACTGGAGCATGGGGGAATTCCTCCGAGATTGGTGCCGCATTGGGGCCAATACTCCTGCACCGGCGAGCCCAGAGCCATCACCCGAAGGGGTGAACGCCGTTGTCCTTGAGCAGAATCCCTCGAACGGGTGAGTCCCGTTCGGACGGTTAGGCTGCCGCAATGGAGACGGAGCTCGACCCGCCGCAGCCGGAGCCGGTCGCCGAAGCGGTCGCCGAGGCCCTCGCGGCGCCCCCGCCGGCCCCGGATCCCTGGTGGCAGGCCGGAATCGAGGAGGCGCTCGGCTCGTAACCGCTGAGGCGGCAGGCGCGTTCAACCGGTGTGATGTGCATCCGGTGTGGTGATCACGAAGC